>JALHNS010000478.1 GCA_022843445.1 Gemmata sp.
TTTTGTGTCCACCGGCCGGCGTGAGCCGGCCGGGTTGCTCTCACTCACCGGACGCAGTGTGAAACAAGGAATGGCCCTGGAAGCGTGAGCGACGGTCTCACGAAAGACCGTCGCTCACGCTTCCGACTCGTCACACTACCGCCAGCGGGTCGCGCTCGGCGCGGCTGGCCCACACTTCCACACCCGCGAACGAGGCGCGCAGGTGGTCCGCGAGGTCTTCGACCGCGGGGCGCTCGGTGGCATAGTGACCGGGCAGGATCAGCCCCACGTTCGCGCCGCGCGCCGCGAGCGCGTCGTGGAACCGCACCTCGCCCGTGAGGAACACGTCCGCCTTGTGCCGGATCGCGTCGTGGAGGTATTCGCCGGCGGCCCCGCACGCGAGCGCCACTGTGCGCACCGCGCGCGACGGATCGCCTACCAGTTGAACGCAGGGCGCGCGCAACTCGCGCTTCGCGCGCTCCCCGAGCGCGCCGAGCGTGGTGGGTTCGCTCAGTTCGCCGATCCGCCCTTCTCCACCACTCGCGAGCGGCTTCAGCGGGTACACGTCGAAGGCCACCTCTTCGTAACTGTGTGCGCGCCTCAGCGCGGCCACGACAGCCGACACAAGCGGTTCGGGTACCACCACTTCGTATCGCCACTCGTTCGTCTCTTCGCGCCGCCCCACCCGCCCGACCACCGGGTGCGCGCCCGCGGTCGGGAAAAACGTGCCGGTGCCCGCTAGCCGAAAGCTGCACTGCTCGTATCGGCCGATCACGCCCGCACCCGCCTCGAAGACCGCTTCGGACACCTTCTCCAAGTCGCCGTCCGGGACGAACGCGACCAGCTTGCACTGCCGCTTGCCGTCTTTGGGGCGCAGCGGGCGCGGGTTCTGTATCCCGAGGCGCGCGCACAGACCGTCGTTGATCCCGCCGGGGCAGTTGTCGAACGCGGTGTGCGGCGAATACACTGCGACCCCGGCGCGCAGAAGCGGCAGTACCGCCGCGCCGTCGGTGGTGTTCGCGGTCAGCTTCTTCGCCCCGCGAAACAGGACCGGGTGGTGCGTCACCACGAGCCGCGCGCCGTCGCGTACGACTTCTTCGGCAACGTCCGGCGTGAGCGTGAGGCAGGTTATGACGCGCGACACCTGCGCCGCCGGGTCGCCGAGGAGCAACCCGACGTTGTCCCACTCGGCGGCGGTGGCGCACGGCGCGAACCGTTCGAGGTGCGCGGCGAACTCGGCAACGGTCGGCATGGGGTTCACCAGAGCCTTTACCGCGGAGACCGCGGACAAATCCAGAGTTCGGGCAAACTCACTGTACTCCACGGCGGTCCCCGCGGTGAAACAACTTCGCCCGCCGCCCGCACCGCAAGCGCGCGATCTTGAACTCGACCTCCATCCTCGACCTCCATCCGCGGCCGCCGACCGTAGCCATGTAGCGCGAAATGCCGCGGTCGCACGCGTGGCGGTGCGTATCACTTGCTGTGACACGCACCGCGAGGCCGCCACAATGCTCGACGACACGCACGACGCACACCGGCGCAGTTGGGTGCCGACCGCGAACGAACCCGGCACCGACTTCCCACTTCAGAACCTGCCCCTCTGCACGTTCGTGCCGCCAAACGACGCGCGCCCGCGAGTCGGCGTCGGCATCGGCGACGCGATCCTCGACGCGAGCGACTGGCTCCCCGGCCCGAACCTGAACGGGTTCTGCGCCCTCCCCGCAGCGCAGCGCGCGGAACTGCGACGGCAGTTCGTTCGCGTACTCGAAGCCGGCGCGCCGACTCGTGAGCTGTTCGCGCAACGCGACTGCGCGCTGTTCAATCCGACGGCGGTTGGCGACTACACCGACTTCTACGCTTCGATTCACCACGCGACGAATGTCGGCAAGCTGTTCCGCCCGGACAACCCGCTGCTGCCGAACTACAAGCACGTGCCCATCGGCTACCACGGGCGGGCGTCGTCACTGGTGGCGAGCGGAACACCGATCCGCCGCCCGCACGGGCAACTCGGCGAGGGCAAGTTCGGCCCCACGCGCGAACTTGATTACGAAGTCGAAGTCGGCGCGCTGCTCGGCCCCGCGAACGCGCTCGGGGCACCGGTTCCCATTTCCGAAGCGCGGTCCCGCGTCGCGGGCGTGTGCTTGGTGAACGATTGGTCCGCGCGCGACGTGCAGCGGTGGGAGTACCAGCCGCTCGGCCCGTTCTTGGCGAAGAACTTCGGCACGAGCGTGTCGCCGTGGGTGATTACCGCGGAGGCGCTGGAACCGTTCCGCGTGCCGGCCCCGGCGCACGACGCGCCCGTGCTACCGTACCTTCAGGAACCGGACGCCGGCGCGTTCGACATTCACGTGGAAGTGTGGCTGCGCGCGTCGGGCGAAGCGACCGCGATTCGGTTGAGCCGCGCGCCGTTCCGCGAAATGTATTGGACGCTCGGCCAAATGGTGGCGCACCACACGAGCAACGGGTGCCCGCTGCGCGCTGGCGATTTGATCGCGAGCGGCACCGTCAGCGGCCCGGAGAAGGAGAACCGCGGCTGTTTGCTCGAACTCACCTCAAAGGGCACCGACCCGGTGCGATTGCCGAGCGGGGCCACACGCACCTTCCTCGAAGACGGCGACGAGGTGATTCTGCGCGCGAGCGCCGAGCGCGCCGGGTTCGCGCGCATCGGGTTCGGCGAGTGTCGCGGAATTGTGCTGCCGGCCTCAGTGTAGGATGGGATTCCAACCCTGCTTGCGCCCGGTTTTCGCGCGCCTTGATGAGAATCGGGTGTCGCGGAACCGGACACCTCCGCGTTTAGTGTCAGATCGGGCGCACGAGATTCGGCGCGCCTCACAATCCCCCCGAAATGCCACGCCGATTCGGTTGCTCGCCGAACGACCACGGTTTAAGTTCACACTGTTCGCCCGCCAGCAACCCCGCCTGATCGCCCCGCCCGGTTCGCCTCAAGTTCGCCCTTGGTTCGCCCCGGTTCGCCCTCGTCCTGTTCGCTCTGCCCGTGCGCCGCGCCCACGGCGCTCTTTCAAAACCCCCGCCGGTTCTCCCACCGGCTTTTTCGTACTCGCGCCCGGCCGGGAGCGTCCCCCGGCTGTGCGCCCCGCGCGGGCCGAGTGCGCCCCTTGGCCCGCGCGCGCCCCTCAGTGGGGGCGCGCGTTTGCCCGAACGCGCGCCCCCACGTATCGTGACCGGAACTTCTCCGCTCACGAGCCACCCTTATGCGCGTCGTTACACTTCTCGCTGCGCTCGCGGTCGCGAGCGGCATCGCCGCGCAGCCCGAACCGAAAACGGAACCGAAGGGCCGCCCGCCGGTCGTCGTTTCGGAGACGGCGCGCGAAATCCACGATTCCGCGCTGCTCATCGACGGGCACAACGACCTGCCGTGGGAGCTGCGCGAAACCGGCGACCCCGGCTTCCGCACCATCGACCTGAACAAGCCGCAGAAGAATATGCACACCGACATCCCGCGGCTCAAACAGGGGAACGTGGGCGCGCAGTTCTGGAGCGCGTTCGTGCCCTCGAGCACAGCCGCAAAGGGTACGGCTGTGAAGATGACGCTCGAACAGATCGACACGATTCACGAGATGGTGCGCCGCTACCCGGACGCCTTCGAGATGGCGAGCGGGACCGAAGACATACTGCGCATCCGCAAAGCCGGGAAGGTCGCGAGCCTCATCGGGGTCGAGGGCGGGCACAGCATCGACAATTCGCTCTCGATTCTGCGCCTCTACTACAAGCTCGGCGTGCGCTATATGACGCTCACGCACTCCGATTCGCTGGAGTGGGCCGATTCGTGTTCGGACGCGCCCCGCGCCAACGGGCTGTCGCCGTTCGGCGTTCAAGTGGTGCAAGAGATGAACCGGCTCGGCATGCTGGTCGATCTGTCGCACGTCTCCCCAGACACGATGAAGGCCGCGCTGAAGGCGACCAAAGCCCCGGTCATCTTCTCGCACTCGTCGGCGCGCGGCGTCGCCGACCACCCGCGGAACGTGCCGGACGATGTGCTGAAATTGGTGAAGCAGAACGGCGGGGTGGTGATGGTGAACTTCTACAGCGGGTTCCTGACACCCGAAGGCGCGCGGGCGATGCAACTGATGTTCGAGAAGGGCCGCGAGCTGAAGAAGCAGTTCCCGGACGACGACGCGAAGTACCGAGAAGCGTTCCGCGCGTGGGCCAAGCAGAACGACTACCCCGCGGGCGACGTGCGCGACATCGCGGACCACATCGACCACATCGTGAAGGTCGCGGGGATCGATCACGTCGGCATCGGGTCGGACTTCGACGGCGTGCCGAAACTGCCTAAGCAAATGGACGACGTGTCGTGCTACCCGCTGCTCACGCAACTGCTGCTGGACCGCGGGTACACGAAACAGCAGATTCACAAGGTGCTCGGCGGGAACCTGATGCGGGCGTTCGCTGCGGCCGAGAAGGTGAGCCGCGAGTGGGGCAAGTGACGCGCGTGCTCCTCGAAATCGCCGTTTCGTCGGCCGAAGAAGCGGCACTGGCGGTGGCGTGCGGCGCGGACCGGCTCGAGCTGTCGTGCGCGCTGGAACTCGGCGGCCTCACGCCGAGTATCGGGCTGATGCGCGAGGCCCGCGCCGCGGTGCCCGTGCCGGTGTGGCCGCTCGTGCGCCCGCGGCCCGGTGGCTTCGCGTACTCGCGCGCCGAACTTGCCACGATGTGCGCCGACGCCGAAGCGCTGTTGGCCGCGGGCGCGGCCGGAATCGTGACCGGGGCGCTCGACCACAACAACCGTGTCGATGTGCGCGCGACGGCGCGTGTGATCGCGCCCGCGAACGGGCGCGCCGCGTTCCACCGCGCGTTCGACCTCGACGGCGCGCCGCACGAAGCGCTCCTCGCGCTGGAAATCGCGGGTTTCGCGCGCGTGCTGACCAGCGGCGGCGCGGCGACCGCACTCGAAGGCGCGGCCCGGCTCGCGGAGCTGATTCGCACGAACCGAATCGAAGTGCTACCGGGCGGGAGTGTGCGCGCTTCCAACGCGTGTAACCTCGTGCGCGCGACCGGCGCGACGCAAGTTCACGCC
>JALHNS010000479.1 GCA_022843445.1 Gemmata sp.
GCCGCGGGCGACGCGCTGGCCGCGTACCACCGCCGGTTCGCCAACAGCGACGTGCTGTGCTACGACCTCGGCGGCGGGCGCACCGCCCCGCAGTACGCCGCGCTCGAGCGCACCAAGCAGAAGCTGCGCGAGCTGGACCGCACGCGCCCCATCGGCGCGGACGTCTGGGACGGGTTCGAGCCGTACTCGCAGTTCCTCGACCTCGTCGGCGCGCACCGGTGGCCGCTGAACACGAGCCTCGACCTGATGCAGTACTACACGTGGCTCGAGCAGCGCAAGCAGCTCGCGGGCGCCCGCCCGGTGTTCTGGACGTGGGTGCAGAACCACGTGCCCGACTGGTACCTGAGCGCGGTGCTGGAGAAGAAGGGCGCGGACCAGTTCGCGGAGCCGATCGGCCCGCACCCGGAGCAGGTGCGGCTGCTCGCGTACATCAGCGTCGCGGCCGGGGCGCGGGGCCTCGGGTTCTGGTCCGACCGGTTCCTCTCGGACGCGCACCACGGGCGCGGCCGGCTTCAGGGCGCGGCGCTCCTGAACGCCGAACTCGAGATGCTCGCCCCGGTGCTCACGGCCCCGCGGCGCGACGTGTCGCCGCTGCTGCCGACGAACAACCCGAACGTGAAGGCCGCGCTCGTTCACACCAGCCGCGGCGCGCTGCTGCTGCCCATCTGGTTCGGCTCCGGCTGTCAGTTCGTGCCGGAACAGGGCGCGCTGCGGGCGCTCACGGTCACGGTGCCGCTAGTGGAAGACGGCGCGGAACCGTGGCGGATCACGCCCGCGGGCGTCGAGAGTCTGCAACAGTTCGCCAAGAAGGTGACCGGCGGCACCGAGCTGACGATCCCGGAGTTCGACCTCGTCACGCCGATCGTGTTCACCGGCGACCGCACGCCGAACGGCCTCGTGGTGTGGTGGCAGGATTACGCGCGCAAGTACGGTCGCCTCGCGGCCCGCTGGGCGCTGGACCTCGCGGCCGAAGAGTACGACAAGGTGCGACTGGTTCACGACAAGCTCGCGGCGCTGGGTTCGACCGTGCGCGGGGCCGACGACCTGTTCAAGACCGCGGCCCGGTTCCACGAGGACGCGCGCCGCAACTTCGACGCGGGCCTGTACGACAAGGCGTACGACGACGCCCACCGCGCGCTGCGCCCGCTCCGCGTGCTGGCCCGCGACCACTGGACCCAAGCCACGGCGGGCCTCGACACGCCGACCGCGAGCCCGTACGCGGTGAGCTTCTACAGCCTGCCCAAGCACTGGGAACTGGTGCGCGAGGTGGGCCGCACGCGGCCGGGGGACAACGTGCTGCCCAACGGCGCGTTCGAGCCGGGCACCGCGGTGCCGAAGGAGGGCGTGCCGGTCGACCGCGTGCCGGGGTGGAGCGCGCGGTTCAGCACCCAAGACCGCGTGGACGTGGCCGCGGGCGTGGTGCCGTCGGACGGCCTCGCGGACGTGGACCCGCCGCGCGTCGAACCGAAGCAGCCGAAGCTGTTCCAGCCGAGCCGGCCCGTCGGGCGCGCGGAGGCGAAGCCGCCGGCCCCGGAGTTGGGCCGCGGCGTGCTGAAACTGGAAGTGCGCCCGCGCCCGCCGGAGGTGGGGCCGGACGGCAAGCCGAAGGCGCTCCCGGATCGGCCGCTGGAGAAAACCTATCTGGTGGCCGACAGCCCGCCGGTGCGCGCGCAACCGGGCACGCTGGTGCGCGTGAGCGGCTGGATCAAGATTGTGGGTGAGATCCAGCGAACGGCCGACGGCGTGCTGTTCTACGACGACATCGGCGGCGAACCGCTCGCGGTTCGGGTGCTGAGCACGAAAGACCAGTGGAAGCAGTTCCACCTGTACCGCCGCGTGCCCGCGAGCGGCACCGTGTCGGTGACGGCGGCGCTGACGGGCGTGGGCGTCGCGTACTTCGACGACCTGCGCGTGGAACCGCTGGTGCCGACCGCGACCGCCGAGCGGCGGTGAGAGTGGAAATAGCGAGCCGCGATCTTGGTTTGGCCCTTTCCCCTTCCGCGCCCGGTCGCCTACTCGTGTGGGACACGAGTTCACGGCGACCGGGCTGGGAGCGTGGGAGAGGTTGGCCGAGTCGAGACCAGACTGCGGAGCAGGCGCAGTCACTCTCAACAAGAGGCCGGGTGAGGGGCGAATTGCAAACACCGTTGCGTGAAGCTAAAACGCGCGCATCGCTCACCCCTCACCCGGTGGCGAAGCGCCGCCACCCTCTCCAGCAAGGGGGCTGTGTAGAAACGATGCGTTCGGTTCTTGTGGCACCGGCCTCTGGCCGGTGCAAATGTCGAGGAATCGAGACACCGGCCAGAGGCCGGTGCCACAAGACCGAGACCCGATCGCATCCGTTCTACACAGCCCCGCAAGGGGAGTGGGCAAAGACAAAACCCGCGGCGCACTGCGAACGCTCGCTGTTCGTTCGCCCTCAATCCTTCTTCTTCGTGTCCTTCTTCTCCTCGACGGTGAACTCGAAGTCGCCCTCGAGTTTGCCGAACTCGCTGTCGTCGGGCAGCTTCCACGAGCCCTTCATCGTCTTGCCGGTCAGGGTGCCGGTGTACGGCACGCCCACGATCTCCGACGTGTTCTTCACGTCCTTCGCGTCGAACGACTTGAACTCGAGTTTGTGGCCCTTGTCCTTGTTCTTCGGATCGACCGGCGTCACGGTGCCGCGCACGAGGTAGGTCAGTTCCAAGAACCCGTCGTCGGAGCCGACGGCCTTCTCGTACAGCGTGGCCTCGAACTTGTCGCCGTCGCGCTTGGTGATCTTGAACACGCAGTCGTAGGCCTCCGGCCCGCCGCCGCGCTGCGTGAGCTTGCCCTTCCACACGGTGCCGACCGGGATCGGGCTGCCGTCCGGCGCGTTCGCGGGCACCGGGGCCGCGGGTGCCGCGCCGCCCGAAGCGAGCGCCGCCACCGCCAACACGTTCAACAGAGCGCGCATTGTGGGTCCTCCCGTTGGGTGCAGCACGGCTATTGTTTCGCGCGGCGCGCGGGGTTTCCAGTGCGAACCGGGCTTTTGACACGCGCGCCGCGGGGCGGTACACTCGCGGCTCTCTCCGTCGCGCTCGCGCCCCCATTTGAGAGCCGCCGCACATGCCCCGCGCCCCCATCCCGACGTGGTGCTACGCGCTCGTCGTGGTTCGCAAGGCCGACCGGTTCCTGCTGGTCCAAGAGAGCAAGTACGGCGAACCGTGGTACCTGCCCGGCGGGCGCGTGGAACCGGGCGAGTCGTTCGCCGGCGCCCCGGTGCGCGAGGTGCTCGAAGAGGCCGGCGTGCCGGTGCGCGTCACCGGCGTGCTGCGCATCGAGCACTCGCCCACGGCCGCCGGCGCGCGGCTGCGGGTGGTGTTTCTCGCCGAACCCGCCGACGACACGCCGCCCAAGAGCGAACCGGACGACGAATCGCTGCGCGCCGAGTGGGTGAGCCCGAGCGAACTGCCCAACTACGAACTGCGGGGCGACGACGTGCCGCGGTACTTGCGCTACGTGGCCGCCGGCGGCGCGGTGTACCCGCTGAGCGTGCTGGCGGCCGAAGGCGCACCGGTGGGGTGAGCGCTTACGCGCCGAGTTGGAACCGCGGCAGGTCGGCCCCGCTCGCGCGGATGGCGCGGGCGGCGTCGATGGCGCGGCGGAACGGGAACGCCGCGAGCAAGCGCGCGAGCCGGTTCGCGGTGCGCGTCACGCCCACGTAGGTGCGCCACCGCGCGAGCCGCGCCAGCGGCAGCCGCGGCTGTCCGGGGTCGAACTCCCACGGGTGGAAGTACAGCATCCCCACCTGCGGCCCGCGGTCCGCCGCCCGCGCGGCTTGGCGCAGGCCCGCCTTCATGAAGCCCAGAGGGAACAGCCGGAAGTAGCCGCCGCCCGCGACCGGCAGGTTCAGCCCCAGCGCGCGCAGCGTGAGCGGCGGCAGTTCCAGCAACTCGCGCTCGCGGCCCGTCACAAGGAACGGCCCGCGGGGCGCGTCCGGCACGCCGTAGCGGTCGTGGTGGACGGGAAAAATGCTACTGTCGTACTCGAACCCTTCTTCCGCGAGCACGTCGATCGCCCACGCGGTTTCGCGCGTCACGCTGAACGTGGGCGCGCGGAACCCGAACACCGGCGCGCCGGTGGCCTGTTCGAGCGCGCCCTTGCTCGCGCGCAGGTCGGCGCGAAAGGTGTCCGGGGTGAACCGGTGCACGCGGCGGTGGTCGAACGAGTGCGAACCCACCTCGTGCCCGGCCGCGTGGATGTCGCGCACCAACTGCGGGTGCGTGCGCGCGATCTCGCCCACGACGTAGAAGGTGGCGAGCGCGTTCGCGCGCGCGAGGTGGTCGAGCAGTTCGCGGGTGGCGCGCTCCATGCGCGCGCCGTACTCGGCCCGCAGTTCCGGGCCGACCTCCAGCCCGACGGCCGCCTCGATGCGGTGGTGCTCTTCGACGTCGAAGCTCACAACGTTCGCCACACTCACGGCGCTCCCCCGATAGACAGAGGGTAAGTGTAGCACGCGCGGCGCGAAGGCGGAGGAGCGATGGCGGTTCCCGATTGGCAGCTCCCGGCGGGCGTGGACCGCGGGCTGTGGGACTACCTGCACGCGGCCGACATGGTCGCGGGCTACGACGAACAGACGCGCGCGTCGCCGCTCGCGGGGGCGGACGTCGCGTTCTGCGCGCGCGCGTTCCCCGCGAGCGGCCGGTTGCTCGACCTCGGGTGCGGAACCGGGCGGCTCTGCGCGCACTTCGCCGCGAACGGGTTCGAGTGCGTCGGCGTCGATCTCTCCGAGGACATGCTCGCGGTCGCGCGCGCGCGCGTGCCGCGCGCGCGGTTCGTGCGCGCGAACCTCGTGGACCTCACCGACCCGCCCGGCGGCGCGTTCGATTGCGCCGCGTGCCTGTTCAGCACGCTCGGCATGGTGCGCGGGGCCGAGAACCGCGCGCGGGTGCTGGCGAACGCCCACGCGGCGCTGAAGCCCGGCGGCGCGTTCGTGCTCCACGCGCACAACCGCTACTTCCGCGGCCTCGGGGCGCGCCGCGTGTGGCGCGAGC
>JALHNS010000480.1 GCA_022843445.1 Gemmata sp.
GTCGGGCGCGAGCGCCCCGAGCGCGGGGGGCGGTTGCCACGCGTCCGGGTCGGAGAGGAACCGCATCGCGGTCGCGTGGTCGAACGGGGGCCGGCCCGCGAGCATCTGGTACAGCACCGCGCCCAGCCCGAACACGTCGGACCGCGGCTCGCCCGCGCCGCGGGCCTGTTCCGGGGCCATGTACGCCGGGGTGCCCAGCAGCGCGCCGGTGCGGGTGAGCGGCGCGTCGCCTTCGAGCACCCGCGCCAGTCCGAAGTCGAGCAGCTTGGTGCGGAACGTGCCGTTGGGCAGGTCCACGAGCCACACGTTGCCCGGTTTCACGTCGCGGTGAACCACCCCGGCGGCGTGCGCCGCGGCCAACCCCTCGGCCAGCTCGCGCGCGATCCGCACCGCGTCGGGCACCGGCACCGGCTCGGCCAGCCGCGCTTCCAGCGATTTGCCCGTGAGGAACTCCATCGCGTAGAACGGGTGCCCGGCGTCGCTCACTTGGAACACGGTGACGACGTTGTCGTGCCGGATCGCGGCCACCGCCCGCGCCTCGCGCACGAACCGCCGCCGCGCCACTTCGGTTTGGGCGAGCCGCGGCAACATCACCTTCAGCGCCACCGTGCGGCCCAGCGCCGGATCGACGGCCCGGTACACCGCGCCCATGCCGCCGCGGCCCACCAGTTCGTGAACGCGGTACCCGCCGAACGTGCCCAACTCGCCGGGGCGCGCGGGCGGGCCGAGGGTCGGGAGCGGGTCGTCGGTGGGGTCGATCGCGTCCAGAGACTCGGGACCGAGGCCCACGACGTGTTCGATGCGCGTTTTGTTTGACATGGTAAGTGGTGGGCGAGCGTGCGATAGACAAGCGTAGCACGCTGGCGCGGGCCGGGCGCGAATATTGCGGCACCGAACGTCGGAGAACCCGACACCGCGCGGGGTCACTCGCCCACCAGACCGGCCAGTTCCTCGCGCAGCCGCCGCAGCACGCGACTCTTGGCCAAGAGCACGGCGTTCAGCGAGATGCCCAGTTCCTCGGCCACCCGCGCCGGGGGCACGCCGTCGAACAGTTGGCGGCGGAACGCGGCCCACGTGTTCGGGGCGAAGTCGCGCTCCACCGCGCGCAGCGCGCGGGCCGCGTGGTACTCGTCGTGCTCGCGGTCCCACGCGCGGGCGCAGGCGGTGGTCGGGTCGGCCACCTCGTCGAGGTCCACCGCGGGCGCGACGGTGCGCGTGCGGAAGTACCGCTTCAGGTGGTTCGCCAGAATCCCCCGCAGCCACGCGCGGAACGCGCCCGGCCCGCGGTGCTCGAACTCCGGCACCCGCCGCACCACCACCACGAGCACCTCCTGAACGAGGTCGTCGCGGTCGCACGCGGGCACGCCGGCGCGCCCGGCCCAGTCGCGCAGCAGCGGGGCGTAGGTGTCGTTCAGCCGCGCCCAGTCCGCGCCGTCCGGGGTCGCCACCATGCGCCCCAGCCACGTGAGCGAGGTTTCCATCGGGCGATGCCTCGTTAGGGTTACGGCTTCGGGTCCGGGAGCCGCCACAGCCGGGCCGAGTTGTCGTCGCTGCCGGTCAGCGCGAACCGCCCGCACGGCGACACGGCCAAGCTGATGATGCCGCTCGTGTGCCCGTCGAACCGGGCCACCTCTTTGCCGGCGCCCGCGTCCCACACGCGCACCGTGCGGTCGTGGCCGCCGGTCACGAGCCGCCCGGCGGGCGCGAACGCCAGCCCGTCGATGCGCCCCGTGTGGCCCTCCAACACCTTCAGTTCCTTGCCGGTGCGCGCGTCCCACACGCGCACCGCCCCGGCGCAGTCGGCCGACGCGAGCCGGGTGCCGTCGGCCGAGAAGGCCACCGCGTTCACCTGCTCGGCGTGTCCGTCGAGGGTCAGCAGTTCCTTGCCGGTCGCGGCGTCCCACAGGCGCACCGCCGGGCGGTCTTCGCTCCCGCCGCTCGCCAGCACCTTGCCGTCCGGCGACAGCGCCAAACACCGGACGATGTCCGGGTGCCCCTCGAACGCCAGCAGTTCCTTCCCGGTTTCGGCGTCCCACGCGCGGACCAACTTGTCCGTACCGGCGGAGTACACCCGCTTGCCGTCCGGTGCGAACGCGACCGTGTACACGCCGTGCGGCTTGTCGTCGAACGGGTACACGATCTGGGTCAGTTCCTTGCCGGTACCCGCGTCCCACACCCGGACCGTGCCGTCCACGTACCCGGACCCGGTGACCACCCGCTTGCCGTCGGCCGAAAACGCGGCCCCGTACACGGCGAAGGTGTGCCCCTTGAGTCTCCGCAGTTCCTTGCCCGTGGCGGCGTCCCAGAGCACGACGTCGCTGTTGGCCGCCTGTTCGCCGCGCGGGGCCGAGGCGGTGAGCAGGGTCTGGCCGTCCGGGGCGAACGCGACCGTGGGCACCGAGTGCCCCGGGCCGATGAGCTTGAGCCGCTCGCCCACCGGCTCGGCCGCGGGCTTCGGGTCCGGCAACCGAATGGCCGCGACGTGCCCGTCGGTGGCGACCAGCAGGGCGAACGTGCCGTCCGGCGACACCGCGGACATGCTCAGGAACCGCAGCCGGTCGCGGCTGCCGGGGAACTCGACCTTGAGCGCGCTCAAGGCGGCTCCGGTGATCGAGTCCCGCAGCTCCAGCACCTCGTTGGTTCGGTAGATCAGGGTGGCCGTACGGTCGGGCGTGTACCCGACCGCGAACGCCCCGTCCGGGTGCGCCGGGACCGTGCCCACCACCTGACCATCGGACACGCGAACGACGCGCGTTTCCTTCCCGTCCCACGACTGCGCCTTGGTGCCGTCGGCCGAGAACGGCCCGACCAACCCGCGGCCCACCAGCCCCTCGAAGCCCTTCACCGGCTTGCCGGTGGCCGCGTCGTAGGCCTTGTACGCGGTGTCGGACGGTTCGCGGATCAGGACCGCCTTGCCGTCGGCCGTGAAGGTGTACAGCGGTTCGCCCTTGAACTCGGTCGAGAGGAGTTGTTCGCCGCGGCTCACATCGAACAGGCGGAACGTGCGGTCGGCGACCGCGACGAGCACCCGGGCCGCGTCCGGGCCGACCGGGAAGACGGCCAGCACCTCGGCCCCGAGCGGCGCGAACGCGCGGTCCGGCTTGCCGGTTGCACGGTCGTACACCGTAAGCCGGTTGTTGGCGGCGGCGCAGAGCACCTTCGTTCCGCCGAGGGCGAAGCACCCGAGGTGCCCGGGGAACGCGTGCAGTTTCGCCCCGGTGGCGGTGTCGAACAGTTCGGTGCGGTCCCCGCGGCTCACGAGGAACGCGCGGCCGTCGGGGGCGATTTGGGCCGCGGAGAGCGTGCGGCCGTCGGGCGGTTGGTACTGGAGCACCCCGGGCTTGTTCAGGTCGGCCGGGGCCGGCGGCGGGCCGTCGGGGATGCGGTACACGGTCGTTTTGCCGCCCGAGCGAACGGCCATCACCCGCCCGTCGGCCGACAGAGCTTGATTCTGGAGCGGATCGACCTTCCCGGCGTCGAACACGATGCGGCCGGTGCCCGGGTCCACGACCACCGGGCGCAGGTCGGACCGCTCGGTGCCCGCGATGGCCCCGATCCGGCTCGGCTGGAGCATGTGGTAGGCGACCCCCGCGGGCATTGTGACTTGGGCGAGCAGCTTTGCTGTCGCGGGTTCGTATCGCTCTAAGCGTGCGGCCGCGCCCTTCGTGTAGACTCCCGCGGCCGGGGTGCCATCGGCTAGGAACACCGGGTACGCGATGACCGCGTCGGTCCCCTTGACCTCGGCCGTCATCAGCACCTTCCCGGCCTTCAGGTCGTGGAGCTGGACGGTCGCCGTTTTGGCCCCGACCACATTCACGCCGGTCAGCGCGCGGGTACCATCGGCCGACACCCGGGCGTAGGCGTAGGTCTTCTGGCCCGGCGGCACCGTGGCCTCGGCCAGCGTCTTGCCGGAGTCGAGATCGACGACCCGGGCGTGCATCACCCCCGCGGGGCGCTCATAGCTGAAAGCGAACGTGTTCCCGTCGGCCGACAGGTCGAAGAACGTGGGCCAGCCGCCCGGGTCGGCGATGTGGGCGAGGAGCCGGTCCGGGTCGCCGGTCAGAGACCACTCGCGGAACCGGAAGCCGCCGCCGGCGGTGATTTCGCCGGTGATGAGCCGCTTGCCGTCCGGGAAGAACAGGTGGTTGGTGAACCGGTTCCCGCCGGTCGGCAGAGTGCGGACGAGTTTGCCGGAGGCGGTGTCGTACACCTTGAGCGCGGCCACCTGCCGGAGGTTGCCGTCCACCGGGATCGAGATGAGCCGCCCGTCGGGCGAGAGGGCGTCGGGCGTGGGGTCGGCCGCGGTCTCGGCCGGGAACGTGTTGAACGCCCCGGGCTTGTCGGGCAGCGCCACCGGCTTCTTGGGTGCGGGCGGTTCGACGTGCGGCGCGCCCGGCGGCTTCGGCGACACCTCCACGGTTCCGCCGTCCGGCACGTGGACGCGGGCCACTTCTTTGCCGTCCTTGTCGCGGACGATCACCCACACGCCCGCGCCGGCCGCGGCGACGCACAACAGCGCGAGCGCCGCGATCACCAGAGCCACCGGCCACCGGGCGCGGCCGCGCGGCGGCGCGGCGGCCGGTTGGGCCCGCGCGGCGCAGAACGGTTCGAGGGCGTCGGCCACTTCGGCGGCGGTCGCGTAGCGGTCGGCGGGCTTCTTCGCGGTCATTTTCGCGAGCACCGCGTTCAGCGCCGCGGGCAACTCCGGCAGTTTGGGCAGCGGGTCGGCGCGGTGCGCGTCCAACTTGCGGAGCGAGCCGCGCCCCGCGAACGGGACGCGCCCGCTGAGCAGGTGGAACAGCGTGCAGCCCAGCGCGTACACGTCGGCGCGGGCGTCCGCGGACCGCGGGTCTTCGGCCTGTTCCGGCGCGATGTAGTCGGGCGTGCCCATGACGACGTTCGCGCCGGTCAGTTCGGTGTCGTCGTCGTCGCGGGCGGTGACGAGGCCGAAGTCGAGCAGCTTGGTGGTGCCGTCGGCGGCGCGAATGAGGTTGGCCGGTTTCA
>JALHNS010000481.1 GCA_022843445.1 Gemmata sp.
GATGCTGGCGCTGATCATCGTGGTGTGCATCGCCGCGATCACCACGCTGGGCGGCAACGCGAACAGCACCTTCAGCTTCGTCGCCAACGGCATCGCCCCGCCCGCCGGCAGCTAAGTGCCGCTCGCGAGAGCGACCCGCGCGACCCCGGCTTCAGGCCGGGGTCGCTCTGTTTTGGTCTGTCGTTAGGCGCGGTGTGGCGAAATCGGACGCACCAACCGGGCGCGTGAAAAATACCCCGCAGTTTGCCCCAATCGCTCCGCGGCGCGCACTAGGTAATTGTACCGAGCGACCGTCAGGCGAGGTGCCTGCCGCGAGCGCGGCACTCACAACCGGGAACACGACTCATGCGCGCTGTCACGCAGAAGCTGGTGAACTTCCTGAAGGCGGAAGACGGTCCGACGGCGGTCGAGTACGCCGTGATGCTGGCGCTGATCATCGTGGTGTGCATCGCCGCGATCACCACGCTGGGCGGCAACGCGAACAGCACCTTCAGCTTCGTCGCCAACGGCATCGCCCCGCCCGCCGGCAGCTAACCTCGGGCCGTTGCCAGAAACGCGAGCGACGGCCTTCTCTCTTCCTTTGTGGAGAAGAGAAGGCCGTCGCTGGCGCTTCCGGCTCGTCGGCTCTCACTTACTGAGTTGCTCCTCGATCAGCTTGTCCAACTCCTCGTCTTTCAGTTGCTTCTCTTCGGAGTGCCACACGCGGCGGCCCTCCTTGTCGAACAGCACCATGAACGGGATGCCGCCCTCCAGCCCGTACTTCTTTTCCAGTTTGCCCGCTTCGTCCTTGTAGCTGGTGAAAATCACGTTCGTGAACGCGGCGTTTTTCTCTTTCAGGAAGGCGAGCACCTTCTCCTTGTCGTAGCTGCCCTTCGGGCCGTCCGGGTCCATGCTCACGCTCACGCACGCCAGCCCCTTCTCGGCGTACTTCTTGTTGGTGTCCACGAAGTGCGGGAACTTCTTCACGCACGGGCCGCACCACGTGGCCCAGAAGTCGATCAGCACGGGCTTGCCCTTGTTGGCCTTCAGCACGGCCTCCAACCCGTCGAACTTCACTTCGCTCACTTCGATCTTGCCCGGTTGCGCGGGGTCGGCGGCCGTCGCACAGCCGAGGGCCGCGCCGAGCAGCCCGGCGCACACCAGAATTCGCGTCACGATGAACCTCCGTTGGGGTTACTTCAGCAGTTCTTTTTCGATGCGCCGGGCCAACCCGGAGCGCGAGCCGCTCGCGCTGTCCCACACGCGCTTCCCGGTCTTGTCGAACAGCGCCTGATGCGGGATCGCGCCGGCGTAGCCGAACCGGGCCACGACCTTCTCTTCGTCCCGGCCGGCGTTCTTGAGCACGTAGTTCGGGAACGTCGCGCCCCACTTGTCGAGGAGGCGCAGCGCGGCTTCCTGTCCCGCCTCGCGGTCCAAACTGACGCTCACACAGGCGAGGCCGTGCGGCGCGTACTTGTTGTGCAGTGAGACGAACTCCGGGAACTTCGCCACGCACGGGCCGCACCACGACGCCCACATATCGACGAGCACGACGCGGCCCTTATTCGCGGCAATCGCGGCGTCGATGGTGGCGAAGTCGGCTTCGGTGAGCGCGACCGGTTCGACGGGCACCGGGTTGTTCGGCAGCGCCACGCGCGCCTCGCACCCGGCGAACAGTACCGGCAGCATCAGCAGGAACTTCCACACGTGCGCACCTCGCTGGGACGGGCACTGTGCCATCTTCGTCCGCACCGCCGTCGCGGTCAACCGCGGCTCGGGCTATTCGGGCCGCGCCCGGCGTGCTAAACTAGCACTTCGCCCCGCCCGCCCTCAGAGCGCCGACGAATGCCGACGCCGACCGCCAACATCCGCAACTTCTGCATCATCGCCCACATCGACCACGGCAAGAGCACGTTGGCCGATCAGTTTCTGTTGAAGACCGGCACCGTCTCCGAGCGGGACATTAAAGCGCAAACGCTCGACAGCATGGACCTCGAGCGGGAGCGCGGCATCACCATCCGCATGCACCCGGTCACCATCTACCACGAGCACAACGGCACCAAGTACGAACTGAACCTGATCGACACCCCCGGGCACGTCGATTTCAACTACGAAGTGAGCCGCTCGCTCGCCGCGTGCGAGGGCGCGATCCTGCTCGCCGACGCTTTTCAGGGCGTGCAGGCGCAAACCGTCGCGAACGCGTTCCTCGCGATGGACGCGAACCTGAAGATCATTCCCACGCTGAACAAGATCGACCTGCCGCACGCGCGCCCGGACTTCGTCATCGGCGAGATGGAACAGGCGCTGATGGTGAACCCGGACGAGGTGATGCGCGTGTCCGGGAAGACCGGCGAGGGCGTCGAAGACCTGATGGCCGCGATCATCGACCGCGTGCCGCCCCCGCCGGGCGACGCCGACGCCCCGCTGAAAGCCCTCATCTACAACTCGCACTTCGACACCTACAAGGGTGTGGTGGTGTACGTCCGGATGATGGACGGGCAGTTGAAGATGGGGCAGAAGATCAAGCTGATGCGCACCGGCCGCGAGTACGCGATCACCGAGATCGGTCAGTTCCGGCCCGGCATGGAGAAGTGCGAGGGGCTGAGCGCCGGGCAGGTGGGGTACTTCACCGCGAACATCAAGAACATCGAGTTCGTCAACATCGGCGACACGGTGACGGACGCGCACAACCCCACCGCGGAACCGCTCGCGGGGTACAAGGAACCGAAGCCGATGGTGTACTCCGGGCTGTTCCCGGTGAACAACAACGAGTTCGAAGACCTGCGCGAGGCGCTCGGCAAACTGAAGCTGAACGACAGCAGTTTCACGTTCCAACCGGAAGTGTCCGACGGCCTCGGGTTCGGGTTCCGCTGCGGCTTCTTGGGGATGCTCCACCGCGAGATCATCCAGCAGCGGCTCGAACAAGACAGCGACATGAACCTCGTGCAGACCGCCCCGAACGTGACGTTCGAGATCAAGAAGCGGGACGGCACCGTGATGACCGTTCACGGGCCGCAGGAGGTGCCGGACGCCGGACTCATCGAAGAGTTTCGCGAACCCATCGTGCGCATCAGCTTCCTCATCCCCGCCGGCAACATCGGCGACCTGATGGGCATGTGTACCGAGCGCCGCGGCACGTTCGTGCGCACGGAATATCTGAGCCAGCAGCGCGTCATTCTCGTGTACGAGATGCCGCTCGCGGAAGTGATTTACGACCTGTACGACAAGCTGAAGTCCGTGACGCACGGGTACGGCACCATGGACTACGAGGTGCTGGGCTACAAGCCCGCGGACCTCGTGAAGATGGACATCCTCGTTCACGGGCAGAAGGTGGACGCGCTCTCGGTGATCGTTCACCGCGCCAGCGCCGAGCGCCGCGGCCGGCTGATCCTGAAGAAGTTGCGCGAGGAGATCGACCGGCACCTGTTCGAAGTGGCCCTCCAAGCCGCGATCGGCGCGCGGGTGGTGGCCCGCGAGAACATCGCCGCGATGCGCAAGAACGTGACCGCGAAGTGCTACGGCGGCGACATCACCCGCAAGCGGAAGCTGTGGGCGAAGCAGGCCGAGGGCAAGAAGCGGATGAAGCAGATCGGCCAAGTGGAAGTGCCGCAAGAGGCGTTCCTCGCGGTGCTGGAGTCGGACGATTAGTGTTTGGTGTTTGGTGTTTGGTGTTTGGCCCGGGCGCACACTCGGTGTGTGAAACGTTCATGTCTCCCACCGACGCGCCGCACGCCAGCAACGAACGACCTGTAACGACGAACCGACAACCGCCCCGGCACGCCCCGCTGCTCCGCGTGCTGCTCACCGTGAGCACGATGTTCGCGGGGCTGTTTCTCGTGGTGCGCACGCTGCTCGTGGAACCGTTCGGCGTGCCCACGGGCAGCATGGCCCCGGCGCTGATCGGGCACCACCGCGAAGGCCCGTGCACGCGGTGCGGGTTCCCGGTGCGCGTCGGGCGCGTCGGCACCGGTGGCGACAACCAGTTCCTCTCCGTGTGCTGCCCCAACTGCGAACA
The DNA here is from genome assembly GCA_022843445.1 of Gemmata sp. GTDB lineage: Bacteria > Planctomycetota > Planctomycetia > Gemmatales > Gemmataceae > Gemmata. The sequence continues at coordinate 3,995 of JALHNS010000481.1, forward strand.
GCACTTCTCGCTCGCCGCCGCCCGCGACCTCAGCGGCGACCGGTTACTCGTGGACAAAAACGTGTACGCGCTGCGCACCCCGCGGCGCTGGGAAATGGTCGTGTTCCACTGCCCGGACCCCGACCCGAGCGAGTACGGCAAGCCCTACGTCAAGCGGCTCATCGGGCTGCCCGGCGAAACGATCACCGTCGCGGACGGCGACGCCTACGTGCAGATCGCGCCGAACGAGCGCGACCTGTTGCGCAAGGGGCTGGCCGAGGTGCGCGAAACGACGATCCCGGTGTTCGACATGAACTACGCGCCGCTCGCGGGGTGGGGCGTGCGGTGGGTGACGAGCGCGCGGTCGGACCCGCGCTTACCCGCGGGCGAACCGGCCGTGGCGACGCCCGCCCCCACCATCGAGGGCACCGCGCTGGTGCTGGACGCGAGCGCGACGCCGCAGGCGGAGGTGGGCGTGAGCTACCGGCACTTCCATCTGGACGTGCGGCGCGAAGAGCCGGTGCGCGTGTGGAGCGCCTACGACGGCCCGCCCCGCGGGTTCGGCGGCCTGCCCGCGGCCCGCGACTTCGTGTTCTCGTGCGACATCGAAGTGACCGCGGCGCACGCGGGCGAAGCGTCGTTCGCGTGCCGACTCATGGACGGCGCGGACGCGGTCGAGGCCCAACTGAGCGCCGGCCCGCGCGCGTCCGGCCGCGCGACGCTGTCGCGCGCGAACCACGGCGGGTTGGGCGCGGCGGGCGGCGTTGCACTCGTTCCCGGAAAGCGGTACAAGTTCGAGTTCGCCTTCGTGGACCGCCGCGCGTCGCTCGCGCTCGACGGCACCTTGGTGGTGCCCGCCGCCGATTTGCCGCCAGCAACGGGCCGCAAGGACGTGAGCCGGCCGCTCCAACTCGGCGCGCGCGGGTGCCGCGTGGTGCTGCGGAACGTGAAGCTGGGGCGCGACATCCACTACACGCACTACGGCGAGCACGGTACCCGCCGCGCCGCGGTGCTGGGGCCGCA
>JALHNS010000482.1 GCA_022843445.1 Gemmata sp.
GCAGCCAAGGCGCGCCCGTGTTCCCGATGGACGAGAAGTGGCTCATCGCGGCGCGCAAGCGGGCAAGGGCTGGCAGGTCACGTTCATCGGCACCGCCGACAAACCGCTGTTGGAAAAGGCGAAGGCGCTCGCGGCGCTGCCGGCCGGGTGCGCCGCGACCGCCCGCCGCGTGCGCTGGCTGGCGCAACTGCTGCGCAAGCGCGGCACGCGGGTGGGCCACCTCGAAGTGCCCGGCGGCACGCACAGCGAAGGCGCGTGGGGCGCGCGCCTGCCGAACGCGCTCGCGTGGCTCTACGAGAGAGACGAACCGGTGTGGTAGAATGGCCGTGCGAATGGAGGAACCGAAATGACGATCGCGGAACTGGAACAACGACTTCTTGCGCTGGAAGCAGAAGTGCAGCGGCTGAAAGCACCGCCCGAACCGAACAAGGCAGACCCGAAGTGGGTACTGGCTCACGGGGGGCGTTTCGCAAACGACCCGGATTTTGAAGAGGTCGTCCGGCTCGGTCGCGAGTATCGAAAATCGCTCGACAGAAAGCGCAAGCAGAAACCCAAAGCGCGTGCGAAGGCTCGGTGAGTCGTGGTCGTGTTCGACACCGATATTCTGAGCATTCACCAGCGCGGCGAAGGCCCAGCGTACACGCGCTTGTGTGAGCGCATCGCGGCAAGCGGCGAAGAGGTGTTCGTCACCATCGTTTCGTTCGAGGAGCAAGTACGGGGTTGGCTCGAAGCGTGCAAGAAGGCCACCACGCCCGAGTTGTATACTCGCGCGACCAACCGCCTGAACGAAATCCGACTCGATTTCGCCGACCGCGCGGTGCTGTTGTTCGGCGACGTTGCCGCAACAGAGTTCGCCCGCCTGAAGCAGTTGAAGGTGCGAATCGGCACGATGGACTTGCGAATCGCCGCCATCACCCTCGCGCACTCCGCGACACTCATCACGCGCAACCGGCGCGACTTCGAGAAAGTACCGGGTCTGAACTTCGCCGACTGGACGGTTTGACGCCTTCACTTCCTTGCTTGCTTCCCAACAATCCCGCTCGCGGCTATTGCCTCGGCGAGTTCTGCGTACAACGCGAAACCGCCCTCCAAGACGCGCCGAAGTTCGTCCGCGTCGCCGTAGCGCACGCGCGGATACCGCGGATCGACGGCAACCGGCGAGCCAACTCGGTACAGTAACGCGCGAGCGAGACCGGGGAAGGTCAGACCGACATGACCCGCTGGCGTCTCGACAACCAAGATAAATTCGACAACACCCGAAACGGTTAGATTGAGTCCCAACTCTCCGGGCGCTTCTGCCTCGCGTGTGGCGTAGAATCGCTCGCGCTTGTTAAAGCGGAACGTCCGCCCGGTCGATTCCAGCGCGGCTCGAATCTCGTCGGCAGTCAAACTGTCACAGGGCGTGCTGCCGCTTGTCTCAGCAACCAGTGCGTAGTAGCGCTGCGCGAAATCGAGTTCTTGGGCGATCACAAAGAGGCGTTCTTGAAGTTCGTCCTGAAGGCTCATGGTCGCTTGCTCAAAGAGGTCACGCCAAGATGTCTTTCACCACGGTGCCGGCTACGTCCGTCAGGCGGAAGTCGCGGCCGTTGTAGCGGTAGGTCAGCTTCTTGTGGTCCAAACCCATCAGGTGCAGCACGGTCGCGTGGAAGTCGTTGATGCTCACGCGGTTCTCAACCGCCTTGAAGCCGACTTCGTCGCTCGCGCCGTAGCTCGTACCGCCCTTCGCGCCGCCGCCCGCGAGCCAGTAGGTGATCGCGTGCGGGTTGTGGTCGCGGCCCGCGTTGCCCTTCTGCACGATCGGCAAGCGGCCGAACTCGCCGCCCCAGATCACCAGCGTGCTTTCCAGCAGTCCCTTGCGTTGCAGGTCTTCGAGTAGCGCCGCGATGGGTTGGTCCGTTTCCGCCGCGAACCCGCCGTGGTTCTTCGCGATGTTGTTGTGCCCGTCCCAGCTCAGGTCGTTTTCCATGCCGCCGCTGTAGATTTGCACGAACCGCACCCCGCGTTCGACCAACCGCCGCGCGATCAGGCACTGCTTGGCGAAGTGCGTCGCCTTCGGGTTGTCGAGGCCGTACAGCGCGTGCGTTTCCTTCGTCTCTTTGCTCAGGTCGAGCGCGTCCGGGGCCGCCATCTGCATCCGGTACGCGAGCTCGTAGCTCTCCACGCGCGCCGCGAAGTCCGGCTCGTTCGGGTGCCGCTCGGTGCCGGTCTTGTTCAGCTGCGCCAGCAGGTTCAGTTGCTCGCGCTGCCGGTCGGCGGTCACGTCTTTCGGCCGCTTCAGGTTGTCGATCGGGTCGCCCTGCGGCTTGAACGCGGTGCCCTGATACACGGTCGGCAGGAACCCCGCGCCCCAGTTCAGCGCGTGCCCTTTCGGAATGCCGCGGCCCAGCGTGTCGTACATCACGCAGAACGCCGGCAGGTCGCGGCTCTCGCTGCCGAGGCCGTATGTGACCCAACTGCCGACGCACGGGAAGCCCATCCGCCCCATCCCGGTGTTCATCTTGAACAGCGCCGGGGAGTGGTTGTTCGAGTCGCTCCACAGCGAGTGAACGAAGGCCATCTTGTCCACGTGCTTCGCCATGTGCGGGAACAGGCTGCTCACCATCTTCCCGCACTGCCCGTGCTTCTCGAACTTGAACGGCGACTTCATCAGCGGGCCGACCTGCGCGTTGAAGAACCCGGTGTTCGGGTCGAAGTTCTTTAACTCTTGCCCGTCGCGCTTCTCTAGGTCGGGCTTGTAGTCCCACGTGTCCACTTGGCTCGGCCCGCCGTTCATGAACAGCCAGATTACGGCCTTCGCCTTGCCCGCGAAGTGCGGCTTCTTCGGCGCGAGTGGGTCTTCGGCGCGCTTCTCTTCGGCCGCGAGCAGGTCCGCGAGCGCGAGCATCCCGAACCCGCAGCCCGCGGTGCTGAGGAACGCCCGGCGCGAGCGGTACGCAGTTTCCGGCGAGGCGAAGTGGCGGGGGAAGTTCAACATGACAGCAGCCCGAGGGTAACAGGCGGGATACGCACAGTGTACCGCACCGCGGCGCACGAATACAGTGTCTGCGTCCCCACTCCCGCCCACTTCACGAGGTGCCATCGTGCGCACGCTGTTCGCTCTGGTTCTCTGCGTGGCGGCCACCGCCCGCGCCGCGGACGATGACGACAAGGCGCTCGCCCCCATTGCGTCGGGCGAAGCGGTGTTCGTGGCGAAGCTCACAAAAGTGACCGCCGGCCCGGTCGGGCTGAGCAACCCGCCCGTGCGCTCCTACACGTTCGAGGTCGAAGTGGGCGAGCAACTGCGCGGCCCGAAGCCGACCGGCGCGCTGAGCTACCAGATTCGCAGCCAAGGCGCGCCCGTGTTCCCGATGGACGAGAAGTGGCTCATCGCGGCGCGCAAGGCGGGCAAGGGCTGGCAGGTCACGTTCATCGGCACCGCCGACAAACCGCTGTTGGAAAAGGCGAAGGCGCTCGCGGCGCTGCCGGCCGGGTGGGCGCTCGAGGGCGGCAAACCGGTGTCGCCGTGGGCCGCGCTGAAAGACAAGGCGTGGCCGAAGGACGCGCCGAAGGCGGACGGTGTGGTGTGCAGCAAGACCGGCCGGCCGGCGCTCATGGCGGGCGCGGCGGTCGAGTTCACCGTGGAACAGGTGCCCGCGGAGAACCCGCAGAAGTTCAAGAACGACATGTTCGGAGACGGCAAGTTCAAGCTCACCGTAAAGAACACCAGCGACAAACCGGTGAAGGTGCCGGCGCTGCTCACCGACGGCAAAACGGTGTTCTGGGCCGACAGCGTGATCGTGGTGACGAACGGCGCGAAACTGCTCGGCGCGGCCGGCCGCGCGACCGGCACGATGCCCGTGGAACTGAAGGCCGGGGAGAGCGTGAGCGGGGTGATCGACACCCTCACGCTGCCGGACGTGAACTGGCCCCGCGGCGGCTCGCGCGTGTACTTCGACTTCTGCCTCGGCGAGAAGAGCGCGAACAACTTCTTCTACTACTTCTCGAACCTGCACGACCCGATGCGCGAAGAGGCCGTCAAGAAGCTGAACGAGAAGTAAGGCGCGGAACCCTCGCTCGCGCGTCGGGGCTACCGGCTTGTAGCCCGACGCGCGGACGAGGGACGGGTCAGCGCCGAGCCGCGGCGGTCGCCGCGCCGAAGTCCGCGCGCACCACCTCGCCCGGTTCGCCGGTCACTTGAATCGAGCGCTCCACCGCGCGGCCGTTCTCGACCCACCGCGCCGTGACGGTGTACGCGTACCGCTTGCCGGCTTCGAGTGGGGGCGACTCGAACGTGCGATCGGTGCCAGTTTGAGCGGTCCGCGCGCCGTCCACGAACACTTCCGCCGTCGGTTGCGGCACGCTCACCGACACCACGAGGCACCCGCCGGACCGTGCGGCCGGCGCGAGCGGCTGCGGCGCGCTTCCGAAGCTCTCGACCAGCGGGTGCACCGACACCGTGGTCGGCCGCAACCGCGGCGACGCGGCGTACACGCCGAACCAGCCGTAGCCCTGAAGGCCGACCGGCAGTGTGCTGCGCCACTGGCGCACGAGGTCGTCGTTGCCGAGCACGCCGGGGATCGGGCCGTACACCGGCACTGGCGGCCCGTACAGGCTCAGGCCGTTCGACCACGAACTGCCGGCGCGCCCGGAGAAGCCGAAGAAGCCGGGGTAGTACGGGTAGCCGACGAACGGCCCGCCCGCGAGGCCCGGGTAGCCCCACGCGGGCGCGACCCGCGGCCCGTACGGGTAGTGCCCGCCCCCGACGAACACGTTCGGCTGCGCGCGCGCCGAACCCGGTTCAAGCGCGACACAAGCGAGCGCGAGCGGAACGAGCGCGCGGCGGAGCATGGTTGTGGTCCTTCGCGGAGGGCGACCCACAGATGCGCATCGGCCCGCCGCCGAGCGGGCGCTCAGCGGCGGGCCGAAAGGTGAGCCGAATTGCGCGCCGGGTTACGGCGCTTGCGGCGGGACCGGCGCGGGCGGCGGAACCGACACGTTCGGCGCGCCGGGCGCGAC
>JALHNS010000483.1 GCA_022843445.1 Gemmata sp.
GACGGTGGCGGTGGCGCAGCCGGCGGGCGCGGCGACCGCGTCCGGCACGCCCGCCGGCACCTTCACGATCGCGGTACCGCGGAGCAAGTGACAGTGCGTTGTCAGGCCGCCCAGCGGCCCGCACTGCGGCGTGTGCGGTTCGTGCCCGTACTTGCGCAGCGTTTCGCACTTCTGCGGAAGGCCGCGCGCGCAGAAGAAGCACCCGCCGCACGACACCGCGACCGCCCACACCACGCGGTCGCCGACGCGCACCGGCTCGCCGCGCGCGTCGCGCACGTCGCCGCACACCTCGTCCACGGTGCCGGTGGGTTCGTGCCCCAGCACGCTCGGCGTCTTCTCCCTGCGCCGCCCGCTCACGGTGTGCAGGTCGCTGCCGCACACCGTGCAGAGCGAAACGCGCACGAGCGCTTCGCCCGGTTCCAGAACCGGCCGGGCCACCGGTTCGAGGCGCAGCGGGCGGTGCGGGCCGTCGAAGATCGCCGCGCGCATCAGTTCGCCCCGGAATGGTGCCCGCGGGTCGCGGTGCGCACCACCAGCACCCCGCTCGCGGTCATCAGTAACACGCCCACCGCCGACACGATGAGAGCATACGGGGTGAAGAACTCCAGCCGGTTGAATTGGCCGAACGCGAGGTCGCGGAACAGTTGGAACAGCACCGACCCGGTGTAGCCGATGCCGTCGGCGAGTTGGATCGCGAACACCGCGGTGCCGTTGAACCGGCTCGCGGCCATCATGCGCTCGAACAGCACCGCGCCGAACGGCACGTACGCGAGGTACATGCCCAACCCCACCGCGGCCATCCACCAGTAGCCGGAAATCGCTTCGGCCCGGAACGCCGCGGTCGCGACGCCGATGAGCGCGAACCCGCCGACGATGACGCCGTACACGGTCACGAGCGCCGCCTTGTGACTGCGAATGACGTTCAGCACCGCGACCGCGATGACCACGCCCAACAGCGCCCACAGTTCGGTGCGGGTGAAGATGGCGCGCTGGTCGCCGAGGCCGATCGCGTCGAACAGTTCGGCCCCGTAGTGGTCGCGGAAGTCGCGCAGCGCCGTGAGGAAGAAGTACGCGGCGAGCAGCATCCCGAACCCGATGCCGAAGTGCGCGAGGAACGCGCGCCGCTGGCGGCGGTCCATCGGCACCCGCTCGGCGCGCGATTCCACGTCCGCGGGCGAGGGCGGCGGCAGTTGGTTCAGGAGCAGCACCGCGAGCACGAACGGGCCGAGGAACACCAGCCCGGTGACGACCGGCATCCACTCCTCGCTCACGCCCCACGTCGCCATCACGAGGTCGCGCCCGATGTCGCGGGTCGCCGCCCCGGCGATGATGTACGAGCAACTCAGCCCGGCCACCATCACTTCGCTCGCGCGCCGCCCTTCCAAGTAGCGCACGCACAGCCCCCACACCATACCGAGGGGCAGCCCGTTCAGGAACATCGCCAGCGGCTTCAGCGCCGGCGGCAGCACCCCGAACAGCAGCAGCGCGCACTCGGCGAACACGATCAGCCCCACGAGCAGGTACGCGCGCCGCGCCGCGCTCACTTCCGCGCAGATTTTGGTGCCGAGGTACTTCGAGAGCATGTACCCGATCACCTGCGACACCACGCACGCGGTCTTCAGTTCGATGTCGGTGCCGAGGTACTTGGCGCCGCTGAACTTCACCGCGTCGAACGGCTTGCGGAACGCGTACATGCAGAAGTACGTGCAGAACGCGACGCCGCACGCATAGGCGGTGAGTACGCCGAGCGGCGCGCGGGCGAGCGCCCCCTTTAGGCCGCGCGCTTCGACGGGTGCGGGAGTGTCGGTCACAGCGGCTCCGGGCGTGGGCGGTTCCCAATGAGATAGGCGGGCGGAACGCCGCCCGCGCGTGAAATCGGCGTGAAGTCGATCTGGCGTTTCGCGCCGCCCGCGGGTACGGTGCGCGCATGAGCACGCACGTCGGCACCAGCGGGTTCTCGTACCCGGAGTGGAAGGGCCCCTTCTACCCGGCCAAGTTCCCCGCGAAGCAGATGCTCGGCTACTACGCCCAGCGGTTCGACACGGTCGAAATCAACAACACGTTCTACCGGGTGCCAACGGCCGCGGGCCTCGAAGCGTGGGCCGCGCAGGTGCCGCCGCACTTCCGGTTCGTGCTGAAAGCGCCGCAAGAGATCACCCACAAAAAGAAGCTGCGCGGTGCGGACGCACTCGCGGCGCAGTTCGTGGAGGCCGCGGCGCACCTCGGCCCTCGGCTCGGCGCGCTGCTGTTTCAACTGCCGCCGTTCCTGAAGAAGGACGTTCCGCTGCTGAGCGACTTTCTCGACGCGCTGCCGACCGGGGCGCGGGTCGCGCTGGAGTTCCGGCACGAGTCGTGGTTCGCGGACGACGCGCTCGCTCTGCTGCGCGCCCGCGGGGCGGCGCTGTGCGTCGCGGACGCCGACACCGAACTGGAAGTGCCGTTCGACGCGACCGCCGGTTGGGGCTACCTGCGGCTCCGGCGCGCCGAGTACACCGACGCGGACCTCGCGGCGTGGGCGGCGCGGATTCGCGCCCGCGGGTGGAACGAAGCGTTCGTGTACTTCAAGCACGAAGACGCGGGCACCGGGCCGCGGTTCGCCGCGCGTCTGGTGGAACTGCTGAGCGGCGCGCCGGCGGAAGCCCGGCGCGCCGCGTAACGGCGCGGGCCGTTAGAAGTCGTTCGGGATCACCTCGCCGCGGGCGCGGGTGCCCAGCGCGGAGAGCGTTTGCGGGCTGATGCTGTCGCGCACGAACCGCACGCTCCCGTCGCCGAACACGAAGTTCGCGCCGCCCGAGTGCCGGCTACCGAAGCTCACCTCGTAGGCGGCCCAGTTCGGGTCGGTGTCGCTCCACGACATGGTCGCCAAGCCGGGGATCGGCTTCGGGAAGTTGATGCGCACCGCGGTGCTGCCGCCCATTTCGCTCCAGTCGGTGCCCTCCCAGCAGTCGAAGTCGTCGCCGCCGATGGCCCAGTGGTCCTTTTTGCCGGCGTTGCGATTGGTCTCGCCGATCGGGCCGAGGGTGGCGATCTGCGGGTCCGGTTCGGCCTCGCCGATCATCATCGTGTTCGAGAGGCCGTCGGTGACGCCCAGCAGCGTCACCGGGCCGCCCGGGCCGCCGTCGCGGAGCCGCGTCACCGGGCGCGGGCGGGTGATGAACATGCCGTCCAACTGCCCGATGTGCAGCGCGCCGGGGATGAGACCCGCGCCCGGGCCCCAGCCGTTCGAGCCGCCCGGCTTGCCGTCGTGCGGCTGAAGGCCGGTCACCACGCCGAGGTAGTTGCACGGCACGCGGGTGGCGAACCACGCCGGGTTCTCCACGGAGCCGTCGAACACCCGCTCCGGGGCGGTCGTCGCCGGGCACCGGAACGTCTTGATCGGGATGCCGCACACCGCGATCTGCCGCTCGGCCGCGCTCGCCGAGGTGATCGACGGGTTGGCGATCCCGGTCGAGGTGGCCCAGTTGTTCGAGCCGAACGTCAGCGCGCGGAACGCGTTGTCCTGTTCGATGTACGGCAGGACGAACGCGGTCCAGTGCCCGCCCTCTTCGGCCTCACCCAGCATCGGCACGCGGTCGCCGTTCACGCCCGCGAAGTTGTGGACCGCCAGCCCCATTTGCTTCAGGTTGTTCTGGCAGCTCATGCGGGCCGCCGCGTCGCGCACCTTCTGCACGGCGGGCAGCAGCAGTCCGATCAGGATCGCGATGATCGCGATCACCACCAGCAACTCGATCAGCGTGAACCCGGCCTTGCGGCCCCTGAGAGAACGCATGTGGGAACCCTCCCGGTGAAACGAATGGAACCCCGATGACCCGCCCGCCCCGGCCTCACTTGGCCGGTATGTCGAAGGTGAACACGTTCTCCGCGCCGCGCGTCACGACGAACCGCACGGGCGTGGTGTCGTTGGCCGTACCCTCGGCGTGCGACGCCGGTACCTGCTCCACGGTGGTCACGCCCAACTCGCTGGGCTTGTCGTCCGGCCCCAGTTTCGCGGTCGCCGCCGGGTTGCCCTTCACCACTTGGCAGGTGAACGTGACCTTGTACTCGCCCTCCGGCAGCCCGACGCCCGCGTTGCCCTGCACCTTCAGGTTGCCGTCCTTGTCCGTTTCGCCGACCGCGATCGTGTACGCCGTGGGCGGCCCTTCGGCCGGGCGGAAGTACACCAGCAGCCGGTTGTGCGCCTTGCCCCCGAGCGTGACCTTGCCGGACACGGGGTACGCCGGCGGCACCTTCTCGCCGCACCCGGCCAGCGCCAGAACCACCAGCGGCACCGCCACAACCAACGCCCGACGCGTCGCGCGCATGCGTAGCCCTCCGAATGACGCGAGTATGCTAATTGCGGTGCGTGAAGGGTGCGTAAAGGGCTGTGGCAGAATCAGAGCAGTTTCGGAAACTGAAAAGCACAGACTGTGTGCCTCAGCCGCGCCGCGCGCGGCGGCTCACGGCCCGGACTTTTTCCGCGCCCGGTGCGAAATCCGGTTGACCTTTGCAACCCGCGGGCGTAAACTCCCGATAAGTAAGGCGCTCGCACTTTCTGGCGCGGTGCAGCCCGGACGGCTCACAACGCATCTTGACTTCCCCACCCGAATTCTGGCAGTCTATCGCTCTCGAACGAAAACAACGAACACGAACGAACTCGTTGGTCGCCCGCTGTCGCAGAACGCGCCCGCGAACCGTGTGAACCCGTGAACCGACTCTCGTAACTCCCGACGCGCCGAAGGCGCGACCGAGTAACCCGAAGCAACCGTTTGAACCCGGGGCGCGTGTTCCCCGGACCTGTGTTCCCGTGGGCGCACCCGCGCCACATCTGACCTGACCGGTGGCGGCTTCCGCCCCCGCGTCGCTCGATCCCTTCGTTTGAGGAACTGTTATGCCCGACGCCAAAGGCGTCGAAGGGTCGCCGCTGCCGCGCCCCTCACTTCGTGCCGCCGCCGCAGTCGCCAAGCGCCCCTTCCGCAAGCCCGACGCACCGGCACC
>JALHNS010000484.1 GCA_022843445.1 Gemmata sp.
CGCGGGCGCGAGGGCGACGGCCCGCGGCACGGCGAACAGCACGAACGCGGCGCTCCCGAGGTCCGGGAACTTCTCTTTGCTCACGGTCCCGGTCGCTTCCACGGTGCCGCCCACCTCGGCCGCGCCCGGCGGCGCGCCGAGCACCACCACCGTGAACGTGTGCTCGCCGCTTTGCACCGCGAGCGCCGACCACGGACCCACCTCGCGCGCGCCCAGCACGGTGCCGCCCAGCTTCACCACTTGGCCGTTCAGCTTGCCCGCGACCGCGTCGCCCGCGGTGCCCGGCACCGGGTCCGGCAGCGGCGGGTGCGCGCTGGGGGCGTGCTCCAGCACCACCGCGGCGTCCAACCGGATCGGGTCCGCGGTCGCGCCCGGCCGCGGGAACCCGGCCACCGCGACGTGCTCGCCGGTGCGCGCCGCGTGCGGCTCCGCGAGGATCGCTTCCGCGGTGCCGGTGCCGTCGCGCACGAACAGTCGCTTGTTGCCGAGGTTCAGCACGACGACGCCGGAGACGCGCACCGGCAGGCGCGCGTCGAGCGGGTCGGTGCGGGGCCGCGCGAGGTCGCCCACCGCGCGCTCCGGCGCGGCACCGAGGTCCGCGGGCGGGCGCACCTCTCTGAAGTGTGACACCCATTGCACCAGCAGCCGCGACGGGTCCGTCGAACTCGCGGTGCGCTCCCACACCCCGCGCACGCGCACCACCGCGCCGCGCAACTCGTGCGCCCGCGTCTCGCCCTTGCCCTGCGGAACGGGCACGTAGGCCACCGCTTGCGAGCGGCCCCGCGCGAGGTCCAGCTTCAGCCACGGCTCGGCCACCCACACCCGCAGCACCACCGCCTCGGTTTCCACCCACTGCGCGTCCAAGTAGTCCGATTCGTCCCGCGACAGGTTGAACAGGTGCGGGCGCGGCGCGGGCGGCGGGTCCGCGCACGCCACCGCGAACGCCTCCACGAGCGGTTGGAACGGGCCGGCGGCGACGGTCCCGGTCACGCGCACCGCGTCGCCGGGGCGCAGCTGGCGGTCGTTCCCGGGCCACTCCACGCGCACCCCGCCGGTCGCGTCCGCGAGGTAGAAGTGGCGTGCCGGCTTTTGCGCGAACGTGACCACGCCCACCACCGCGGTCGTGCGCCCCGGCGCGCTCTCGCGCACCGCGCGCGCGGTATCGGTGGGAACGACCAGAGCGAGAGCGAGTGCGAACATGGAGTCGGGCCGACGGGAGCGGGCGATACCCACCTATACACTCCCGCGGCCCGGAATAAAGCGCCGAATCCGAATCTTCGGCAAAATCGCTGTGCCGCGCAGCGGTCAGCCGAGCCAGCCCGGAAGCTCGCCGGCTTTCGGCAACTTCACCACGTTCACGCTAACGATCTGCGGGTGCCCCTTCACCGCGGCGATGGCTTGCTCTGGCGGCGGCGAATCGAGGTTCAGAATGCCGATCGCCTCGCCACCCGGCGCGACGCGCCCAACGGTCATCTGCGCGATGTTCACGCCGTAGGTGCCGAAGATGGTGCCGACGAACCCGATGAGGCCCGGCACGTCGCGGTGCAGGAATACCAGCAGCACGCCATCGAGGTAGCCCTCCATGCGGTACGGCCCGAGTTGCACGAGCCGCACGTATTGGTCGCCGAACAGCGTGCCGGCCGCGACCGTCGTGCCCTGTTCGGTCTCCACTTCCGTGTGCAGCAGCGCCGCGAAATCGCCCTTCTTGGGGTTGGCCGATTCCGCGATCTCGATGCCGCGCTCGCGGGCGAGCAGTTCGGCGTTCACGAGGTTCACCCCGCCGCTGAGCCGGTATTCGAGCAACCCCGCGGTGAACGCCGCGGTGAGCAGTCGCGTCTTCTGCCCCGCGAGTTCGCCGCGGTAGCTCAGCGTGGCCTTCCGCACCGCGCCTTGTGCGGTCTGCGCTTGAAGCAACCCCAAGCGGCGCGCGAGATCGACGTAGGGGCGCACCTCCGCGAGTTCGGCCGGGTTCACGGCGGCCATGTTCACCGCGTTCGCCACTTGACCCTTCAGCACGAAATCGGCGATGAGCTGCGCCGCTTCGAGCGCGACGTTCTCTTGCGCTTCGAGCGTGGACGCGCCGAGGTGCGGGGTGAGCACCACGTTCGGGGCTTTGAGCAGCGGGTTGTCGGCCGCGACGGGTTCGACCGAGAACACGTCGATGCCGGCCCCGGCGATTGTGCCGTTCGCGAGCGCCTCCGCGAGCGCGTGTTCGTCCACGATGCCGCCGCGGGCGACGTTCAGCACGCGCGCGGTCTTCTTCATCATGCCGAGTTCGCTCGCCCCGATGAGGCTCTTGGTACCCTCGCCGAGCGGAACGTGAACCGTGAGGTAATCGACCTTCGGGAGCAGTTCGTCGAGGTTCGCGGCCGTTTCGTAACCGAGTTCGGACGCCTTCGCGGGCGTGACGAACGGGTCGAGGGCGATCACGCGCATGTCCAGTCCCTTCGCGCGCCGCGCGACCTCGCGGCCGATGCGCCCGAGGCCGACGACGCCGAGCGTCTTGCCCGCGACTTCGGTGCCGACAAACTTGTTGCGGTCCCACCCGCCGGCCTTCATCACCGCGTCCGCTGCGGGCACGCGCCGCGACAGCGCGAGAAGCAGCGCGATGGTGTGTTCGGCGGCGGACACGCTGTTCCCGCCGGGCGTGTTCATCACCACGACGCCCTTGCGCGTGGCCGCGGGCACGTCGATGTTGTCCACGCCGACGCCCGCGCGCGCGATGGCCCGCAGGTTGCCGACGTCTTCGAAGTATTCGGCGGTGAGTTTGGGCTGCGAGCGGACGATGGCGGCGTCGGCGGCGCGGAGCGCGGCCTTGAGTTCGTCCCCCTTGAGACCGGGGCGGTTGTCCACCTCGATGCCCGCGGCGGTGAGAATCTCGACCCCGGCGGCCTCGAGCTTATCGGCGATCAGTACGCGCGGCATTGCGGCAACGTCCCTCGAACATCGGTTAGAAATCTCGACATCGAGCATTTTACGAACCGCCCGCGAACCGGCGACTTGTGCGGCGACACACGCGGGATAAAATGTCCACGGTGATCTCGTTGCCGAAGCGGACCGGTGACTTACCGAGCGCCGTTGCGAATTCGACCGAACAGTTCTGGAGCGAGCATGCGCCCAACCGCGTTATTCGTAGCCGCTTTCTCTCTAGTGTGGTCCTTTGGGTGTTCGAACGCCGACGCGCCGCCCGCACCCGCGAAACCGGGAGAGACCAAGCCGGTTGCCGACGGGACAACCGATTCCGCGACCGGGGCTGTGCTCCCGCCTCTGGACGAAGACTTCCCGCTCCCGCCGTTGGCAACGAAGGTCGAACTTGCCGCGCAGACCACGGAAGCAACTTCGGAGCGCCGGCGCTTCTCGCCGAACAACCTGCGATACACGCCGGGCGGGCGCTACCTGTTGGTCGGGTGTACGGCGGTCAACAGCGAGACGGTCGTGTTGATGGATTTTTGCGCCGGGCGACCCGAAGATCGTATACCGGGCGAGCGGGCCGGGCCGCGGGCCGCTCGCCCTCAGCCCCGACGGGCGCACGTTCGCGGCGGGCGACGAGAACCCGTTCGCCGGCACCATCGGCCTGTACGACACCTACACCGGGAAGAAGCGCGGCGACCTGAAGGGCACGGACGGGCATCTCAAATTCATCGAGTTCGCGCCAAACGGCCGATTCGTTGCGGCGCTGAGCGTCTCGGTCGAGACCGAGGGCACCGCGCTGTGCGTCTGGGACGTTGCGACCGCGCGCCCGGTGCTGACCAACAAGAGCGGCACGGTGCTGTCGTTCGCGTTCGACCGCACCGGCACCCGGCTGGTGTACGGGTCCGGCAACGGGAAGGTCGGGATCGTTCGGGCGGTGGAGTTCGGGACCGCGAACGAACCGCCGAAAGAGCTGTTCCTTGAGAAGAACATCGGCCACGTGTCGTTCGTCGGCTGGGGCGCGGGCGGCTGCCTGTGGAGTCAAGACGACGGGTTCCGCTGTCGCCGGACCGACGGAACCGTCGCGGCACTCGCGGTGCCGTGGGCGCGGCCCGCGGTCGTGAGTTCGAGTGGGCGCTACCTCGCCCTTCAAGAGCACCGTGCGCCGAAACCGACGGTCCTGATTCTGGACACGGCAACGCTGACCCAACAGTGGAAGTTCTCCCTCGAAGGGGACGAAATATATGACCTGACGTTCAGTCCGAGCGAAAACGTACTCGCCGTGAACGCGGGGTCTAATCTGACCCTACTCGATGTGGCGAACGGGAAGCAACTGGCGCAGGTGGGCGTAAGCATGAACGCGACCAACTCGATCAGGTGGCGCGAGTCGCACACAATGGCGTTCAACCCGCGCACGGGCGATCTCGCGGTGCGCACGTCCAACTTCGACATCATCAAGGTGTTCCGCGTGCCCGGCGCGCGGCGGGAAGCGGCCAAACCCTGACCGACCGCGCTTCACTTTTGAACGTATTATCACGTTGAAAACCCGCGAGGTGTGAACCGCGGGTACGTGGAGGGTGCGCCCGTGCGGAACTCTGCGCGGTGGGCCGTGAGTCAGCCAATAGGCGCGCAGCGCCCCGTTCGTTCGGCCCGCGCTCGCAAGGGCGGCGCGGTCAGCGCAGCTTCCACTCGATCCGCCGCTGGCCGGTAATGGCGTCGGTGTAGATCACCTCGCCCGCGCTGATGGAGCCGATGCGGTACGAGTACACTTGCCCGACCTTGTTCTTCTCCGTGGACGCGGTGGGGGTGAAGGTGACGGTCCCCTCTTTCACCTGCCACTTGCCGCTTGTGCGGTCCTCGGAGTCGAACACCTTCTTGAACCCGCGCTTGTAGTTGGTGGAAAGGCCGAAGGTGCCGTCGGCGTTCAGCGCCAACTTCACGACCTGATCGTCGGTCTGGTGCCCCCACGTGCCGACGAGCATTTCGCGCAGGGCGGCGTCGCCCGCGAGGGGCGCGGGCGGGGGCGGCGGCGGGGCCGGTTGGGCCAGATCGGAAGAGCG
>JALHNS010000485.1 GCA_022843445.1 Gemmata sp.
CGCGGCGGGCGCGGCGCGCGTCCCGCCACCGCGCCAGCCAGCCCTTGCGCGGCGGGCGCGGCGGCGGTTCGTCGTCCTTCTCCAAGCTCGTGTAGCCCGCGGAGAAATCGTAGCCGAACGGGCCTTCTTCGGTTTCCAACTGCATCAGCGCGCGCGAGCAGTCGTACAGCATGAACAGCGACAGCCCCATGAAGAGCGACTCGTTGGTGGCGATGGACACCACCAAGAATAGGACGGCGAACGCGAACCCGGTGTACGCGGCGACGACCACCCCGCGGCGGTAGTCGTCGGTGCGCGACCAGACGAACGATTGCAGCAGCTTGCCACCGTCGAGCGGGTACGCGGGGATCATGTTGAACAGGAACAGCACCCAGTTCATCCAGAAGACGCGCTGCGCCCACACCACCCACGCGGGCAGCACCGGGGCGCGCTCGAGGCCGAGGCTGGCCAGCGCCTTCTCGTACTCCGCGGCGTCGGTGGGCTTGGGGAACTTCGCGGGCTTGTTCTTCGATTCGTACTCGTAACGGGCCACCGCCATTTCGTCCCACGCAATCGGCTCGGTCGCGCCGGGCTTGTACCACCGCGCGCCGGTGAGGGGCGTAGAGGGCCGGTCCGTGCGCAGGCCGGTGAGGTTGAAGCCGTAGGGGTCAAGCGCCGGGTTCACGCTGGGGTAGAAACCGGCCCCCACGATCGCGGCGGCGCAGCCGATGCAGATGAGGACGTTCACGGCCGGCCCCGCGGCGACGGTCACGAACAGCGCCCGCGCGCGGTGCGGGATCTCGGTGAACGCCAGCCCGCCGAGCGGCCAGATGAGCACCTCGCGGGCGTCGCCGCCGACCCGCCGCGCGCCCCAGCAGTGCCCGAACTCGTGCAGCAGCACGCTGCCGAACAGCAAGACCACGGTGAGCAGGAACACGTCGAGCCACCACACGTGCGCGTACTGCGGGAGCGTGATCTGCCGCAGGAACAGGCCGAGCGTGACGACGAAGAACAGGACGTGGACGCGCACCTGAATGCCGAACAGCCGGAACACCGGGATCGCCCAGCTCATCGGATCGCGCATCGGTCTGGCTCGCCCTAATTCGCCCCGCGACGGCGCGCCGCGGGTGCGGTTAGTGTACCACCCGGCGCGGGCGCGCCGCCACCGCATCCGCGAACGGAGTCACTTCGCCGCGGGAAGCTCCCAGATGAGCGCGGTGGTGTCGTGCGCGCCGCTCGCTAGCAGGCGGGCGTCCGGGGAGAACGCGAGCGCCGAGATGCGCCCGGTGTGCCCGCGGAACGCCTTCACCAGTTTCCCGGTGCCCACCTCGAACACGCGCACTTCGGCGTCCAGCCCGAACGCAACCAACCTGCCGTCGGCGCTGGCCACCGGGCCGACGGTCACCTTCGCCTTGCCCGTGTCGAACGTGCGGAGCACCCGGTCCGTACCGAGGTCGAGCACGCGCGGGCGCAGCGTCTCCAACGGGTGGGCGACGACCACCGTCGTCGGCCCGACCGGCGCGAACGCGACGTTGTCAGGCGCTTTGGAGGTGTACGACGCGCCCAACTTCTTCCCGGTTTCGGCGTCCCACAGGGCCAGCGCCGCCCGATCTTCGCCCATCCACTTCGGTTGCAGTGCGAGGGTCACGATCCGCTTTCCGTCCGGCACGCGCTTCGCGCCCAGCACGCGCAGGCCGGGCACCTCGATCTCGCACCGGGCCTTGGCCGCGCCGGGTTCTGTCACCGCACACTTGAACACCTTGTCCGCCGCGCGCTTCGCGTTCTGCGGCACCAGTAGCAACTCGCCGTCGTCGGTGGGAACGGGCGAATCGGGCTGCCGGGCCGCGCCGAACTCGTGGACCAGTTTGCCGGTGCCGGCGTCGAACAGGTACCGGTTCCCGCGCCACTCGGCGAGCAGGCGCGTGCCCGACAGCACCGCAACGTGCTCGTACGCACCGACCTGACCGGGCCGGGGCGCGCACCCGAGCGCGCCGAGTCGCTTGCCGGTGGTCGGGTTCCGGCGCTCCGCGCCGGTGCGTGCGTCGGTGCTCAGAAGCAGTTCCTTGCCGTCCGGTGTGAACGCCAGCCACTCCGGCGCGGTGTTGCGCACGTCCCACTGCGCGAGCGCCTTCCCGGACGGTACCGCCCATGCCAACGGTTGCGCGCCGTTGGTCCCCCACGCCACCAGTTCCGTGTTGCTCGTGAATCGCACGCGCGGGATTGCCCCGGGAATCGGGAATTCGGTGTTGCTGACTTCTTTGTCCGCGCGCACGTCCCACACGCGCACACGGCCGCCGAGCGACGCGGACGCCACCGTCTTGCCGTCTGGCGCGAACGCGAGGCTCGCGAGTGCGGTTTCGAGGCCCAACTTCTTCACGGCGCGCCCGGTCTTCGGGTCGTAGAGCACCACCGGCCCCGATAAGTCGCTCAGCGCCACCGTCTTGCCGTCCGGTGCGAGCGCGAACCCGATCACCGAGCCTTTCAGGTCCAGCGCGCCGATCTTCTTGCCGGTGGTCGCGTCCCAGAACCGGACCGCGGTTTCCGCCCGCCCCAACCCGAAGCCCGCACCGAACGGGCGCTCGAACACCGCGAGCACTGTCCCGTTCGCGGAGAGCGCCGCTTGCCCGTACTCGAGGCCGTCGAGTGGCAGTTCGAGCGCGCGCTTGGCCCCGCCCACGGCCCACACCTCTACCGTTTGCTTCACTTCGCCCTCCTGTGTGACCGTGACGAACGCGAACGTGGCCCCGTCGGCCGACAGGCACCCGCCGACGGGGTGACCGACTCCCCGTCTGTCGGGATAAGCCTCGACCCGGTTCAGCACCTTGCCGGTGGTCGCGTCCCAAACCGCCACTTCGTCTTTGGCGCAGGTGATGCCCCGTTTGCCGTCGAACGAAATGGCGATCTCCTCGCCGCCCGTGTACTGTGTGCCGGTGTCGCCGAATTTGCCCGTGACCCGGCCGGTACTCAGGTCCACGCGCTCCAGCGCGCCGCCGCGCACGGGCGCGATCAAGAACGTGCCATCCGGCGCGAACGCCGCGCCGCACCACTTTTTCACGACGTCCGGGTTGGTACCGATGCGCGCCTGCGCGCCTTCGGGCAGCGGGGCGCCGAGCGGTTGGGCGCGCGCCGGCTCCGCGTTCGCCGCCGCGCACAGCAACGCACACACGAGCAGCACACGAGCGACCATCGGCGCGCCTCCGGGGAAGGGCTTTGATGATACCCGAATCGCGCGTTCCGCGAACCGTACTCTTGTAACGAGCCGCGCCGCGCGCGATGCTACGCACGCCCCCCGCCGGAACCACGCCATGCCGCGCCCCAACCGCCGCCAAGCACTTGCTGCTAGCGCCGCTCTCGCCGCGCCCGCGTTCGCCGCCCCCAAGCGCGACACCGCGGTTGCCGAGGAGAACGCCAAACCCGGTACCACCGACTGGCAACTCACCTATGTGAAATTCGACGCGAAGGCCAAATACCGGCAGTCGCTGATCGAAGGCTATTGCACGCGCACGAGCGCTGCCGCGGGCGACAAAATCGGGTTCTGCGTGTCCGCCGACCCCGCGACGCCGTTTCACATGGATGTGTACCGCCTCGGCTATTACGGCGGCACCGGCGGGCGGCTCGTGAAGCGGTTCGGGCCGTTCGACGGCAAACCGCAACCGGTGCCGCCGGTCGGCGAGATGCGCCTGCGCGAGTGCAAGTGGGAACCGTGCGTGACCTTCGAGGTGCCGAAGGACTGGCTCAGCGGCGTGTACTTGGCGAAGCTGAGCGCAACCAAACACCGCTACCAGAGTTACTGCATCTTTATCGTGCGCGACGCGCGCAAGGCCGACGTGCTGTTCCAGTGCAGCACGAACACGTGGCAGGCGTACAACAAGTGGCCCGAAAATCACTCGCTGTACGACAACGACCGGCCCGACAAAAAGCCGCTCGTGTCCGGCGTGCGCGCGAGCTTCGACCGGCCCTACGCGAAGTACCCGCAGGTCACGGACAACCCGCTGTCGCTCGGCTCCGGCGAGTTTCTGCTGTTCGAGTTCCCGTTCGCGCACTGGCTCGAACAGCACGGCTACGACGTGACCTATTGCGCCAACGAGGACGTTCACACCTCGTTGGACACGGTGACGCGGTGCAAAGCGTTCCTCTCGGTGGGTCACGACGAGTACTGGAGCCGCAAACAGTACGACCACTGCCTCGAAGCGGTGAAGCGCGGTGTTAACTTCGGCTTCTTCAGCGGTAACTCTTGTTGCTTCGTGGTGCCGATGCTCGAAAGTTCCGCGAAGGTGCCGAACCGGATCATCGAGCGCGTCGGGCGGTACGGCGGCATTCGCCCCGGCGAAGAGAAGTGGATGGCCGACCTGCCCGTCGAAGCGCCGAACGAAGCGACGCTGATCGGGGCGCAAACCGTGACGCCGTTCAACGGCTCCGGGGATTGGGTCTGCACGAAGCCCGACCACTGGGCGTTCGCGGGCACCGGGATGAAAAAGGGCGACCGGATTCCCGGCCTCGTGGGTTGGGAGTTCCACGGCGACCCGGCGAAGATCGACGGGTTGGAGGTGCTGGCCGCGGGGAAAACGCTGACCGGGGGCGAGGCCGAGAGCCACTACGAGGCGACCATTTACCCCGGCCCGAAGGGGAACACGGTGTTCAACGCGAGCACCATCTTCTGGGCGCAGGGGCTGAGCGCGCCGCCGGGCCACTGGCTGCCCTACGTTCACAACGGCCGCCCGCACGGCCCGGACCCGCGCGTGCAGCAGATCACCGCGAACCTGCTCGCCGAGTGGTGCGGCTGAGCGCGCCGAAACGGGCGGGCCGCTCTGGCGAATAACTCTGACGGGCTTGCCTGCCGCCGCACCGCCGGGTACGAGTGGCGCACGGCCCGACCGCCCGATGGGTAGACCACATGACCACGGACCCCGCCGCGACCGCCGCCCGCGGCCAGCCCGCGCTCCAAGATACCGTCGCCGCGCCGCCGCGCGCCGCCGCGCCCGC
>JALHNS010000486.1 GCA_022843445.1 Gemmata sp.
CGCGCCCGCCGCGGACCGGCTCGCGCGCTCGCGCGCCGGGCGGGTGCTAGCCGCGGCGCTCTTCGGGTTCGGCGTGCTGAGTGTGTTCTACCCCGCGTGGAACCCGTGGCGCAACCCGTGGATCCTCCAACTGCTCGAATACACCGGCTTCGTGCGGTACTGACATGAGCGAACCCGCGAACGACCCGCCGCTGGTTACGCGCCCGGACCCGCCCGCGCCCGCGCCGCCGCGCCCCGGCTTTTGGGAAGCCGTGTTGTGGTGCCTGTTGTTCGTGGTGGTGCAGGTGGCCGGGGCGATTCTCGTGATTCTCGTGACGTTCACCGTGTACGCGGTGGGCGCGGAGACCCCCGAGCAGTTCGTCACGGATCAATTGGATACGTTCCAGCGCGCGTTCGACGCGAAAACGCCCGCGGATCAGCGGCCCGCGGTGCCGAACGAGTTCGGGGCGTCGCTCGCGTGGGGGATGCTCGCCGCGCAGTTCGCCGCGCTAGCGCTGGTTCTGCTCGTACTCCCGCGGCGCATCGGGCGCGATTGGAAGCGCCAGCTCGCGGTGCGCGCACCGTCGAAGTTGCACGTTCTCGTTGTGGTGCTGCTCGCGCCGGGTTTCATCGCGCTGCCGGACTTGGTTCAAGCGCTGTGGGCGCGCGTTACGGGTGTGGGCATCACCGACGGCGCGGAATCGCTGCGCGGCGTGTTCGGCGCACTGCCGCTTCCGCTTACGCTGCT
Organism: Gemmata sp.; assembly: GCA_022843445.1. GTDB lineage: Bacteria > Planctomycetota > Planctomycetia > Gemmatales > Gemmataceae > Gemmata. Next base: position 728 of record JALHNS010000486.1, read on the forward strand.
CGCAGTATCAGTAGGGCCGGCGCTGGTGGAAGAGTTCTGGTGCCGCGGGTTCGTCGGTCGCGGGTTGGTGTCGCGGTTCGGCTTCGTGTGGGGCGTGCTGCTCACATCGATCCTGTTCGCACTGATGCACGGCAACCCGAACGGTTTGCCCGCGTACATCCTGATGGGCGCGTACCTACACTTCGTGTACTTCGCCACGCGCAGCATCTGGGCACCGGTGCTGTTGCACGCCCTGAACAACGGCACCGCGATTGTCGTCGCGCTCCTCGCGGGCGCGCCGGACCCCGCCGCCGGCACGCCGACGGTGCTGTACCTCGCGGCCGGTGGGCTTGTCATCTTCGGCAGTGTCGCGCTGTGGACGAGCCGCGCGACACCCGAACCCACTGACCGCACAGCGCCGGCATGGGAACCGGAGTACCCCGGCGTGTCGGTGCCGCCGGCGGGCGCGAACGCGCGGCTGTGGCCCGAATCGGTCAGCCCGGCGGCGCTGGTGCTGCAAGTCGTGTCGCTGGGTGGCTATGCGTACATCGTGTGGCGCTACATGTTTTGAGAGGGCGCAGCAGATGGGCGTCGAACTGAGCGTGACGTTTCCGAACGAGGTGCCGGAGTTCGCGGCCATCCGCGCGCAACTGGCGCGCGTGTGCGCGGTCCCGCCGCTGCGCATGATCGACGGCCTCCCGGCGTTACCGGACGAGACGCCCGAAGCCGGGTGGCGCGAACTGCGGTTCGGGTTCGCCGCTGGCATGGTCACGCTGCGCCGCGGCCCCGGTGCGCTCATGTGCGTGGTGTGGGGGACGGCCGACGCCGCACTGCTGGCGGCGCGCGACGCACTCGCGTGGGCGTGTGCCGAAGCGGGCGGCGGCACCGTGCGCACCGGTTCCGGTGACCTCTCGCCCGCCGATTTCGCCCGCGCTAATGCGCTTCAGCCGGTGTAATCGCTACGTTCGCGCGCCGCGCGCGCCCGTTCGCCACTTTCGCGTTCTTCCGACATTTCCCCGGTGCCGATCACATTCCCGAGACGCGGCGGTTGGGCTTGTTCGCGCCGCCCCGGTTCGCTACCCTCCGCCAACCCCGCGGCCCGCGCGGGAGTTAAGGGGCTTCCACCGTGAACGTCACCGTCCGGCAACTGGCCGAGTGGGTACATGGCGAAGTGCTCGGCGACCCCGAACTCGCTATCGGAAACGCGCGCGCGCTCGCCGACGCTGGCCCGGGCGACATTACCTTCCTCGAGAGCGACAAGAACCTCGCCGCGTGGCACAACAGCCGCGCCTCGGCCGCCGTCGTGCCGGCGAGTGTGCCCGTGAACGGGCGGCCGATCATTCGCGTGGCCGACCCGCTGATGGCCTTCGTGAACATCGTGCAGCACCTGCGCGGCGTGCGCGACGACCGCACCGGCCTCATTCACCCCAGCGCGTGCATCGACGCGACCGCGCGGCTCGCCCCGTGCGTGTCCGTGGGCGCGTGCGCGGTGATCGGCGCGGGCACCGAGATCGGGCCCAACTGCGTGATCGGCGCGGGCGCGGTGATCGGCCGCGGGTGCAAGCTCGGCTCCGACACCACGGTCCACGCGCGCGCCGTACTCTACGACGACTGCACGCTGGGAAGCCGCGTCGTGGTGCACTCCGGGGCGGTAATCGGCGCAGACGGGTTCGGCTACCGCACCCAAAACGGCAACCACGTGAAGGTGCCGCAACTCGGCTCCGTCGAGATCGAAGACGACGTCGAAGTCGGGGCGTGTACCACCATCGACCGCGGCACCTTCGGCCCCACCCGCATCGGCGCGGGCACGAAGATCGACAACCTCGTGATGATCGGGCACAACTGCCAGATCGGGAAGCACAACGTGCTGTGCGGGCAGGTGGGCATCGCCGGCTCGTGCGTGACCGGCGACTACGTGGTGATGGCCGGGCAGGTGGGCCTCGCGGACCACGTGAACGTGGGCGCCGGCGCGAAGATCGGCGCGCAGAGCGGCGTGCCGGCCGACGTGCCCGCGGGCGCGAACGTGCTCGGCGCGCCCGCGATGCCGCTCAGCGACCAGAAGCGCATGTTCATCCACATGCAGAAGTTGCCCGAACTGCGTGACGACGTGAAGAAGATCAAGAAGCACCTGAACATGGGGAACGGCTAATGGTGCCGGCGGTCGTCCCGTTCGGCGCCGGCGCGCCGGCGACCTTCGACGCGCGCGAGCCGGTCGGGCTGCTCGCGTGCGGCGGGCGGTTCCCGGTGGCGTTCGCGGAGAAGGCCCGCGCGTGCGGCATCCCGGTCGTGTGCGTCGGGTTCGTCGGCATGGCCGACCCGGCGCTCAAGGATCTCTGCACCGAGTTCACTTGGCTGAAGCGCCTGTCGCTCGGCGGCATCATGCGCGCGTTCCACCGCGGGGGCGTGCGGCGCTGGACGATGGCCGGCAAGTTCGAGAAGCGCATCATCTTTCAGCCGTGGCGGTGGCTGCGGCTCGTCCCGGACTGGCGGTTGCTGCGGTTCTGGTTCTTCCGCCGCCGCTCCGCGAACAACGACGACTCGCTGCTGCTCGGCCTCATCGAAGAGTTCCGGCGGGCGCGCTTGGAGTGCGTGTCCGCGCTCGACTTGGTTCCGGAGCTGCTCGTGCGCGAAGGCATTCTGACGAAACGGAAACCGACCGCCGCCGAACTGCGGGACATCCGGTTCGGCTGGCACCTCGCGCGCGAGATGGGCCGGCTCGACGTGGGCCAGAGCGTGATGGTCCGCGAGCGCGCGGTGCTGGCGGTGGAAGCCATCGAGGGCACGGATCGCGCCATCGCGCGGGCCGGCGAGCTGTGCCCGCGCGGCGGGTTCGTCGTGGTGAAGGTGGCGAAGCCGGAGCAGGACAAGCGGTTCGACGTGCCGACCGTGGGCACCCGAACGATCGAGAGCATGCGGGCGGCCGGCGCGACGGCGCTCGCCATCGAAGCCGGGCGCACCATCCTGCTCGACGAGGCGGAGACGGTCGCGCTCGCCGAGCGGTACGGGATCGCCATCGCCAGTTACGCCGCGCCACCGGAGTAACCCCCGTCCGGTTGCACCGCACCGGTAGCACAGTATCTGCGCGGACTTTTGGTGCGCGCTGTTCCCTTCGCCGCGGGTCGCCGGGTATAACTAAATGGGATGTCCCGTTCGCCCCGCGCGCGTTCGGGTTTCCACCGGCGCACACCCGCGCGGGGCGACCGTTCGGTGAGTTCATGGGGTCGATGTCGTTCCTCCTGCCGAACCCGCTCCCCGGTGGCGCGTCCGCGACACTCGCGGGCGCGTGCATCAAGTCGGCCGTGCGGTACTACGACCAGACCCCGGTGCCCACGGCCGCGCGGGTCGAGAGCGACAGCCTGATCCTCACGCGCGACCAGCGGGACAGTGGCGCGCTGAGCGTGCCGTGGCCGGTGCGCCCGTTCGGCACGCTGCTGCTGTCCAGCGCGACCGTGCGCGAGCGCCCGGAGCCGTACCGGCTGCTGGTGGAACTGGCGCGGGGGAAGCTGAACCAGCTCCGCGGGCAACTGGCTGAGTGGCGCGGCATCGGCCTGCAAACCGCCCCGGCGTTCGACGCGGAACTCGCGGAGGCCACGCGCACCTTCGGTCGGGCCGCGCTGTGCGACGCGCCCGCCGAAGCCGACGCCACCGCCACCCGCGCGCTCGAGCAGGCGCACCAACTCGCCGCGGCCCTCGTGGGCGAGTACGTGGACCAGATGTGCGCCACGCGGCACCACACCGGCGGGCCGCTGCCCACTCGGTTCGCCGCGCGGTTCGGGCGCGCGCCGCGCGGCCCCGAGTTCGACCTGTACTGCGGCGCGTTCAACGCCGCGTCGGTCGCGTTCCGCTGGCGCGACGTGGAACCGAACGAGGCCCATTACGACTGGACCGAGGCCGATTCCGCGGTCGCCACCGCGCGGGCCGCCGGGCTGCCCGTCACGATCGGCCCGCTCATCGACCTCGCGCCGGGCATGCTCCCGCCGTGGGCCGCGCGGTTCGAGTCCGACCTGCCCGGCCTCGCCGCGTTCATGTGCGACTACGTGGAAACGGCCGTGACCCGGTACCGCGGCGACGTGCGCCGGTGGATCGTGTGCGCCGGGTTCAATCAGGCCGATGCCTACGGCCTCGTGGACGACGACCGCCTGCGGCTCGCGTACCGGCTGTATGAGGCCGCGGCGCACATCGACGGCAACCTCGAACTGGTGCTCAGCCTCGCGCAGCCGTGGGGCGAGTACCTCGCCCAAGAGGACCAAAC
>JALHNS010000487.1 GCA_022843445.1 Gemmata sp.
GGCCACCGCGTCGCGCCCCGGGCCGGGGAGGCGGGCCGGCCGCGGTTCGCCGCCTGGCACCCGGACGGCCGCCAGGTCGCCGTCGGCGACGACAAGGGCACGGCCCAGGTCGTGGACCCCCGCAGCGGCCGGGTACTCTACACCTTGGCCGCACACAAGCAGATGGTCACCCGCATCGTGTGGAGCCCGGACGGCTCCCGGCTGGCGACCCTCGGCCGGGATCAGAAGGTGGCCGTCTGGAACACCGCCACGCGAGAGCGGGTCGCCCTCTTCGGCACCGAACCGAACGCCCTGTTCTTCGACGTGTCGTTTAGCCCGGACGGCTCCCGCATCGCCACCGCCGACGGGGGGGCCCGGGTGTGCGACGCGGCCACCCGGGCTACGCTACTGACCCTCAAATCGCATGCGACGTTCACCGGGATCCGGTTCAGCCCGAACGGTGCGTGGCTGCTGACCACCAGCGACGACGGGGTCGGGGTCTGGGACGCCAGAACTGGTGCCCCGGTGGCGGTGTTCAAGGGGGAACCCCCGCGAGGGCGGGCGACCTGGAGCCCCCGCGGCGACCGGGTCGTGATCGCCACCTCGGAAGGGCCGCGCGTGTACGACTTCGCCACCGGGGCGGAGGTGCTGGCCATTAAAGGGGCGGGTCCGGTCCTGACCGCCGAACTCGACCCCAAGGGCGCCTCCTTGTTGACCGTCGGGTTGGACGGCCGTGTGCGGCTTTGGGGCGCGGCCGACGGGGCCGAGGTGAGGCTGTTCCGCGGACCGGGTGGGGAGGTCGAGTCCGCGGCCTTTAGCCCCGACGGGCAGCGCGTTCTGACCTGCGGCGGCGGTTGGGTCCAGGTCTGGGCCACGTGGGCCGACGTCGGCACGGTCCAGGTCGGCGGCTCGGTGCTGTCGCCGAGCGGGGCGGCCTGGGCGCGCGACAGCACGAGGGTGGCCGTCGGGGGTGTCTTCGGCGCGCGGGTGAGCGACGCGCGCACCGGCGCCGAGCTGAAGTTCTTACGAGACGAGGCCTCGGTTCGCAGCGGCGAACCGGTGTCGGCGGTCGCCTTCAGCCCCGAGGGCTCGCGGCTGGTGACGTTCGGCCCGAAAGGCACCGCACAGACGTGGGACGCCGGGACGTTCACCCCCGGGCCCACCTTCTCGGCGGGCGGCCCCCTCAACCCGGTTGAGGTCGTCGCGTTCAGCCCCGACGGGGCGAGCGTGGTGTGCGTCTCCAGATCGGACCGGACGCTCTACGTGCATGAGACGTTCAGCGGTGCCGTCCGCGTCAAACTCGAGCACAAGGATAACGTGCGGACGGCCGCGTGGTCCCGGGACGGAACGCAGATCGTGACCGTCGGCGGGTACCCGGGGAAGGCCCGCCTGTGGGATGCGAAGACCGGCCAGGCACTGCCGCTGCTCGACGACCTGACCGACGTCCGGTCCGCGGACTGGGGGCCGGGCACCCGGCTCCTGGTGCTGGCTGGCAAGCGGTTGCACATCCGCGACGTCGCCCGCCGGTCGGCGCCCGTCACGCTGGATGCCAAGCGGGTGCTGGACCGGGCCGCCTGGAGCCCCGACGGGACCCGCGTCCTCGGGACCGCCGACGCCGAGGGCTGGGGGGGCGTGTGGGACGCGACCACCGGGGCCGAGGTGTTCGCCGGTGTGTGGCACGAGGGGCGGCTCGTTTCTGCCGCCTGGAGCCCGGACGGCTCGCGGGTGGTCACCACCGGTCAGGATCACACCCTCCGCTTGTGGGACGGGCGGACCGGTTCCGAACTGCTGGTGCTGCCGCTTCAGGACCGGGGCCTGGGGCGCCCGGTCTTCGCGACCTGGAGCCCGGACGGCAGCCGCTTACTGACCGCCGGCGAGGGCCACGGAACCCGCGTCTGGGCCCACGACCCGGCGGTAGAGGCCGTCCCGTGGCCCAACGGCCCGGACCAGCAGGTCGCCCAACCGGCCGGCCCCTCGCTGAGCGAACGGGAGGTCGTTACCTGGGCACTGAAGGTCGGGGGAGAGGTGACGCTGTGGGCCCCCGACCGCGGCGAACTGACCCCCCGCACGCCTGCCGAGATCCCGGCCAAGTTCGAACTCCGCGCCCTCACCATCCGGGACCGCAAGGACGTGACCGCCGAGGGCCTCCGGGCGGCCCTCGGCGGCGCCCCGCACCTGGCCCACCTGCACCTGGCCGGCGTGCCGCAGGTGACCGACGCGGCACTCGAGCCGCTCGCCGGCCGTCGCCTGGAATCCGTTCACCTCGAGAACCTGCCGAGGCTGACCGACCGGACGGCCGAGCGACTGGGCGCGATGCCGAAGGTGAGCCGGCTGACGGCCGTAGACCTGCCCGGGCTGACCTCGGCCGGTGCCGAAGCGCTGGCCTTGGCGCCGGGGTTGCGTGAGGTCGTGTTCGTACGAATCAGCGTTTCGGACGCGGCTGTCAAGGCACTGGGCCGAAACCCGGCGATCGTGCGGCTCGGCCTGAGGAGCCCGCTCGGCCCGGTCCAGGTGACTGCGGCCGGGTGGGCGGCGCTCGGCTCACTCCGCGAGTTGACGGCCCTCGACCTGTCGGTCACCGGGGTGACCGACGACGACCTCAAGTGCTTGGCGGGCCTCACCGCCCTCGAGGAGTTGTCGCTGTGCGAGAACCCGCTCCTCAGCGGGTCCGGGCTCGCCCACCTCAAGGGCAAGCCGCGGCTGCGAGCGATCGACACCTGGGGCACCCCGCTGACCGACGCCGCGGCCCCGCACTTAGCCGCGTGCCCGGCCCTGGAGCGGGCCCACCTGTTCGGCGGGCGGCTCACCGCGGTCGGGGCGAAAGCCCTGTCCGCGTCCAAGTCCATCAAGGCGCTGGACCTGAACGGGTCGCCGGTCGGGGACGAGGGGGCAGGCGCTCTGGCGGGCATGCCACAGCTCACCGAGTTGATCGCCGGCACCGGGGTGACCGGTGCCGGGGTGCGGTCCCTCGGTCGGTGCCGGGGGCTCACCGCCCTGTGCTTGGCCGGCAACCCCGGGGTGACCGGGGCCGACGTGCCGGCGCTGGCCGGCCTCGCCAAGCTGGAGCGACTCAACCTGGCCGGGTGCAAGGTGGCCGACGCGGACGTGCCGGCCCTGGGCAAACTGGGCGGCCTCAAGCACCTCGACCTGACCGACACCGGCGTGTCGGGGGCGGGGCGCCGGGAGTTGAAGCGACTGCTCCCGGCGTGCGAAATCGCGCCCGCACCGGAGTGAAGCCGGTATCGAGCGGAGTCCGACGCCAACGGTCGACCCAGCCGCGAAGTGGCCACCGCTCCCCCTCACCCTGGCTGAGTTGCGGGACGAACGTACGCGCCCGGCGGAGCACGTGGTTGACGTGTGGGTTAGTCTCGGAGTCGTTTCTTTCCCCGTGTGGAGGACGTCTCCGTGTCGGAACTGGAGTTCCCCACGAATAGTAGACAGCGGGAAAGCGGGTGCTCCGCGCCGACGACACGGGCGCGAAGTTGCGCGTGCCGGGTTCCAATCGCAGGACCACGGCGCGCGTGGGAGTGCGTCCGGGGTGCGGCCCACTCGGCCGAGGTACGCGGCGGGTCTAAATTTGGAGGCGCCGCAACAATTGAGAGGCTCAGGCGTCACCCCGCGGCCGCCGAGCGAGAAAATACTGGGGCGCCGCAGCGCACTCGGGTAGGCTACCGCGAACGACCCGCTCGCCGTACCGTGGAGCGCCCGATGCCGGCCCCGAAGCAGACCTACCGCGACACGCTCCCGGAGCCGCAGCGGCGGGCGTTCGACCGACTGGTCGTGTTGCTCGGCACGTCCCCGCGGCCGCTCGGCGCCACGTACACCGCCGGCACGCTGATCCGCTCGATCCGAGCGGCCGTGGGCGGGTACAACTCCAAGTGGACCGACAACTTGGTGGCGGGGCTCGTGGCTGGACTCGCAGCGGTCGACCGCACGGTGTCCAAGTCCTTACTGCACCGGTTACAGAAATTCGCCGTGACCTATACGCGCGAAGACGTCGAGACGTTCGAGGGCAAACTGAGTTGGGAGGGGGTGACGCGCCTGCTCGGCGTCGAGGACGGGAGCCAGCGCCGGGCGGTCCTCAAACGGATTCTCGCCCAAAAGACGCCACCGTCGAGCCGAGAAGTTCAGCGGCTGATTGGTGCGTGCACCAGCTACAAGCCCCCCCGCGGCGGGGCCAAGCACGGTGGGGCCAAGCGCGGTGGTCGGTCGCAACACCCGAACAACGCGCTCCGCGCACTTCGCGCGCTCGCGGACCGCTGGCCCGAGGTGCACTCCTCATGGGCGACGGGCTCGGATTCGGCGCTGGTGCGGTCCGAGCGACTGGGGCCCGCCCTGCTCTCCCCGACGTTTCTCGACGAGCTGGAGCGAGTCGCCGGAGCGGTCGAGGTGATGGCCCGACAGGCCCGCGAACTGGCCCAGCGGCTCGGCCCGCTCGTTCGCACGCTGCGGAAGCGGGTTCGAGTTTCAACGTGAGATGGTCCGCAACTCGCCGCTACTGCGCCGCACCAGACGCGCGGACGAGCTCGGGGGCGATTCGGTAACGAACCGCCCGCCGTGGTACGTGTTGTGCGTTCAGAGCTCGGGCGGGCCGGTTCCGGAAATGGGCGTTGGTAACGGGTTCTTCCGGAGTACGAGGCGGACCCGTGGCGCGTCCGGCTCCGAGGGCGCGTCGCCGACGCTGGGCGCCGGGAACCGGATGCGGCCCGAACGCACGTCTGAGCAGTGACTGTCGCAACAGGTCCTTGCCCGTGGGCCCCGAGCGCGGATCATCGGCGGCTCACCGCCTTCCACCAACGAGGTCGCCCGTGCCCCACATTCGCGTCGCCCTGTGCGTACTCGGTCTGTCCGCGCTGTCGATCCGCGCCGACGAGCCGCCGACCGTCGCCGAACTGGTCCGACAGTTGGAATCGGGCGCGCCGGGCGCGCGCGTCATCGCGGCCGAGGCGCTCGGCGAGCGCGGCCCCGCCGC
>JALHNS010000488.1 GCA_022843445.1 Gemmata sp.
GGGGGGTTTGTGGTTCTAATTGGGGGGGTGGGAGTGCCCGGGGGGGCCGGGCCTCACCCCGCCCCTGAGGGGGGGGGGGGGGGGGTGGGGGCGGGCCCTCGACCGGGCCGTGTCCGCGTTCCTCGATGACGTCAAAGAGCGGGGGCTGGAAGACCGCATCCTGCTGGTGGTCTGCGGGGAGATGGGGCGAACGCCGAAGATCAACCTCAAGGGCGGTCGCGACCACTGGCCCACGCTCGCCCCGTTGTTCCTCGCCGGCGGCGGGTTCAAAATGGGCCAGGTGATCGGTAAGTCCGATGCTCAGGCCGGCCGACCCGTGACCACCCCGGTGACACCCGCCGACCTCGCCTCCACGGTGCTGCAAACGCTCCTCGACCCGACGAAGCTGAGGTTGTTCCCGAACATCCGCGCCGACCTGCTCCGGCGCGTCGAGCAGGGAACGCCGATCCCCGGACTCACCTGATCCGGGTCCGACGCGTCCAAGGAACCATCACCCACTCAGCCGCCGAGGAGGATATCGACGATGTCGCTTCGAGGGTTCTTGTCCCTTCAACTGACTCTGACCGTTCTTGGGATCGGGGTGCTGGCTCGAACTCATGCGAACGATCCCCCCTACAAGACGCCCGAACCGCAACCGTCCGGGTGGCCGCTCACCGAGGACGAGCGCAAATTCGTCCTGAAGCCCGAGCACGAGCGGCGGTCGGGGTCGGAGGTCAAGAAGCACCTCCCGGAACTGTGGCCGGTCGTGCCGTCCGCCGGCTTCTGGAGCGGTACGGCGTGGCTTGACACGCACGCCAAGTTGGTCGAGCACGTCAAGGAGAACAAGGGGCCGGTCGATTTCCTGCTCGTGGGCGACAGCATCACCCAGCAGTGGGGCAGCCCGCTGGACAAGAAGCCGATGAACGCGGCGTGGGTGAAGCAGTTCGGCAAGGCCAAGGTGGTCAACATCGGCATCGGCGGGGACAAGTCGCAGAACGTGCTCTGGCGGCTGGACCACGGCGGGGTGGACGGGCTGGAACCGAAGTGCGTGGTGCTGATGATCGGCAACAACAACATGTTCTTCGCCCCGGAGACCGGCGTCGAGCCGGCCGCCAAGGGGGTGAAGGCGTGCGCCGACAACCTCCGCCGAAAGTTCCCGAAGGCCCCGATCGTGGTGGTCAAGATCCTGCCCGCGCACGAGCCGGGGAACGCCTTCTACGAGAACATCAAGAAGACGAACGCCGCCCTCGACCCGCTCAAGCTGGACGCCGACAAGTTGGTCCGCGTCCTCGACCTGACGGCGGACATGCTGAACAAGGACGGCACGGTCAAGGCGGACCTGTACACGAAGGACAAGGTCCACCTCAGCGAGGCCGGGTACGCGGTGTACGCCGAGAAGCTGCGCCCGCTCGTCGAGGCGGTGTTGAAGGACGCCAAGAAGTAGCGCGTCGGTGGGGCAACGGGCGCCACCGGCTCGAGACCCGTTACGAAAACCACGCGGCGAACCGAGTTCAGCGACCAACAGAGGCGATTCAGACATGCTTACCCCCGATCAACTCGACCGCCGAACGGCGCTCAAGGGCGTCACGCTCGGGGCCGGCGCGGTGGTGCTCCAACCCTTCGTCAACGCGCTGGCCGCCGAGGCGCGGGGCGAAGCCCCGCCGCCGCGCATCGTCTTCCTCATGCAGGGGAACGGCCTCTGGCCGCACCACATCCAGCCCCAGGGTATCGACAAGAAGAAGACGGACCGCCTCGTCGATCGGCCGCTGGCCGACCTGGAACTGCCCGACCCCATCTCGCCGCTGGCCCCGTTCAAGAAACGGCTGGGCATCATCCAGAACCTCTCGCACAAGATCTCCGGCGGCGGCGACCACGGCAAGCAGTACGGCGCGCTGGGCTGCTTCAACTGGCGCCGCGGGCCGCTCGCCCAGACGATCGACAACGCCCTGGCCGCGGCCAATCCCGGCCCCATCCCGGTCGTCGGCCTGGGCGTCACCCCGTCGCCCGAGACCGTCTTCATCAACAGCGTGTCGGCCGTCGCCCCCAAGCGCCCGCTGCCGATCGTCTGCCAACCGGAGATCGCGTTCCAGGCGCTGTTCGGCAGCGTGGCGGAGGGGAACGCCGGGAAGGCGTTTCAGGCGCGGAACAAGCTGCTGGACTGGTGCCGCTCGGACATCAAGCGGGTGCGGGAAGAGTTGCCCGCGATGGACCGGGAGAAGCTCGACGTGTACCTCGACACGTTCGAGCAGATGCGGGCCCGCCAGGACAAGGTCGCGGCGCTGAAGGACCAGCTCAAGGCCAACGTCCCGGCCATCGACAAGTTCAACGGCAAGGTCATCACCGAGCGGTTCGAGGCGCAGTGCGCGCTCGCGGCCGCGGCGCTGGCGTCCCGGCTGACGAACGTGGTCACCATCGACGCGTCGCCCGCCGCCTATTACACGTGGAAGGAGCTGGGCGTCACGGTGGACGGCCACTCGATCGGCCACCCGGACCGGGACAAGCACTGCACCCCGATTCGCAAGTTCCACGCCGAGCGGGTCGCGGACCTGGCCCGGCGGCTCGACGCCATCAAGGAGGGCGACGGCACCGTCCTCGACAACACGCTCATCGTCTGGATGAGCGACTCGGGCGAGGAGCACCACGGCTTCTGCGCCGAGTGGCCGCTGGTCGTCCTCGGCAACCTGGGCGGCAAGCTCAAGACGGCGGGCCGGTTTCTGCAATTCCCCAAGTACCAGACCGCCAGCCACCGCACGATCGCGAACTTCTACCTCGCGCTGCTCCACGCCGTCGGCGACAAGCGGAAGTCGTTCGGCGAAATCGATCCGGCTCTCGAGGGCTTGCGCGACGTCAACCAGGCGGGGGCACTCGAAGAGATCATGGCGTGAAACCCGGCGGCTCCGAATCGCCCACATTCCGAATCCGAAGTAACCATGCTCAAGTTCTTACCCCCGGCGCTGCTCCTGCTCGTATTGTCTGCGGCACAAGCGGCTGATGCCCCTCCGGCCCTGGACTGTTCCGGGGCGACTGGCGCCGATGCCAAGACGGTTGCCAAGGCGCAGCAGACCTGGGCCGCACACCTCGGTGAGAAAGGGCACGAGAAAACGATGCCGCTCGACAAGGGCGGCAAGTTGACGGTCGAGATGGTGCTCATCCCGCCAGGCAAATACCACCGTGGCGAGGGCAAATCGACCACGCTCATCACGCTGACGAAACCGATCTGGGTCAGCAAATACGAAGTGACCCAGCAGCAGTACGAAGGGGTCATGCGCAGCAATCCAAGCCACTTCCAGCGAGAAGGTCCGGACGCGGCACGTTACCCCGTGGAGTGTGTCAGCCACAGCGATGCGGTAAAGTTCTGCGAGGCGGCCGCGGCGAATGGCGGGGAGTTCCGGCTGTTGACAGAAGCCGAGTGGGAGTACGCCGCTCGCGCCGGGACGAGGACCAGGTATCACAACGGCGACTCTTTGGAAACGCTCGGCGACATCGCTCAGTTCTCCGGCAACAACCTCAAACAGACCGAAAAGATTGGCAGCAAGGCGGCCAACGCCTTCGGGCTGTTCGACATGTCCGGCAATGTCTGGGAGTGGTGTTCCGATTACTGGACCGGCAGCTACGCCACGCGGACGGACGTCGACCCCGTTGGGCCCGAATTGGGCCAGGGCCGTGTGACACGCGGCGGGAGCTGGGGGAGTTCCGCCGACAACTGCCGCTCGGGCAACCGGGGACGCGACGCAGAAACCTACGGCGGAAGCCACCTTGGCTTCCGGATCGCGTGGGTGCCGTCGCCCCCTCGTGTTCAACCGGCTCCGCTCGACTGCACCGGGCCGACGGGTGCGGACGCCAGGACCGTCGTCGCAACACAGAAGGCCTGGGCACGCTACCTCGGGCAGGGTAGCCCCGAGAAGGCATTCCCCCTCGACAAATCAGGGAAAGTCACCATCGAAATGGTTCTTCTGCCACCGGGAAAGTACTGCCGGGGCGACGAGAAGAAGCCGGTGATCGTCACCCTGACGCAACCCCTCTGGGTCGGGAAATACGAGGTGACGCAGCAGCAATACGAAGCGGTCGTGGGCAAGAACCCCAGTCACTTCAAGAAGGGCGGGTCTGATACCGCCTTCTTTCCCGTCGAGAAAATCAGCCACGCTGACGCACGGCAGTTTTGCAAGTCTGCCTCGCAGAACACCGGAAGTGAGTTCCGCCTTCTGTGGGAGGCGGAGTGGGAATACGCCTACCGCGCCGGAACCCGGACGCGATACCACAACGGGGATTCCAACGACCGGGCCGTCGATATTGCGCAGTGCAACGAGAACAACTTCATCAGCACCGCGAAGGTCGGGAGTAAGCTCCCCAACAACTTCGGCCTGTTCGACATGGGAGGGAACGTCGCCGAGTGGTGCGCCGACACTTACCAGAAGGACTTTGTCGAGACACAAACCACCGACCCACGCGGCCCGGGCAAAAGCACGGTCTACGTGAACCGTGGCAACGCCTGGGACAGTTACGCCCGGACCTGTAACGCGACCGCCCGCAGTGCCAGCCCAGAGACCTACGCGGGTTGCCAAATCGGGTTCCGTCTGGCCCGGGTCGCGACGGTGGAATCCGGTGAGAAGAAACTGGAGGTCGTGGACACACACGTCCATTTCTTCGATCCAACCCGGCCCACGGCCCCGCCGCGGCCCAACGATGGCAAGCCGCTGCCGAAGCCGATCCTGCCTGAAGAGTTGAAAAAGCTCTCGCAACCGCTTGGAACGGCCGGCTGCATCGTCGTCGAAGCCAGTTCCATCCTGGAAGACAATCAGTGGTGGCTGGACCTGGCCGAGAAGGAGCCGTTCATCCGTGGCGTCATCGGTCGGGTCGATCCGGCCGCGGATGATTTCGAGAAGAATCTTCGCCGCTTCGCGAAGAACCCGCTCTTCCGCGGCATCCGCATCTCCCACAACGAGGTCAAGGCCGGGCTGAAGTGT
>JALHNS010000489.1 GCA_022843445.1 Gemmata sp.
GCCTCCGGGCCGGGCGCGAGCACGTGCACCGCGTGGCCGCGCGCGGCGAGCGCGTGCGCCATCTGGCGGGTGTAGGTGCCGATCCCGCCCTCGCCGGTGATGCCGGGGTAGTTCGGGGTGAACAGACCGATTCGCACCGCGTGCTCCGTTCCGAAAGTGCTCAGCGCGCCGCCCCGCGCAACTTCAGCCGCGCGAACCGCAGCGCCCCTTGCAGCAGCCCGCCGCGGTCCGGGTCGAAGCCCTTGATCGCGCGGAGCCAGCCCAGCGCGCGCAGCGGGCGGAACCACTCGCGCCGCAGGTGGGCGACGCACCGCCGCCGCAGGGTCTGTTCGGTGTCGCGGATCGCGGTCGCCAAGTCCGGGTCGGCGTCGCCCTTCTGTAAGTGGGCGCGGGCGGCGCGGGCCGTGCGAATCAGGTCGCGGATCGAGCACCGCGCGGGCTTCCGACCAATCACGTAGAACCAGTACAGTTCGCTCACGGCGACCGGGTCGAGATCGGCCCCGATCTGGGCGGCGTAGTTCGCGGCGATCTCGCTCGATTGGGTCTGCCCGCGCGTGCGGTGTACGACCGACACGGCGTTGGGGTGCATGCGCTTCCGCATGAGGCGGTCCGGGAGGCTGGCGATGCGCCCGACCGCGGAGAGTCGCACCCACATGTCGTAGTCTTCGGCCACGTCGTAGGTCTTGCGGTAACCACCGATTTGGAGTGCCGCGGCGCGGCGGAACGCGACTCCGGGGTGCAGGAACGGCGTTGTGAACAGGAGTTGCCACCGCAGCGCGGCGTCGGTGGTCATCCGGAAGTCGTTCGCGCCGATTACCCGCCCGGCGGGGTCGATCTCGTCGAAGTCGCACCCAAGCAGGACGCAGTCCGAGTGCCGTTCGAGGTGCGCGACTTGAAGGGCGAGGCGATCCGGGAGCGCGAGGTCGTCGGCGTCGATCCGGGCGATCAGCGGTGCGGCGGCGCGTTCGAGGCCGTAGTTGAGCGCGCCGACGAGGCCCACCTTGTTGAGGCGGTGGTACTTCACGCGCGGATCGTTCAGCGCGTTGAGGTAGTCGGCGGTAGCATCGGTGGAGCCGTCGTCGATGGCGAGCAACTCGAAGTTGCGGAACGACTGCGCGAGGACGCTCGCCACCGTTTCCGGCAGATACGGCATCCCGTTGTGCACGGGCATCAGAACGGAAATCGCGGGGACTGCCATCGGTTCAGTTCCGAAAACTGGGCGTCGGGCGGGCCGTCATTCTCTGCGCTCAGGCGCGGGCCGGCACTCGGCCGGCGCGCAGCCAGTGTGGGAACAACTTCAGCGCACCGGTGAGTGCGGTCGCGTTGAGCCGACCGTACCGCAGGCTTCGGGCGTACTCGCGGAGTGCCTCTCGGTAGCGGCCCGCGTTGCGCAGTAGGTAGGCCGCCGCGAGGTGCTCCTGTGCGACGATGTCGCGCAATTCGCGAGCGAGCGCGGGTGCGTCTGCACCCAGCCGAACGGCCAGTTCGGGCGCGCGGCGCAAGTGGCACAGAGTCCGGCGCACCACCTCGGCCCGGCTCCGGGCCATGCGAATTTCGTTGCGGCTGTGGGAAGTGGGGTGTTGGCGGTAGTACGCGCCGACGCGCGGCACGGCGACGAACTCTGCCCCGACGAACAGTACCCGCAACCACAACTCCCAGTCTTCGCAGGCGTTGATCCCCGGCGACGGGTCGAGCCTCCCAGCGCGCTCGACCAGTTCCCGCGAGCACAGAAACGCGAGGGGCGGGTTCAGGTTGTTCCGCAGCAGCAGGCGCTCCAGCCGCGCGCCCGCGGGCGGTACGAACTCTGCCCCGGTGAGCAGGTCGTCGTCGCTCTTGAAGTAGCGGATGCCGCACACCGGCACGAGGTAGGTGCGACCGCCGGTCGCCCGGAGCAGGTCCGCAACTACCGTCGGACACAGGATGTCGTCAGCGTCGAGGAACAAGAAGAACCGCCCGGTTGCTGCGGCGATCCCGGTGTTCCGCGCCGCGGCGGGGCCGGCGTTCGCCTGCCGGATGTACTGAACCGGCGCGCCGAACGCGCGGGCCACGTCGCCGGTATCGTCGTCGGAGCCGTCGTCCACGACGATCACTTCGATCGTGGGGTGCGTCTGGGCCAATGCGCTTCGGACCGCGGCCCCAAGGTACCGCCCTTGGCGGTAGCACGGGATCACAACCGAAACGAGCGGGCTGTCGGGGGCGGTGCGGTCCATACGTCCTCGGGGCGAACGGGCGGTTACAACTGTGCCTCTGGCGTGGCGCGGCGGAAGCGACCGACCGTGCCGGCGACCGAGACTTTGGCGAGCGCCGACAGGAACCGGCGCTCGAACCCGGCCGGGCGGAGCCACTTCCTCAACAAGAAGAACGCCCCAGCGAGGTCGCCGGCGCGCCGCGCGCGGTACGCGGTGTCGAACACCCAGTTGTTCGCCACGTCCGCCAGCCGCGCCTTCTTGGTGAACAGTGCCGTGTGCCAAGCAGCGAGCGCCCGGTCTGTCTCGGCAAACTGCGGTTCGGTGGCGGGAACGCGCTTCGGGGTGTGCGGGCGGGTGAGTAGTTCGGTGTAGGCGGCCTCAAGGTGCCCCAGCCAGCCGGCCCCGGTGTTGTCCCCGCGAACGAACTCGCGGAGCCGCCCGGCGAGCGCCTCGCGCTCGTCGGCGCGTTCGACCAGTCGGCACACCTGATCGAGGTACGCGGTTTCGTCGCGTGCCGCGGGCGCGAACCGTTCGACCCCGTGGTTGGTGGCGAGGAGGTCCAGCGGCGGGGCCGGGGCGAGCACCGGCGCGGTGCCCGCGAGGCACGCTTCCAAGAGCGCCGTCGCGGACCCGAACGGGTACGGTTCGAGGAACAAGTCGGCCGCCGTCTGGTGCCGTGACGGGTCCGGATTCGGCCCGCACAGGTGAACCCGCGGGTGCGCCGCGAACTCCGGTTCCGCCGTGGCGTCGCCCGGCCCCATCCCGACCGCGTACAGGTGCGCCGTGGGGAGCCGCGATAGGAGCTGAAGAGCCGTTCTGAAGAAGTTCTGTGTCGGGGTCGGAGTGAACTTGATCGCGCGCCCCACGGTGAGCAGCACGAGCCGATCGGCCGGTATTCCCAGTTCGGCCCGCGCTTGGGCCCGCGTCAGGTCCGGGCGCGCCTGCACGAGCGGGATGGGCACCGGGGCGGAGCGCGTGACCCCGCGCCGCGTGTCGATGCGCCCGGACGCCTCCCGGTGCTGGAACACACAGTCTGCGACCGTGCTCCCCATCCAGAACTCATGGTCGCAGTGGTTCAAGAACGCGACCGGTGGCCCGCCCGCGGCGGCGAACGCGAGCAGCGGAACCGTGTCGTAGCCGCCTATCTGCATCACCACGAGATCGGCGGACCGGCGCGCCAGTGAGCGCAGCGCGCGGGCCGCGCCGAACGGATCCGCGTTTCCGGGCAGTTCCGTAACCGTCCCGCCTTGTTCTCGGATCGCGGCAACGAGCCACTCGGGTGCCGGCTCCCGCTGGCGGGTGAGCACGAGTGAGTGAACCGACGACCGGTCGAGAGCGACCCAGTGCTTGATGGTGCGGGTCAGCCCGCCGATTCCCGCAACTTCCGATGCGAGGTGCAACACCCGGCGCGGCCCACCGGCGGAGGCCGGTTCGTGTGCCGGCGCGCCGAGCGCCGGGTCGGTGCGACCGATGTCGAAGACGAGGTTCTCAAGCGCCCCGTCGGAGAAACAACCGGGGTGGTATTGCGACGCCACCGTGGCGATCCCTTCCACGAGGGCGGTGAGCGTACCCGCGCTCATTTTGTCCGGTTGGCACAGTCGGCGCAGTTGCCGGTACGTGGCCCAATTGTCCGCGACCGTCTGCTCGGCGCTCGGCGGCATGCGGTCAGCGCTCATTGTGGCGCTCCCACCGCGCTACGGGGCGCACTAGGCCGCGGCTCGTCGGCCACGGGTAGTGGTCGTTCCCCGCTTCCGCCATCCGCACCACGGTGAAGTCCAGCGCACGCTGCACGTAGTCCGCGGTCGCGCCCTCCCAGTGGTGAACGCCCACGTCCAGCGTGTACGAGCGCGGGATCATGGTCAGCCCGTCGAACGTCACCGATCCGGTGTGCCGACCCGCCGCCAGCGCCCGCGGCAGCGCGCCGCCGTCCAGCGTCGTCGATTGCGTGACGTGCGTGCCGTCCTGCGTGCTAATGCTCACCTCGAACACGCCGTCGGCGATCGGCTTCAGCACATCGCACTCGTAGTGCACGCGGAACGGCTGCCCGAAGTACAACTGCGTGAGCGGTTGGTCGGAGAGGTCGGTGAGGCGCACCGTGCGGAAGTACGCTTCGCCGGGCCGGTCGGTGTGCCGCGGCGCGTTCTCGGGAATCACCCCGGTGCGGGCCGTGTCAAAGCCGCCGGTCAGGTACCGGTCCACCACGTCGTCTACCGAACCGTCCACCGCGACCCGGCCGCCCTCGAACAGCACCGCCCGCGAGCACAGTGCTTTCACGGCGGTCATGTTGTGGCTGACGAACAGGATCGTGCGGCCCTGCTTGCTCACTTGGCCCATCTTCCCGAGGCACTTGCGCTGGAACGACATGTCGCCCACCGCGAGCACTTCGTCCACCAGCAGCACTTCTGGTTCGAGGTGCGCCGCGACCGCGAACGCCAGCCGCACGTACATGCCGGACGAGTACCGCTTTACCGGCGTGTCGAGGAACCGCTCCACCTCCGCGAACGCCACGATCTCGTCGAACTTGCGGGCGATCTCGCGGCGGCTCATGCCGAGGATCGAACCGTTCAGGAACACGTTCTCGCGGCCGGTCAGCTCGGGGTGGAACCCGGTGCCGACTTCGAGCAGGCTGCCCACGCGGCCGCGCATGAGGATCTCGCCCGACGTTGGCGGCGTGATGCGGCTCATCAGTTTGAGCATCGTGCTCTTGCCCGCGCCGTTGCGGCCCACGAGGC
>JALHNS010000490.1 GCA_022843445.1 Gemmata sp.
GCGCGATCGCGGTCGGCCGCGGCGCGGCCCAGCGCCACCTGCGCCGCGGTGTGCGCCTGCTGCCGGCGCTCGCGCTCCCCCGCGCCCTCTTCGGTCGCGCGCTTCAGTTCGGCGAGCCGCTCCGCGATCTCCGCCGACGCCTCTTCCGCGTCTTCGGCTTCGGCCCGCGCGGCCACCCACGCGGCCTCGCCCTCTTGCACCTGCCGCTCAAGCGAGCGGCACTCCGAGCGGTTCAGGTCGAGTTCCGCGTCCAACCCTTCCACCTGCTGCCGCTGCGCCGCGATGCGCTGCATCAGCCCGCCGGCTTCGTCCGAAAGGAGCGCCACTTCGGCCCGCACGGCCTCGATGACGCCGTCGGCTTCGTCGGCTTGGCGGCGCAGGTCCGCGAGTTCCACTTCGGCGCGCGCCACGTGCGACGACGTGGCGCGGTACTGTTCGCGCAGGTCGCGCAGTTCGCTTTTGCGCGACACGAGGCCCGCTTCGGCCCCGGCCTTGAGCGGGCCGACCGTGAGCGCGCCGTCCGGTTCGAGCAACTCGCCGGACCGCGCGACCGCGCGGCACTCGGGGTGCTCCGCGCTCAGCCGCCGCGCGTGCGCCAGCGTGTCGGCGACGAGCACGCGCCCCAAAAGCTGTTCGGGTAGCCCCGCGGCGTCCGGGTGCTCGCACGACACGAACCGCGCCAGCGCGAAGGGGTTGGGGGCGCTGGTCGGCCGCTGACACGGCACGAACCCGACGCGCCCCGCGACCTCGCCCGCCGCCGCCGCGACCGCGTCCGCGGTGCCCGCCCGCACGACGAACCGCTGTGCCGTTTCGCCGAGCGCGAGTTCGACGAGCGGTGCGACTTCGCGCGGCACGGTGAGCAGGTCCGCGACGAGGCCGAACACGTCCGGTGCGCCGGACAGGCGCTCCACCACCTGCCGCACGCCCGCGCCCAAGCCCTCTTGCGACCGCTCCAACCCTTCGAGCACGTCGATGCGGCCGCGCAGGTCGCCCTGCCGCACGCGCAACTGTTCGAGCCGCGTTTGGGCCGCTTCCGCGCGCAGGTCGAGCGCGTCGCGGTCGGCGTGCAGCGCCGCCACCCGCGCTCGGGCCGCGGTCAGGCGCGCTTGCACGTCGGCCCCGGCTTGCGACAGGCCGTCGAGCGCCTCCGCGAGCGCGGCCCGCTGCGCGCGCTTGTGGTCGGCCGCGTGCAGCTTCGCGGTGTACTCCTTCTGCATGCGCTCCACTTGCGCGAGCGCCGCGTTCGCCGCGCTCCGGCTCGCCGCGGCTTGGCGCACCAGATCGAACTGCCGCGAGGAACCCTCCGTGCTCTCGTGCTCCAGTTCCGCGAGGTGCGCGACGATCTCCGCGAGCGCCACCCCGGCCGCGTTCGCGTCGTGCTGCACTTCCGCGAGGTGCTCGTCGGCGCGGGCCGCGTCGGTCGCGGCGCGAGCCGCGTCCGCTTCCACGGCCTTCGCGCGGAACCCGAGTTCGGCCCGCTGTCGGCCGAGCTTCAGTAGTTCCGCGTCGAGCGCGTTCGCGGCGGCGCGCTCGTGCTTGAAGTTGGTTTCGTGCGCCGCGATCTGCTGCCGCGCGGTCGCCAGTTGGGCCTCGTGGTGCCGCAGCGCCTCTTCGCCCCGCGAGACGGCCCAGTCGAGTTCCTTCGCGCGGCGCTCGAGCGCTTCGGCCTCGGCCCCGGCGTCGCTGGCTTCGGCCTTCAGTGCCTCGAGCGCCGACCGCTCTACCGCGAGCGCGGCAGTAAATTCGCGGTACTCGCGGGCCCCAAGGCCGACGCGCAGCTCGCGCAGCCGGTCGGAGTGCTCCTTATACTTCTGGGCTTTCGCGGCCTGCATGCGCAGCGTCCGCAGTTGCCCGTCGAGCGCGTCGAGTTTGTCCTTCGAGCGCGTGAGGTTCAGTTCGACTTGCGCGAGCTTGCGGAGCGTCTCGTGCTTCTTCGCCTTGAACCGGCTGATGCCGGCGGCCTCGTCGAAGATCTCGCGCCGGTCCTTGGTGCTCGCCTGAAGCAGTTCGTCCACGCGGCCCTGTGCGATGATCGTGTAGCCGCCGCTGCCGGCCCCGCTGCCGCGGAGCATCTCTTCGATGTCCTTCAGGCGGGCCATCTGGCCGTTGATGAGGTACTCGCCGGTGCCGTCGCGGTACACGCGGCGCGTGAGTTGCACTTCGTCCGCGTCGATGCTGAGCAGCCGGCGGGCGTTGTCGAAGGTGACACTGACTTCGGCGAGGCCGAGGCTCTTGCGCGACGCCGACCCGTTGAAGATCACGTCGGCCATTTCGCCGCCGCGCAGGTTCTTGGCGGAGCGCTCGCCCAGAATCCAGCGCACGGCGTCGACGACGTTACTCTTGCCGGACCCGTTCGGTCCGACGACGCCCGTGATGCCGGGCGCGAAGTCGAACCGCGTCTTGTCGGCGAACGACTTGAAGCCTACGAGTTCGAGGCGCTTCAACATGGGAGTGATTCGTTATTGGTTATTGGTCATTTGCTGACGGTCATTGGCTATCGCCGTTCGCGCGAGATCGACGCGAACAACCAACAACCAACAACCAATAACCAATAACTACTTGCCGGCCGGCACCACCGCGGGGTCGAGCACCGCGGGCGCGTCGGGGGCGCGCTTCGGCCCGAAGATGCGGCCGGGGTCGCGGTTCAGCGGCGGGCGCGCGAGCTGCGCACCGGCGGGCGGTACCGATTCGTCGGCGGTCGCGGGCAGGTTGAACCCGTTCGCGGCCACGTCCGGATTCACGGTGCCCACCTTCGCCACCTCCGCGT
This sequence comes from Gemmata sp., assembly GCA_022843445.1. Lineage (GTDB taxonomy): Bacteria > Planctomycetota > Planctomycetia > Gemmatales > Gemmataceae > Gemmata. The sequence goes on from JALHNS010000490.1 coordinate 2,768, forward strand.
TCGCCCGCGCCAGCGTCGTATCGATCTTGGCGAACCCCACCAGTTGGTGCAGGCTCATCTCGCGCGGGATCGAGTCCACCACCAGCTTCCCGGCGATCAGGTCCGCCCGCGCCGCGCGGCGCACGAACTCGATGGCCTCGGCGTAGCCCCCGCCCAGCGCGGCCATCGCGCCGAGCACGCCGGCCACGTTCGCGGCGCACCGCACGTCCTTCACCTCCGCGCCGTCGCGCCCCTTCACCACGCGGGTCACCTTCGCGAGCACCTCGCCCTCCGGCACGGTGACGGTGAAGTCGCCGCCCACGGCCATCGGCGTGCCCACGTCGCGGAGCGTCGCGCCGTTGCCGAACACCACGATCTCGCTGCGCCCCGCGGTGCTCAGGTGAACGGCCGGCGGCGCGTCCGGCGCGACGCGGTGCAGCCAGTACGAGCGGTTCATCAGCGTGCCGTTCAGCGCCGGGTGCCGCTCGTCGGCCAGCCGCAGCGCGATGAACGCGCCTTGGCGCAGCTCCGGGTCGGCGCTCGCGAGCATGTCCACGAGCCGGTCCGTGGCGACCGAGTCGTCGATCGACGCGAGCGCCTTCAGCGCGTGCGCGCGGAGCGCCGGGTGGTCCTTGGCGAGTTGCGCGAGTTCGGTCGCGCCGTCGGTCTGGCCCAAGTACGCGAGCGCCTCGGACGCCGCGAACCGCACCCACGGCGACGGGCTTTCGAGGCCCAACCGCAGGCTCTTGCGGCAGTCACCGCCCAGCGCTTCGAGCTTCACCGCGGCCACCAGCGCGGTGGTCGGGTCCATCAGTTCGTCTTCGAGCATCGTGCGGTAGTCCGCGCCCACGGAGGAGTACGGCACGTGCCGCGCGGTCAGCAGGAACCGGTAGTGGTTGTGCCGGTAGGTGTACGGCACGTTCAAGAGCACCAAGTCTTTGGACTTCGCTTCGGCCACCTTGCGGTTCGGGTCGCCGGTGCCGTGGAACGTGGCGTTCAGCCGCTCGGCGATGCCGCTGGCGATGCGCACGTTCTGGTCGTTGGGGTTCAGGATGAGGTAGTACGGGCGGTTGTCGGTCACGGTCGCGCCGCCCGCGATGAACCCGGCCTTGTACGCGGGGCGGCCCTGCTGGTCCACGTCGGCCGCGCCGGCGCGCTTCGGCGCGTCGGACTCGAAGTTCCCGGCCACGAGCGGCCCGCCGGCCTTCGCCCACACCTTGCCGAGCAGCAGCACGCCGGGGTTCGTGGGTGCGGTGCCGCGCACCGCGGCGCGGATGTTGCCCGAACTTTCGCTCTCGTACAGGTCGCACGGGAACAGCACGCCGCCCTGCAAGCTGGTGGTCTTGCTCTCCTCGGGCAGTGTGACTTGCACGTCCACGCGCTCGCCCTTGCGGGCGCCGGGCGGGATCAGCACCGTCACGAGCACCAGCGACGTGCTGCGCTCCGGGTTGTCCAGCAGCGCCTTCACGTTGATCTGCTGGTCGCGGCGCAGTTTCTTGAAGTCCTCTTCGAGCTTGCTGCGCCAGCCGCCCTGCGGCGGGCTGCTGCCGGTGCCCGCGAGTTGCGACACCAGCGCCACGCCGCTCGCCAGAATCGGGTCGGTGTTGCCCACGGTGGTCTTCGCGCCCACCGTGACGACCTCGCCGTCGCGCGGGTCGTCGTTCACCTGCGCGCGCTTCTGCACGTCCAGCGGCTTGTCGCCCGATTTGCACCCGGCGGCACCCAGCGCGCCGGCGGCGCACGCGAGCAGGTGGCGGCGGCTGAGGCGCGCGGCGCTCCACGGGTTCATGCGTTCGTCCTTGAACGGGCCCGGCGCTCCGCCCGCGTCCCCCCGGACGCGGGTCGGTCGTCGTGCGTTGGCGTGTGTGTGCGGCGGGCCTCATACCCGCGGCCGTGTGTGCGTCAAGTGAAAACTTGAGCGGAACGGGTGGCAAACGTGGGGTTGTGCGCGCGCCGGCGGGAGCTATACCGGTGGGCGAAGCGATCCGAGGGGGCGAACCGATGGTGCGGCGAATCGCGGTGTGTGCGCTGGTGCTGGCGGGCGGGGCGCTGTGGGCGAAGCCGCCGGGCCTGCCGCTGGACCCGCGCGCCGAGGGGCGCGAGTACGACCCGGTGGCGCGCGACCACTACGCCCCCGTTCCGCCCGCGG
>JALHNS010000491.1 GCA_022843445.1 Gemmata sp.
GCTGGGGGTCTGGGGGGCGGGCGCGTAGTCCACGATGGCGTCCGCGCCGCCGGGGCGCGCCGCCGGCACGAGGTCGCGGAACTCCGCGGTGCTCTGAATGGGCGTGAACTGTCCGTGCTTGGTGCGGCTCACCACGATGCCCGTGGGGTCGCCGAGCAGCCGGTCGCGCAGCGCCTTGCGGATGCTCTCGGTGCTGCCCTTCACGGTGTGGGGCTGGCTGTTCTCGTCGCGGTACACCAGATACCACACGTCGGCGGCCTGCGCCGGCACCGCGGTCGCGGCCGGCGCGTTGCGGCTCTGGCCGGTCAGGTCTTCCACGAACTCGCGGCAACTGGAGGGCCGCTGGTTCGGTTCGGCGCTCATCGCGCGGCGGATCGCCCAGTCCACGCGCTCCGAGACCGCCGGGTTCAGTTCTTTGGGCGTGGGGAACTCGTTGCGAATCTTCTTCATCCAGCAGTCGAGCGGGCTGGCGTTGTCGAACGGGATGACGCCCGTCACCATCGCGTAGAGCGTCGCGCCGAGCGAGTAGATGTCGCCGCGCACGTCCACGGTTTTCGCGTTGCGGAACTGCTCCGGGGCCATGTAGTGCGGGGTGCCGAGGCCGCGCCCGGTGCGGGTCAGGTTCAGGTCGCCTTCCACTTCCTTCACGAGGCCCATGTCGGTGATCTTCGCGACGCCGTCGCGCGTCACTAGGATGTTGTCCGGCTTGATGTCGCGGTGAACTAGGCCCTGCTTGTGGGCGCTCTGGAGGCCGTCGCACACCTGCGCGATGAGCTTCACCGCCTCGGCTTCCGGGTACGCGCCCTTCTGCTCGAGCCGCTGCCCGATGGACTGCCCGTCCACGAACTCCATCACGATGTACGGGTGCGGCTGCGCGCCGGAGTAGTCCAGCGCCTTCACCACGTTCGGGTGGTTCAGCAGCTTGGTGGTTTGGAACTCGCGCTCGAACCGCTGGAGCAGAACGGGGTTCTTCGCGGTGGCCGGGGCGATCACCTTAATGGCGACGATCTCGCCCGTTTCGCGGTTGCGGCCCTTGTGGACGGATCCCATCCCGCCCTCGGCGATCTTGGAGATCACATCGTACTTGCCGAGCTGACTGGGGATCGGCGCTTCGCTGCTCATAAGTGCTCCGGCGCGGCCGGCGGCGGACGGAACCGCACCGGTAATTGTACTTATAGTGCAAACCGCGGCCCCCGGCGGGCAGTTGCGCGCGGAACGGTTGCGCCAATTGGCCCGGTTCCGACAGGTTCGGTCCGGGCGCGACATAATCGCTAAGACCGACGCACCCCGCGCGGCTTCGCGAACTCCCGCGGTTTGTCCGCGTTCCGCGCTTGTCAAGGTCGGGGTCGTCCGTCACAATCGCTGTACGGCGGCGCAACTCCATGTCCGGCCGGAACTCGCACCGGAACTTTGCAGGGACACGAACGCCATGAGACTGTTCGGCATCCTGCTGATTGTCATCAACCTGCTCGCCGGGGCCGGGTTCGTCTACCTCGCCACCGAGAACTGGAAGGGGCGGCAGACGATCACCGCGGCCGGGCTGAAGCACGTGCTGGTGCTGCAAGGGCTTCCGTACGACGGCCCGGACGCCTTCAGCGCCGACGACGAGACCCCGTTCGTCGTCCCGATGGCCGGCGGCGAGCGCACCAGCACCGTCAGCCGCAAGCTGATCGAAAAGTACTTCGCCGAGACCGCCGGTGCGCCCGCGGCCGATTCCACCTCCAAGGTGCAACTGGCCGGCCAGATGCCGGTGCCGAGCGTGGTGGCCGAGGTGAAGCGCGTGCAGGGGCTGGTGTTCGGCGAACTGGCGAAAGAGGCCCTCGGCCCCGCGGAGAAGATCGAGTTGTACCGGTTCTGGCTGCTCCCGCAGGCCGAGACCGTCGACGTGCGCAACGCGTACCTCGCGCTGCTCTCCGACCGCGACGCGACCGGCGCGGCCAAGGGCGACCGCGCCGCCGACCTCGACGCGCTCGACAAGGCGCTGAAGGCTCGGTTCGCCGCGGCCGTCGAGAAGCCGCAACCGGCCGACGGCCCACCCGCGCCCCCGGCCGACGACAACGCGGCGGCGCGCGAGGCGCTGAAGAAGTTGGGCGAGTGGCGGGCCGGCCCCGCGCTCGACGAGGTGGACCGCCAGACGCGGGCCGCGCACCTGCTGGTCCACTTGGACGGAGACGCGATGTGGCAGAAGCGCGTCGCGGCGATCGTCGGGCTGCGCAAGTACGGCAAGGTGATCGCGGCGCAGGCGCTGCGGTTCGCCGACATGACCAAGCACGTGGACCGCGGCATTCCCGGCGAGCAGGCGGCGTTCGTGGCGCACGAGGCGCAACTGCGCGAGGCCGCGACCCAGACCGCGGACCGCGCCCGGTTGCAGGCCGCCGAGCGGCTCAAGCTCGAGGAGCAGAAGGCCGCGGCCGACGACGCGGTGAACCGCCGCCGCACGCAACTGGCCGAACTGGTCGCGCTCTACACGAAGGTGAAGAACGAAGTGGACGAGTTGCTCGTGCGGCAGTCCGCGCTCGAGGCGCAACTGTTCGACGTGCAGCGCGAGGTGGCGCTGACGCTGGACGAGGTGTACCGGCTGGAGCAACTGCTGGTGGAGAAGGAGCGCGAGCGCTCCGGCCGGCTGCCGTAAGCGGCCCGCGGGTTGTGTTTTTGCCCTCTCCCCTTACGGGAGAGGGCGCCCGCGCTTCGCGGGCGGGTGAGGGGTGAGCTACACGCGCGCTTCAGCAACACTCGAATGGTGTTGCGTGTTCGCCCCTCACCCGGCCTCGAAGACTCGGCCGCCCTCTCCCGCGCTGACGCGGGGAGAGGGCCAGAAGACGAAGACACGGACGAACACCCACGGTGCGGCGATGACTGCGATCGGCAAACTGCTGGCGCTGCTGAACCTGATCGTCGGCCTCGGCGTCATGGCGTGGTCGGTGACCGCGTACGTTCACCGCCCGGCGTGGTTCGACAAGGCGGCGGCCGGCGAGCGCAACGAGCGGGCGCTGATGTTCGAGCAACTGAAGGCCGAGGCCGGGGCGCAGATCCGCACCGCCGGGTTCGCGAGCCAGTCGTGGGGGGCGAACCTGAAGGCGCTGGAGGAGCGCGAGAAGGCGCGGGCCGACCGCGGGGCCGCTTACGCCGAGCGGCTGCGGTGGGCGCACAAGGGGAACCCGAAGGACCTCGTGGACCCGGGCAACCCCAAAAGCGCCGGCAAGGGGTTCTACGAACCGGTGATCGACCCGCTCACGAACTTGCACGACCTCGCGCCCGGCGCGGCCCCGAAGGGCAAAGCGGTGGTCGGCGTGGACGGCCGCCCGCTCCCCGGCCTCGACGGGCTGCTCGGCACGCTCAGCGGCGACACGAACCGCATCGTGGAACTGACCGAACAGATCGGCGAGCAGCAGAAGGTGTTCAACAAGTTGAGTGCCGAGGTGGACGTGACGGAGCAGCGGGCGCTCCGCATGGGCGAGATCCGCGACAGCGTACAGGCGGAACTGTTCTACCTGTCTACGTTCGAGGTGGACGTGTACGAGACCCGCGAAACGGTGCTCCGGCGCGCGCGCCAGCTCCGGGCGCGGCTCAAGGAACTGGGCGTCGAGAACCCGTAACCGCGGCACACACGACACACGGACCACTGCGCGGCACGAGCGCCGCGCCCGGGGGGGATGAGCGATGAGCTGGTTCGGCAAAATCCTGACGTTCCTCGTGTTCATCGGCGCGGGCGCGTGGGCCTACTTCTCCGCCGCCGCGTTCGCCACGCGCACCAACTGGCAGGTGCGCGCCGACCAGTACAAGAAGGCGTTCGAGGACAGCGAGAAGTTCCGCGAGAGGGAGGCCCGCGCGGGGGCCGTCGCGCTCGCGGCCCTCAACCAGCTCTACGACGCCGAGCGGAAGCGCGCCGCCGAACTGGAGAAGGGGCTGGAAGACGTGAAGGCCACCCGCTCCAAGGACGACGCCGACTACAAGAAGTTGCTCGCCAACTACACCGCGCTGCAAGCGCAGGCCAACGTGCGCGACGCCCAAGTGAAGGCCATTCAGGACGAGCTGAAGACCACCCGCGACCGCAACAACTTGCTCCAAGATCAGGCCGTGCAACTGGTGCTGTTGAAGGAAGCGGCCGACCGCGCCCGGCTCGGGGCCGAGAACGACGCCCGGCTCGCCCGGGCCATCGCCGACGAGAACGCGAAGCGCATCGAGACGCTCGTCGCGCAGGTCAGCGAACTGAGGCAGACCGGCGGCGCGGGCGGCACCGCCACCGTGCTGCGGAGCGTCGAGAAGGCCCCGGCCCCGCTCCCGGAGAACATTCGCGGCACCGTGGAAGCCAACATGAGCACCGACGGGTTCGTGCTCATCAACATCGGCATCGACGCGGGCCTCGAACCGGGCAGCAAGCTCGACGTGTACCGCGAGACCGGCGGCGGCAAGTACCTCGGCACGCTCGTCGTCACCGGCACCCTGCGCCCGAAGGACGCGGTGGCCGAGTTCCGCCCGGCCCGCCCGGTCGCGCTCACGCAGTTGCGCTCGGACGAACTGCCCAAGAAGGGCGACACCGTGGGCCGCGTCCGCTGACCGCACACACACGCACCCGGAGCTCCAGTCATGGCGAAGAAATACAAGGACGACGACGACAAGCGGCCCCAACCGGTGGCCCGCGACGGCCCCTACGTGATGATGCTGTTCCTCACGCTGGTCGCCATCGCGACCGGGTGCGTGCTGATGTACCTCGACACCGACGAGTACAGCAGCAAGACCCCGCCGGCCGCGACGGCCCCGGCCCCGCAGAAGCTGGGCGATCCGTTCAAAGACCCCAGCCCGCCGGCCCCGGTGCCGCCGCCCGCGCCGCCCGCGCCGCC
>JALHNS010000492.1 GCA_022843445.1 Gemmata sp.
AACCGGTCGCGCGCGGGGCGGGGACACCGGTCGCGCGCGCGGCGGTTCGGGCGGGGCGCTGCCCCAATCGGCGGCCGACGCGACGCGCGCCGCAGGGAGTTCGGCCCCGCACTTCGGGCAGAGGGCCGGATTGGGCACCTCGACTTCCGACCGACCCGAGCACGACGGACAAACGACAACGAAGCGGGCGCTCATCGTTGAAACCCTCAGAGAAAGTGCGGACCGGCGGGAGGAAACGGACGTTCGCAATTCGGTCTGTCTAATGTGACCGAGCCGCGGCCCGCACAGCATAGCAGGTGCCGGCGGGCGCGAGCAAGCCGCGCAGCTCATAAAAAGGCCGGTGCGCCCCGCCGCTTCGAGGGCCGACCGATGGCCGTTCACTTCGTGTACCGGTGCAGCTTCGGCGCGCCCACCGAGAAATTCGCGTTCCGCTTCGAACACGAGAGCATCGTCGCGTGGGCGAAGGACGTGTGGCGCTCGTTCGACACGCGCGCCGCGGCACAAGAGTACGCGGCGCAACTCTTCTCGCCGCTCGTCGCCGAACCGCTCGGCACGCTGTTCGTCCGCGACGAGAGCGAACCGGACTCGCTCCGCGCCCCCCGCACGTTCGCCGAAGTGAAAGCGTGGATCGGCAGTTGCTACTACTGCGAAGAGGAAGCGCACGGCCGAAACTACCTGCAATACCTCACCGATTGGGACGACAACCAGCGCGGCATCTACGCCTTCGACGACGCGTTCCGCGCGAAGCACCCGGCGAAGGTCGCGTTCCTGCTTCACGACGACTGGGCGCTGCCCGCGGGCGCGAGCGCCGGCCGCGCGCCGAAGCTGCCCGACACTCGCGCGAACGAACCGGCCGGCACCGGCGCGGGGCGGTTGTACGTCGCCTACGGCTACATCGATTGCAAGTACAACCTCGAAGACCTGATGCCCGCGGACCACATCGACGGCCTGCGCCTGCCGGACCTCGTTTCGCACGTCTTGTGCGCGACCGACGACACCGACGATTGGCCGCTGCCGCTGCGCCGGCTCGACGTCGCGCTCGACGAACTGCTGGAGAAACCGACGGGTGAAGACGCGGGGTTCCTGAAGGCACTTCGCGCGCACCCGGACGACCGCACCGCGTGGGGGGCGTATTCGGACTGGCTCACCGACCGCGACCTGCCGCCCGCGGGCTTGCACCTACTGGACCGCGCGCTGCGCCTCCCGGCCGCGTGCATCCGCGAAAAGAACTACAAGCCGGAACTCGACCTCGTGCGCGTCCACGAGCGCGCAGCGACCGCGTGCCTGCACGAGGGCTGCTGGAGCGACGCGCCGCAACCGGGCGTCACCGATTCCGACAGCTTCGTGCAGTACTACTTGTTCGACGATTGTTGGTGCGCCGCGCGCCCGGAGTTGGCCCGCGCCGTACTCACGTTCGCGTCGAAGTGGGACGTGCTATCGTAGAGCGGAGTACCCCGTGAAGGAGTCGAACCTTCACAACCGGGCTTCGTAGACCCAGCGCCGCAGCCGTCGGACGGGGCACGGTTCGGTTCCAAGTTCCCGAGTTCCAAGTTCCACGCGGGTGCATGGAACTTCGGAACCGGGAACGCGGAACGTCCCGAGTACACCGTGCCGGAGTCGAACCAGCCGGCCGAGCTTCGGAGGCCCAGCGCCGCAACCGTCGGACGGTGTGTGCGAAGATAGGACGCACACACCGGGGCACGGGTTCGCGGTTCGGCGCGGATTTTCGAGCCGGTTCGGAGCGCACCGGCCACAACGACGCGGAGCGTCGTGCCACTATAGTTATAGTGGCACGACGCTCCGCGTCGCATTCGCGACACCGGTTCCGAAACCGCTCTAATCCACTTCGAAGCTGAAGCGGTTCGCCTCGCCCTTCTTCACGGTCACTTTCGTGAACGGCTGCTGCGGGGTGCTGTACTTCGCGTTCAGAGCCGGCGCGCCGCCGCCGCCGCCCCCTTCGCCGAGCGCGAACTTGGCCCCCTTCGCCGGCGGTCGCCAGTCCACCGTGACGCCGTACTCGCCCGGCGGCGCGCCGTCGCCCTCGGAATAGGTCGTCAGCTCGAAGGTGCCGTCGTCTTTCACTTTGGCGAACGGCTTACCGCCGATCTGCTTCTCAACGGCCGGGTCGGTGGGGTGGAACACGACGAGCGCCCCGACCGGGATCGCGGACTTGCGGTACGCGACCTTCCCGCCCGCCGGCACCGGGTCCGGGCGCGAGCCGCTCCCGCACCCCGCGAGGGCGAGCACGAACAGTGCGAACAGCGAACCGCGCATGGCAGGCTCCCGAAGGGGCGGAGGCGAGCGGCCGGTGTGAGCCGGCCGGTACGAAAGCGCTCAACAACCGGCCGGTTCACGCCGGCCGTTCGCCAAATCGCTCGAACTCGGCGTCAGTCGGTGCTCGGGCTGGTTTCGGCCGCGGTCAGCGAACCGCCGCGGGCGGTGATGAGCGCCGCGTAGGTCTGTGGGGCGATGCTCTCGCGCACGAACCGCACGCTGCCGTCCGCGAACACGTGCATCGCGCCGCCGCTGTGGAACGAGTACGTCTCGTTGTCGTTGTGGCAGTTGATGACGCAGTTCCCGGGGCTGCTGCGGCTGGTCTTCGAAACCGCACCGTCGAGGCCGTAGTCATTCTCGTGGTTACCCCAACCGCCGTCGGAGTAGGTGCGGCCGGCTTCGACCCCGCCGCCGAGGTACGCCGTCGGCCGGCCCGCGCTCTCGCACAGCAGAATGGTGTTGCTCGTGCCGTCGAGGATCGCGGTAATCGGGTTCGCCTTGGACACCGGCGCGCCCAGTGCCGGCACGCCCGCGCCTTGCAGTTCCGGTTGCATCGCGCTGTACAGCGTCGCCTGCGTGGTGCCGGCCGGGTAGCCGAAGAAGGTGATCGAGCCGGGGTTGATCGAGCTGCACGTCGCGTAGTCGGTCACCGCGAGGTTCTGGAACGGGAACGGCACGCCGAAGCTGAACCTTCCGCTCGCGCGGCGCTCGATGCCGCCGGGCGCGGACGGGCAGATGAACGTCTTCACCGGGGTTTGGAGCACCGCTTGGTTGTTCGGCGTGCCGGGCACGATGCTGGGCGACGAGAACCACGGGAAGTTCAGGTTGTACAGCCGGTACAGGTTGTCTTGCTCGATGTAGGGCAGGAAGTTGGGGGCCCACGAGTGGACGATCGCAGGGTACGGGAACCCCGGTTGGCCGCTCCCGCCCGGCGGGTTGCCGATGTTCACCACGAGACTCGGCGGGATGGCCCCGTAGCTGCTCTCGTAGTTCATGGCCGCGAGGCCGAGCTGCTTCAGGTTGTTCGAGCAGCTCATGCGGGCCGCGGCCTCGCGGACCTTCTGAACGGCCGGGAGCAGCAGCCCGATCAGGATCGCGATGATCGCGATCACCACCAGCAATTCGATCAGCGTGAACGCGGACCGCGAACGGAGCGCGCGCATGGGAACCTCCGCGAGTACGAAGGGTACGAGTGCGGGCGCAAGCGCGCCCACAGTTGAGCTAGGCGCGCGCGCTTGCGAAACGGTGGCGGTCGCGTGAATGTCGTGTGAAATGCGCGGCGCGGGGGGCCGCGGTGCTCAGTCCGCGCACTCGCGGAAGATGGCGTCGAACAGGGGGGCCACGCGGCGGAACGCGTCCACCAGCGCGGGGTCGAAGTGGCCGGGCGAGCCGTCGGTGACGGTCATCGTCGCGGTGTGGTGGCTCAGGGCCGGCTTGTGGACGCGCCGGCACCGCAGGGCGTCGTACACGTCCGCGACGGCCACCACGCGCGCCGCGAGCGGGATCGCTTCGCCCGCGAGCCGGTCCGGGTAGCCGGTGCCGTCCCACCGCTCGTGGTGCGCGCGCGCGATGTCGATGGCGGTGTGCAGGAACCCGGTGGCGAACGGGTGCAACTTCGCCACCTCGCGCAAGGTGTCGGCGCCGATGGTGGTGTGCGCCTGCATGAGCAGCCGCTCGCCGGGGTCGAACGGGCCGGGCTTGTTCAGGATGTAGTCCGGCAGCGCGGCCTTGCCCACGTCGTGCAGGGGCACCGCGTCCTCGATCGCGGCGACGTAGTCGGGCGTGAGCTGCGCCGCCAGCGCGGGCACCGCCGCCGCCGCTTCCGCCAGCGCGCGACAGTACCGCTGCATGCGCTGCAGGTGCCGCCCGGTTTCGTGCGACCGGTGCTCCACGATCTTCGCCAGCGCCAGCACGAGGCCGTTGCGCGCGCGGAGCAGTTCGCCGTCGCGGGCCCGCACCGCTTGCTCCAGTTCGGCGTTCACCGTCACCAGTTGGCGGTTCAGCACGTCGGTGCGGTCCTGCGCCTCCTTGAGGCGCAGCGCGGCCTTCACGCGGGCGCGCAGTTGCACCACGCTGAACGGCTTGGTCACGAAGTCGTCGGCCCCGGCGAGCATGATGCGGGACAGGTCGTCGCCGCTGGCCGCGCCGGAGAACATGATGACCTTCAGGTGCGGCACCGGCGGCTGGCGGCGCAGCCGCGCCAGCACCTGCTCGCCGCTGAAGCCCGGCAGGTCCACATCCAAGAGCACGAGATCGTAGGGGCGGGTGCCGGCGATCGCGACGGCGTCCGGGCCGGTGCCGGCCTCGTCGCACACCAACCCCTCGGCCACCAGCGCGACGCGGCACAACCGCCGGATGTCCGGTTGGTCGTCCACGATGAGCACGCGGGCCGGCGCGATTTCGGCCGTCGGGGGCGTGTTCTGCTCGCTCCGGCTCTCGCCCTGCGGTAGCCGCGCGAGCGCGGGCACCCCGGCGCGCGACGACGGCGGCGCGGACGGCAGGAACGGCAGCAGCGCGCGCATGGCCTCGTCCGCCGACGCGACGCGG
>JALHNS010000493.1 GCA_022843445.1 Gemmata sp.
CCGCCACTCGGGCGCCCCGGGACCGTTCACTGGGGTGCGACCACGCTACCCGCGTACGGCACCCAAGTGCGCGGCGGGTTCGTCCACCGCACGGTGTTCACGCCCGCGTGGTACCGCACCCACCCGGGCGCGTGGTTCACCGCCGGGTGGGCCGCGGGGCGCGTGTGGGCGGTCCCGCAGTTCGTCACCGTGTCCACGTTCGTCGGCCTGCCGCCCCAACCGATCTATTTGGATTACGGTACCAACGTGGTGTACAACGAGAGCGCCGTGTACGTGGACGGCGAGCGCGTGGCGAGCGAGGCGGACTACTACTCCCAAGCGGAGCAACTCGCGGCCGACGGCCGCCAAGCACGAGCGGACGAAAAGGACGAGTGGCAACCGCTCGGCGTGTTCGCCATGGTCCGCGGCGACGAGGAAACGTCGGACAAGGTGTTCCAGTTGGCCGTGAACAAGGCCGGGGTGATTCGCGGCAACTACTACGACGCGTTCACCGACACCATCCTGCCGGTTCACGGTCGGGTGGACAAGAAGAGCCAGCGGACCGCGTGGACCGTCGGCGAAAAGAGTGCCGTAGTGTACGAAGCCGGTGTTGCCAATTTGACGCGCGACGAGACCCCGATACTGGTACACTTCAGCAAGGACAACACCCAACAGTTCGTGCTGGTGCGGATCCCGGAACCGGCCGCCGCGCCGAATCCCTGACTCGCACCCGCGCGCCGCACGAATCGGCGCGCGGGGTAAGAACCGAACGGAGCGGGCGAGAACGTCCGCTCTAACCCTTCCCACCGTCTGCGGAGACGCCAGTGCTTCCCGTACGCCTTTCCCGCGCCTGTACCCTCGTTGCCGTCTGCGCCGTCGCGGCGTGCGCGTACCTGTTCGGCGCGAGCCGTCCCGCACCGGGACAACCCGGGGCCGCGCCCGCGCCGGGGCCCAATGAGCCGGACCGCACCGTGCTGCCACTCGCGGAGCCGAAGCGACCGGTCATCACGGAGGTCGACGCGCGCAAGGCCAAGGCACCGCCGTTCTTTCAGGTGAGCGCCCCGAAGGGCGCGCCGAACGTCGTCATCGTGCTCATCGACGACATGGGGTTCGGGCAGTCCAGCGCGTTCGGCGGACCGGTGCACATGCCTACGGCCGAGCGCCTCGCGAATAACGGGCTGCGGTACAACCGGTTCCACACCACGGCGCTGTGCTCGCCCACGCGGATGGCGCTACTGACCGGGCGCAACCACCACTCGTGCAACATGGGGTCGATCACCGAGACGGCGACTGCGTTCCCCGGCCAGACCGGGTCGCGTCCGCAGAACGTCGCCCCGCTGGCCGAGATGCTCCGGCTCAACGGCTACAGCACCGCGGCGTTCGGCAAGTACCACGAGTGCCCGGTGTGGGAGGTGAGCCCGTCCGGCCCGACCGACCGCTGGCCCACCCGCAGCGGATTCGACAAGTTCTACGGGTTCATCGGCGGCGAGACGAACCAGTGGGCCCCCCTCATTTACGACGGCCTCACCAAGGTCGAGGTGCCCAAGACCCCCAACTACCACTTCACCACCGACATGACCGATCAGGCCATCGCTTGGACCCAGTACCAGAAGGCGCTGACACCGGACAAACCGTTCTTCGTGTACTTCGCCCCCGGCGCGACGCACGCCCCGCACCACGCACCGAAGGAGTACATCGAGAAGTACAAGGGCAAGTTCGACCACGGCTGGGACAAGCAGCGCGAGCTCACGCTGGCGAACCAGAAGAAGCTCGGTGTGGTACCGGAGAAGGCCGCCCTCGCCGCCAAACCCGAGGCGATCAAGGACTGGGATAAGTTGAGCGCCGACGAGCGGCGCTTGTTCGCCCGGCAGATGGAAGTGTTCGCCGGGTTCGGTGAGCACACCGATCACGAGATCGGCCGGCTCGTCAAGTCGCTCGACGACATGGGCGCGATGGACAACACCCTGTTCCTCTACATCATCGGCGACAACGGGGCCAGCGCCGAAGGCACAATGAACGGGCTGTTCAACGAGTCCACGTATTTCAACGGCGTGCCGGAGAAGACCGCGGACATCCTGAAGCGGATCGACGATTTGGGCGGGCCGAACTCCTACGGCCACTACGCGGCCGGGTGGGCCGTGGCCGGCTGCACGCCGTTCACGTGGACCAAACAGGTGGCCGCGAACTTCGGCGGCACCCGCAACCCGCTCATCGCCCACTGGCCGCAGCGCATCAAGGCGAAGGGCGAGGTGCGGAGCCAGTTCCACCACGTGATCGACGTGGCCCCGACGGTACTGGATGCGTGCGGGCTGCCCGAACCGAAGTCGGTGAACGGGATCGCGCAACGGCCGATTGAGGGCGTGAGCATGGTTTACTCGTTCGACGACGCGAAAGCCAAAGACCGGCACACGACCCAGTACTTCGAGATCTTCTGCAACCGCGCGATCTACCACGAGGGCTGGGTCGCGGGCACCGTCCACAAGGCCCCGTGGGAGGGGAAGCCGCGTACCGACGCCTTCGACAAGGACCGCTGGGAACTGTACCACGTGGACGAAGACTTCAGCGAGGCGCACAACGTCGCAGACAAGCACCCGGAGAAGTTGAAAGAGCTCCAAGCGCTGTTCCTCAAAGAGGCGGTGAAGTTCCACGTGCTGCCGTTGGACGACCGAGTGAACGAGCGCCTCGACGCCCGACTCGTTGGCCGGCCCGACCTCATGCGGGGCCGCAAGTCGCTCACCGTCTTCACCGGGATGACCGGGATGATGGAGAACGTGTTCATCAACACCAAAAACGTCTCGCACACGATCACCGCCGAACTGGATGTGCCGCCGAAGGGGTGCGAGGGCGTGATCCTCTGTCAGGCCGGCCGGTTCGGCGGCTGGAGCCTGTACGTCAAAGACGGCAAGCCCCGGTACTGCTACAACTGGGTCGGTTTGGAGCGGTACACGATTTCCTCGGACAAGCCGCTGCCCGCGGGTAAAGTGACCCTCAAGTACGAGTTCGCCTACGATGGCGGGGGCTTCGGCAAAGGTGGAAAGGGAACGCTGTTCGTGAACGGCGAAAAGGTCGCGGAGGGGCGGATCGGGAACACGAACGCGTTCATCTTCTCGGCCGACGAGACGGCCGACGTGGGTGTGGACGAGGCCACTCCGGTTACGGACGACTACAAGGAGCGCGACAACAAGTTCACCGGCAAGATCGAAAAGGTCGTCATCGAGGTGAAATAACCCGATCGGCCCGCGCCGGCGGCCGCGCCCGCCGGCGCTCGTTCGTCACGACCCACCGCGCGCGGGCAACCACTTCGCCCGCGCGCACGCACCCGAACACAGGAGAACCCGTGACCGGTACTCGAAAGACCATCGCTCGCGCGGCCGCAATTGCGTGCCTCGCGCTCGGCGCGACGTGGTTCGCTCAGGCCCAGCGCCCCAGCGGTTCGCCGCCCGTTACGGCCGAACCGCTGGCGCTGCCGGCTGGCACCGCCGCGGACGATCGCGGCCCTGATCGCGACGCCGTGAAGAAGGCGCTGCAAGACTTCGCCGCGACGTTCCAGAAAGGCGACGCCAAGGCCCTCGCCGCCCTGTGGACGGCGGACGGGGAGTACATTGGCGACGACGGGACCGTGATCCGCGGTCGGGCCGCGCTGGAGAAAGACTACGGCGCGTTCTTCGCCAAGAACCCGGCCAACACACTCGAGGTGGAGGTGGATTCGCTCCGCTTCCCGTCCCGCGACTCCGCGGTGGCCGAGGGCCACTTCAAGCTCCGCACCGGCGCGAACAAGGAACTGGTTGTGAGTCGGTGCAGCTTCTTGTTCGTCCGCGAGGGCGGCAAGTGGCTCGTCGCGATCGCCCGCGAGTGGCCCGGCGACGGGCGCTCGCTGCGCGACCTCGAGTGGCTCATCGGCTCGTGGGAGGTGAAGCGGGACACCACGGTGGTGAACACGCGGTACGAGTGGACCAAGAACAAGACGTTCATCCGGTGCCACATCTCCATCACCCAAAACGGGCAAACGCAGACCGCCACCCAGACGATCGGGAAAATGCCGTCCACCGGCGCGCTGCACGTGTGGACCTTCGAGGACGACGGCGGGATCGGCGACGCGGACGTAACCCGCGACGGGAAGCGGTGGGTGTTCGCGGCCCGCGGTTCGACCGCCGACGGACGGGTCGTCACGCTCACGAACATTCTCACGCCGGTCGACGCCGACACGTTCACGTGGCAGACGGTGGAGCGCACCGCCGACGGCGAACCGCTCCCGGACCTGCCGCTGGTCAAAGTGACCCGTGTAAAAACCCAACCCTAACCCGCACCCACCAGAGGAGAACTCAGCCGTGCGAAAGTTGCTACGTGCGACGGGACTGGTGGCACTCGTGCTGCTCGTCGTTGAAGGTGACGCAAGCGCCCAGCGTGGACGCGGCGGCTTTGGGGGGCGCGGGAGCTTCGGAGCGGGCGGCGGCGTGTCGGCCGGCGCGCTCGGGGCGTACAGCGCGGGCGGCGCGCACACGTCCGGTACTCGAACGAGCGGCAGCTACACTGGCCCGCTGGGCGGCAGCGGGACGGCGAGTAAGGGGAGCGGGTCGTACACGACGCAGCGCGGGGGCACGATCGAATACGCCGGGGCCGGTGCGAAAGGCACCACGCCCGGGGGCGTGGACTACGGGCGCGGAGTCGGCGGGGTGCAAGTGACGACCGCCGGCGGCAAGGAACTCACCAAGGTGGGCACCGTCGGCGGCGTGTCCGGGCCGGGCGGGAACACCGCGGTCAGTCGCGGCGGGATCACCACCGGGAGCGGCCCGGGCGGTTCGTTCTCCACGGCGTACAAGGGCGGCGTCGCCGTCGGCCCG
>JALHNS010000494.1 GCA_022843445.1 Gemmata sp.
CCGATCGGCCCGTGGGCGTGGCCGGGGGCCGCGGGCGTCACCACTTGGCCGAACGCGGGGGCCGGCAGGCAGGTGCCGTTCGGCCCGGTGCACACGTTGCCCGCACACGGGTACTTGCCGACCGTCGGGTCGCACTTGTACGGGGCGTTGTAACACTTCCCGTTCCACACCTTGCGCTGCCCGCGGGGGGCCTCGAGGATGTTTTCCAAGAATAGTTCATAATCGTCGGGCGTGCGGGTTTCTTGTCCCGGAAGCCGTTTCGGGGCTTGGCACGGGTCCATCGGCCCCACCAGCCGCGGCGTCACGAGGATCACCAGTTCGCTCTCGCGGGTCTGGTAGCTCACGCTGCTGAACCCGGTGCCGACGAACGGCAGGTCGCCCAGCACCGGCACCTTGTTCGCGGTCGCGTTCACGGTCGTTTGGATCAGGCCGCCGATCGCGAACGTTTGGCCGGATTCCAGCAGCACCGTGGAGCGCACCGTCTGTTCGGTGAAGCCGGGGCTGGCCGCGCCGTTCACCGTGATGCCCAACCCTTGGCTCACCGCGGTCACCGTGGGGCTGATGTCGAGCCAGATCTGCCCGTTGCCGTACACGATCGGGACCACTTCCAGTTGGGTGCCGAACGGCACCAGTTGCACGCCGGGGCCGGTGATGCCGCTCGTGCCGCTCAGGATCGCCTGCTGGCCGCCGGCGCGGAAGAACGCGGGCCGGCCCGTTTGCGTCACCACCCGCGGCTCCGCGAGGAACTTCGCCACGCCCTCGGTGCGGAGCGCTTGCAGCGCGCCGAAGAACTTGTTCGGCGTGATCGCCAGTTGCAGGTTCGCGGTCGCGCTGAACATCGGGCCTTGCGCGCCCATCCCGCCCATCCCGCCGGCCCCGCCGCCCATCTGCTGCTGCTGGTTGCCCAGCAGGCCGCTCACGAGGCTGCTGAACGAGGTGCCGTTGCCGCCGCCGGGCAGGATGAAGTCGAACCCGCGTGCCCGGAGCAGGCTGCGGTCCACCGACGCGATCACCACGTCGATCTGCACCTGCTGAACGCCCCCGATTTGGATGGCGTTGATCACGTTGTTCGCTTGCGCGCCGACCGCGCTGTTTGCCAGCCGCTCGATGATCGCGACGTCGGCCGGCGTGGTCGCGTAGCCGCTCAGGATGATCACGTTCCCGACGCCGGGCTGCACGTCCACGTTCGCCGTCGGCACCGTGCGGCGGATCAGGTTCCGCAACTGGGCGAGGTCCGGCTGAACCACCACCTCGAACTTGAGCGCCGGCTTGTCCTTCACCACCACCGTGAGCTGGCTCAGGCCCGCGCTCTTGCCGGTGAGCAGCAGCTTCTTCGGGTCGTTCGGGTCCAGTTTCGCGCCGAGCACGTCGTCGCGGCTGACCAGAATGTCCGTGGGCGGTACGTCGATCTTCGGGTCGAACGACACGAGGCCGCCGAGCGGGACGAGGATCGCCCCGGTCTTGTCGACGTCGGCCTTCGACGGCGGCACTTTGGGATCGGCCGGGGGTTGCGCGCGGCCGGTCGTGAGCGCCACGAGGCCGAGGGCCAGAGTCATAGCCCACGGCACGAGCCGCCGGGCGTTACGCTTCGGGTGCATCCGTTCACCTCTCCTCGATGGGCAGAACGCGGGCCGCGCCGTGTTGAGGGGCGCGACCGGTGTTGCTGAATGCGGCGGGCGTCCGGTGCCCGCCGCGTCTATCTCCGCTCGGCCCTTGCGGGGCGTCGCGGGTGGGGCGCGGCCTCGCCGCCGCGCCCGGGGGTTGCTCTCAGTCCACCTTCTTGTCGGCCTTCGGCGCGTCGGGGGCCGGCGCGTCCGGTTTGGCCTTCGGTGCGTCCTTCTTGTCGTCCTGAACCGCCGCCTGTTCGGGCGTCAGCTCCGCGACCTTCTTCCACACGCCGGGCTTCACTTCCTCGTACCGGTAGATCACGGTGCCGCTCGGCGTGTGAATCGACACGTCGTGCGTCTTGCGCTTCACCACCGGGTTCGTTTCGGCCGGCTGCACCGGCTTCGGCTCCTTCGGGTCTTTCGGCTCTTCCTGCGCCGGCTTCGGGATCACGAACGGGTCCTGCGGGCCGACCTTTGACGATTGCTGGCCGACCATCGACTTCGTAACCCACTGGCCCTTCGCCACCCCGGTCCTCAGCGCCTTGCCCATGAATTCGCCGAGTTCGAGCACCGCGTCCGCGGCCACGTCCTTCGGCAGTTCCTTCCACTCGAACGCGTCGGCGATGAGGTCGCCGGTGATGTCCGTGTTGGGGGCAATGTCCACTTTCGCCATCGGCACCTTCACCATCGCGATGCGGGGCGCGATCACTTCCGGCTGCGACGGGGTCGGATCCGGCTTCTTCGGGGTCTCCGGCACCACCGGCACTTCGCCCTTCGTCTCCGGGGCCTTGGGTTTGACCTCGTCGGTGCCCGCGTTCTTGATCCCGCCGGGGTGCTGCTCGTCCCGCAGCAGGTCTTCGGCTTCCTTAATCAGCCGCGCGATTTCTTCGTCGGTTTCGGCCTTCTTGTTCGTGTGCCGCAGTTTCAGCGACAGGCTGCACCCGCGGGCCTCGGCCAGCTTGATGAGCAGCGCCTGCTTGTCCTTCACCGCGAACGACACCGCGTTCAGTTGCGGGAACACGCCGTTCTTGTCGTAGGTGGTCGTTTGGTCGACCGCGAGCACCTGCATGTTCGTGAGCAGCGGGAACGCGTGCAGCTTGTTGCCGAGGCGCACCGTGGCGAGCACGTCCACCCGGCTGCCCGGCCCGACGAACCCGGCCACCGCGTTCCCCACGTTCACCGGCATCGACACCATGTCGTAGCCGTCCGGGATCACCACGCCGCCGACGCTCAGGTCGGACGGGTTGAACGGCTCGCCCCCGAGCTTCGGCCGCGACAGCTTCTTGCCGATCAGGTCGTCCGGGTTGTTCACCAGAACCGGCGGCAGGCCCTCCTTCGGCAACTTCTTGAACGCCACCTGCTTGCCGATCTCGTCCTTGGTGAACGGCGTGCCCACGGCCAGTTCTTTGGACGCGACCAGCACGTCCACCATCTCCTGATTCTTCGCGGTCATCTGAGAGGTCAGGAACGCGGCCACCAAGCCGCACCCGACCGCGACGACCATCAGGATCACGTTCTTCTGTTTCATGGTGCTTCCCTCAGAGGCTTCGAGTGAGTCGCGCGTCGCGCCGCTCGGTCGCCGTTCCGGGGGGTGGCACGGGGAGCGGTTCGGAACCGGGCGGCGCTCGACTTGCCGGGTTTACCGGCTTTGTGCGGTGCGCCGCCTTTTCTCCCCGCCCTCAGAATCGGCCGGGCGGGTGCGGTTCCTTCAGTCTTTCGGAAGATCGGGGGCGTGCGAAAAGTTCGCAACTTACCAGTTCTCTAGTTCACCCCGAATCGCGCGGTCGTCGGGTTCGACCGGATTTTTCGGTTCTCGCGGCACCGCGCGGAAGTTGTGCCGGTTATTCCGTCGGAGTTGGACGCGGGCAGCGGAGCGGCGAAGAACCGAGTCGCCCGTCGCCGGCCTTCTGTTTTCCCCTTTTCTGCCCACTGTGCTCTGTTGAAATGATGCCTTCGTCTCTTGGTTTTGTGGCACCGGCCTCTGGCCGGTGTTCAGAGTCTGAGGACTTTACACCGGCCAGAGGCCGGTGCCACAAGAACAAGCGGCATCATTTCAACAGAACATGCCCACTGCTCACTGCGCACTTGCCACTGCTTACAGAGCGAGCATGTACAGCAGGTACATGAGGAACCCGACGCACAGCGGGATGCCGTAGGGCAGTTTGGTCCAGCGGCTGCGGCGCTCTTGGGCCTGCTTCTGGGCGGCGCTCACGTTGCCGGTGGTGAACATCTGCAGGTCGTTCATCACCTCGCGCACGAAGCTCGCGTTGTCGCGGAACTTGCCGCGCATGAGGATGATGACCATGCCGAACACCCCGCCGGCGATCGCGCCGAAGCAGAACGCCCAGAACACCACGCCCAGCCCGTGCAGCCCGGTGGCTTCGCCGTTCCCGAAAAACGCGGCCGCCCACGCGCCGAAGCCCATTTGCATCTTCACGTCGCCCTCGCCCACGCCGCGAATGGCGAGCATGGGCAGCAGCAGGGCGAAGCCGAGGAACGTGCCGGCGACCGCGAACCCGAACCCGCCGGTGCCCGCGTCGATCGGCACGCCGAAGTCGTGCAGCGCGCCGAGCATCCAGCCGCTGAGCACCAGCGGCAGGGTGATCCAGTTGGGCACCTTGAGCGCCCAGCCGTCGATGAACGCGGCCAGAATCATGGCGCACCCGATGACCACGAGCGGCCCGCAGTTCAGCCCCTCGGGGCGGACCGCGGCCCACAGGTGGTGCCCGGCGAACGCGGCCGCGAGCCACGCGAGCGCGAGCACGGGCATGCGCGCCATTTGGAGCGCGAACGCGCGGTCGATCCCGAGGTCGTTGGGGTTCGCGGGTGCGGCGGGCGCGTCGAGCGCGGGAGCGGGGCTGCTCATCGGCGGCGGTTCCTTGAATGTGCGGGACAACGGCTTCTCGTTCCGAGCGTAGTGCGCGTTTCGCAGCGCCGCTAACAGAAGGGGCGGCTTCGTTGCGATTCGGAAGCGCCGCCGGCCGGCGCGCGAGAAGTTGGGCGAAGTGGGTGGGCGCGCGCCGCGGGCCGGGTCCGCGAACGGCCCGGCCCGCGCGCGTCGCTGTCGCGAGGGCGCACTTAGCTGCCGGCGGGCGGGGCGATGCCGTTGGCGACGAAGCTGAAGGTGCTGTTCGCGTTGCCGCCCAGCGTGGTGATCGCGGCGATGCACACCACGATGATCAGCGCCAGCATC
>JALHNS010000495.1 GCA_022843445.1 Gemmata sp.
CGCCACCTTCAGCACCTTTTCCGATTGCGGCACGTCCTCACCGGTCCAGTCGCCGAACGCGGCCGGCACGCCGGCGAGCCGGTCGGCGGCCGCGCGCACGCTCTGGGGCGCGCCCCAGCGGTCGGTGGTGCTCGCTTCGTACACCGCGGCGGCGAGCAACCCGGCCACGGCGACACCCAGAACGAGCCGCGCGCGCGGCGGCGTTTTGGGCGGCGCGGCGCGGTGCTGTTGCTGCGCCGGCGTTTTCGTGTTGTTCATCGCGCCCCGCGTTACGCCGGCAGTTGTTTGACGTAGTTGTAGCCGTACGAGTACACGTCCTGCTTGATGCCGTTGACCACCGCGCCGAGCAGCACCACGTTCAGGTGCCCCAGCTTCTCTTGAGCCGACTGCACCTTCGGCAGTTGGCTCACGTCTTGCATGATCGAGAACAGCACGCCGTCCACGTGCTGCCCGATGAGCAGCGCGTCGGCGACCGGCAGCACCGGGCAACTGTCGACGATGACGAAATCGAACTGCCCGCGGAGCCGGTTGAACAGCGTTTGCAGCGGGTGCCCTTGCGCGAGCGCCGCGATGGTGGCGTTGGAACACTGCCCCGCGGGGATCACCCACAGGTTCGGCACCGTGGTGGCCTGCACCGCTTCGCTCACGTCGACCTCTTGGCGCAGCACCTCGCTCACGCCGGGGCCGAGCGGCAGGTCGAACAGTTTCTGAATGCACGGGTTGCGCAAGTCGCAATCCACGATGAGCGTGCGCATGCCGGCGGTCGCCATGCTGGTGGCGAGCTGCGCGCTGATGCTGGTTTTGCCCTCGCCCTGCGTGGCGCTCGTCACCATCACCACTTGCATGGATTGCGCGCGGGCGGTGTGCAGCAGCATGGTGCGGGCGGAGTTCACGGACTCGTTCAGCACGAACCGCCAGTTCGCGCCGCCGGCCTCGACCGCGGCCTTGAGGCCGGCGCGGTTCGGGAACTGCGGCACGGTGCCGATCACCCGCATCCCCAGTTCGGTCATCACTTGGTCCACGCCGTCCACGCGGCGCGTGCGCCACTCGAGCAGCGCGACCAGCAGGACGACGGCGCAGAACGCGCCCAGCCCGCCGACCGACGCGAACAGGACCTTCTTGTTCTGGTTGTTGTTGGGGATCTTCTCCGCGTCGCCGCGGAGCCGCACGCGGCTGTCCATCTTCTGTTCGACGCGGAGGGCGATCAGTTTGGCGTTCAGGTTCAGGAGGAACTCGCGCTGCGGCTTGAGCGCCTCTTGCATCTGTTGGAGGTTGATGCCCCCGTCGACGCCGGCCGCGATCAGCTTGCCCAAGCCGTCGCGCTCGGCCTTGTAGCCCTCGCGCTCTTTATCTTTGGTCGCGATATGGTCGACGAGCTGTTGCGCCTCCTTCGCGCGCCCGACGCGCTCCTTGGCGCGGGCCTTATCGACCGATTCGGTGGCGACCGCTTTTTCGGCCGCGGCCAGCAGTTCCTCGGCTTTCGTTTTGTCCGCTTTCGCCTCTTGAACGAGCGGCACGTCCTCTTTGCCGCCGGACACGTCCAGCGCGCGCTTGTAGACCGCGCTCTTGGTAGCAACGAGTTTGCGCAGCTCCAACACGCCGGCGTCCGCGTCCACGAACTCGCGCAGGATGACCGGGTCCGGTTCGGGCGGCGGCCCTTTGTCGTTGAGGTGCTGCTTCACCACGTCCAGCCGGGCCTTGTACTGAATGAGTTCGTGCCCGGTGCGGTTGTACAGCGAGTCCAGTTCGTTGAAGCGGATCTGGAGGGCCGCGAGCCGCTTGGCGTTGTCCTCGCCGCCCGTCGTGCTGTTGTTCTTGCTCACCAGCAGGATCTGCTTCTCCATCGACTCGATCTCGAACTTGAGCGATTCCGCTTGCTGTTCGAGCTTCTTGATGTCGCTGTCGCGGGTGCTGCGCTCGTGGGCGATGGCCTCGTCTTGGTACCGCCGCAGGTGCTTGTCCAAGAACGCCTTCATGCCGTCGAGGTCGTTGCCGGTGAGCCGCACTTCGAGCAGTTCGGGCGTGCGCACGTCGACCCGCAGGCGCTCCGAGACGAGCGTGATCGGCTCTTCGGACTGCTTGATCCAGTCGAGGCTGCCCACGGACGGGTCGTTGTTGATCGAGCGGCCGATGAGGTCGCGCGCGCGAATCAGGAACGCTTGGTGCGTGGCGAAGTTGCGCTGGTCGTCTTGAGCGCCGCGCCCGAGCACCTCGATCGGGCGCTGGCGCAGTTCGACGACCGCGGTCACGTCGTGCTTGCCGCCGGGCATCACGAACCACACGCCGACGGCGGCGGCGGCACCGAACAGCAGCCCCAAGAGGGTGCCGAGCACCCAGCGGCGGCGGAACGCGTTCCAGAGGCCCGCGGGGGTGGGCGCGGCGGCCCCGGTCGGGCCGGGCAGGTGCGGGCGGCCCGCGTAGTTCAGCGGCGCGGCCCCGTTTACCGGCGCGAGGCCGTTGGGCGGGGTCTGGACCGCGGCCGGCGGGTGGTTGGCGCTGGGTTCGCCGGCGAGGGGGCGGGCCATCGTGCAGTGTCTCCGGCGGGATCGCGGGGCCGAACGGGCTTCGTGTCCCGGTTCGGGCCGCGGGCGAAAAACTTTAGCACACTCCGTGCCAAGTACTACTCTCGGCACGAACGGAATCTTCCGGCCGTTTGTGCGCGGGGAGTTCCGGCACGCGGGGCGGGGGGGCGCGCTCGCACCGGCGCTTCGGGTTCGAATCGCGCGCCAGCACAATCGAGAGCGGGCGGCAGCGATTCGAACAGTGTACCCGGTGCAGCCCACTTCGGGAAAGGCCACCTGTCAACCGTTCCGGAAGTTTTCGTCGCACAGGAAAGGCCGGTGGTGCCGGTAGTTTTTGTTGAGCCGGGTAATCCGGTGGGCCGATGAATTGGCGTAGCACGAACGGCCCGCGCAACCGGAGCGGTTCCGGCCGTTCGCGCAAGTCGCGCGACTCACACGACCGAGATAAAGGAGAGTGCCATGCGCCGTCGGCACTTCTGGACTTCCCCCCTGTACGCCGTGGTCGCCCTTGCCGCCCTCGCCTCGGGGTGCATGTCGGCGAAGGACTTCAAAGCGGAGCGCGACTGCTGCCGCCCGCCCGATTTCAACTGCTGCACGATCCCCGACGTTCCGGTTCCGAAGGAACTGAACAAGGTGAGCCTGCCGCCCTACGTGGTGGAAACGCCGGACGTACTCCAGATCGACGCGATCCGCGTGATCCCGCTGCCCCCGTACCGGCTCGAACCGATGGACGTGCTCTACCTGAGCGCCGAAAACGACTTCGACCAGCGGAAGCTCGCGGGGCTGTACCCGGTGGACCCGGACGGGACCGTGAACCTCGGCTCGGCCTACGGCGGCACGGTTCGCGTGTCCGACCTGACCACCGAAGAAGCGCAGAAGGTGCTCGAAACGAAGGTGCGCCAGTTCGCGCCCAAGGCGATCGTGACCGCGTCGCTCGCGCAGTCGCGCGGGGTGCAGCAGATTTCCGGGCAGCACATCGTGCGGCCGGACGGCACCGTGAGTCTCGGCGCGTACGGGAGCGTGTACGTCGCGGGCCTCAGCCTCGCGCAGGTGAAGCAGGCGATCGAGGCGCACCTGTCGCGGTACCTGTACCGCCCGGAAGTGAGCGTGGACGTATTCGCGTACAACAGCAAGTTCTACTACGTCATCACGGACTTCGCGGGCAGCGGCGAGCAGGTGACGCGGCTCGCGCACACCGGGAACGAAACCGTGCTCGACGCGGTCTCGCTCATCGGCGGCCTCTCCGCGGTGAGCAGCAAGAAGATTTGGGTGGCCCGCCCCGCGCCCACCGAGTGCGCCAACGACCAGATTCTGCCGGTGGACTGGTGCGGCATCACCCGCAAGGGCCAAGTGAAGACGAACTACCAGATCATGCCGTTCGACCGGGTGTACATCCTGTCGCAACCGCTGACCAAGTTCGACACATACATGGCCCGCGTGCTCTCCCCGGTGCAGCGCGCCTTCGGCATCACCCTGCTCGGTACCGCGACCGTGCAGCAGTTCCGCAACGGCGGAAACAACTTCGGGTTCTTCGCGGGCGGCGGGCCGTGACGCGCGGACCGGTGGGGTTCTGAGGGAAATGCCCGGCGTGCGCCGCGACCGCGGGCCGGGAACACGGATCGGCGGCGGGGAACCTGCTTCGGCAGGCGCTCCGCCGCCGATCTCGCTTTTGGTACGGTAGGACAGGCTTCCGGCTTGTCCCGAATAGCTTGGACGGGCCGGAAGCCTGTCCTACGATGGAGCGGGCGCGCCGCGCGGGGCGGCGCACCGGGGCAAGGAGTCGCGCATGTCGTTTCGCGCGTGGGTGCCGGCCGTGGCCGGCGTGTTGCTGCTGTCCGAGTGCGCCGCCGTTCGCGCGCAGCCGCCGGTGCCGGTGCGCCCGCGGTCGTCGCCGTTCGGCAACGTGCTCGGCTCCGGGTTCGGCGGCAGCCCGTACCTGCAACAGCAGCAGATGCGGCTCCAACAGGGCGCGGTGGCCCCGGCGCTTCAGGGCGGCGCGCCGTTCGCCCCCGGGTTCCTCAACGGCGCGACCGGGGCGACCGCCGCGCTGAACCCCAACGCGCTGCCGCAGGTGCTGCCGGGCGCGCAACCGCTCTTGGACCCGACGCAGCGCCCCGCGACCGGCGTGGTCGGCACGTTCAACAACCTCGGCCACTGGTATGGCGGCAACTACGGCCACTGGTACCCCAACGGCGTTCGGCCCGGTTCGGGCGCGGGCGCGCTCGCGGGGGTGTCGGGCGGCGGGCGCGGTAGCCCGGCGGGCGGCGC
>JALHNS010000496.1 GCA_022843445.1 Gemmata sp.
GGTGGCCGACGCGCTGGCGACCGACCCGGACGGGGCGGCGGCGCTGCTGCGCGCCGCGGGCGACGACCTGCGGTTGGGCCAGAAGCGCGCGAGCGGCACCGCGTTCTTCATGGGCGCGCTGGCGCAGCGGCACGGGAAGCTGGTGGCCGCGGAACTGCACTTCCGCAACGCGCTGAGCGCCGGCGCGCCGGCCACCGTCGGCGAAACGTACCAAGCGCTGCTCAACGTGTTGTGGCTGGCGAACAAACCGGGCGACGTGGAGGCGATCTGCCGAGACGCGCTGGGCAACCGCGACGTGCCGCTGTCCGAAGCGTTCCTGAACTTCCACTACGCGCTGGCGCTGGCCGAGCAGGGCAAGGCGGACGACGCGCTGCGCGCCGCGGACGCGGCGATTCAGCAGGCCGGCGACGCGGACCGGCTCACGGTGCGGCTCCGCAAGCACTCCGTGCTGCGCGCGCTGGGCAAGTGGGACGCCGCCGCCGAGTACGGCAAGAAGCTGCTGGACGAGTTCGACGCGCCGGCCGACAAGCCGCGGGTGCGGTACGCGCAGGCGACGGCGCTGTGGGGCGGCGGGAAGCGGGCCGAGGCCGAAGCGCTGCTGCGCGCGATCCTCGACGACGACCCGGACCACGCCGCCGCGTGCAACGACCTCGGCTACCACCTCGCAGACGAGGGCCGCGACTTGGCCGAAGCGGAGCGACTGATCCGTCGCGCGCTCACCGCGGACCGCATCGAGCGCCGCAAGGCCGGCAGCGCCGAACCGGAAAGCGCGTCGTACCTCGACAGCCTCGGCTGGGTGCAGTTCCGGCAGGGGAAGTTGAAGGAGGCCCGCGCGACGCTGGAGCGCGCCGCGGCGCTGGCCCCGAGCGCGAGCGACGGCACCATTTGGGACCACCTCGGGGACGTGCTGTTTCGGCTGGGCGAGAAGGCGAAGGCGCGCGCGGCGTGGGAGCGGGCGAAGGGCCTGTACGAGGCCGACGCGCGCCGCGCCGGCCGCGACCGCTCCGGCGGCCGGGCGGACGAAGTGAGGCGCAAGCTGGAGCGCGTGCCGTGAGGCCCGCGCGCGGTTGGGCTTGCCCGCGCGGGCCGCGTTCGGAGAATATGCGCGTCGGTCCCGCGCCGTTTTGCCCGCCGCACTTACCGCCGCATGAGTTCCGCACCCAACCCGCGCCGCCGCCCCGCACCCCGCCCGGTGCTCGGCCTGTACCCGATGGAGCTGTCCCGCAACCTGAAAGTGGACAGCGTCGCCCGACTCGAACCCCACGAGCCGCGCGCCATCGACGTGTTCGCGCCCGTGGCCGACGCGGTCGAAGCCATGCGCCGCGGGAACACCGGGTGCCTGCTCGTCACCGGCGCGGGCCGCGTGGTCGGCATCTTCACCGAGCGCGACCTGCTCACGCGCGTGCTCGCGCCCGGGTGCGCGCTCGACCTGCCGATGCGCGAGTGCATGACCCCGCGGCCGGTCACCGTGTCCCCGATGGACCCGGTGCGGGTCGCCATCCGCCGCATGCAGAAGGGCGGCTACCGGCACCTGCCGGTGGTGGACGAAGGGGACCGGCCGCTGGGCGTGCTCTCGGCCCGGCGGGTGGTTCACTACTTGGTGGAGCACTTCCCGAACTTGGTGTACAACCTGCCCCCGGACCCGGACCGCTACCCCGACGCGCCCGACGGCGCGTGACACGGCCCGGAACGCACAGAAGCCCGCGGCGCGGGTGCGCCGCGGGCACGGGTGCCGGGTTCGCGGCCGCGCTTATGGCAGCGGGGCCCACGGGTTGAACGGCGGCGTGATGATAATGATGCCCTCTTCCTCTTCGGGCGGCGGGGGCGGGGGCGGCGGCGGCGGCGGGCTGAGCGGGTCCGGCGGCAGGTACGGGTCGATCGGGTCGCTCAGCCGGTTCACGCTCATCGAGTAACTGAGCGTCGCGGGCGAATTCGAACCGCTGTGCCCCGGCACGATCTGGATCGAGTACCGGCCCTTCGCCAAGAACACCGTGAGCGTGTCGGTACTGGCACGGCCGTCGGTCCGCCACGAGGCCACCAGTTGCCCTTGCGCGTTGAAGACGCGGGCTTCCAACCGATCCACGTGGTTCCGGTTCGAGCTGAGGGCGGTGAGCCGGAACACGAACGTGCCGCTCTCCTTCACGTCGATCCCGTGTACGATCTGGCTGCTCGCGGTCGCGGTGCCGGACACCCACGTGTTCGCGGTCACGAGCGGTTGGCTGAAGTCCACGCTCGCGTGGTAGTTGCCGCTCGACGCGCCCTTGGTCGCGTCTTGCACCCTCAGTTGCACGAAGTAGGTGCCGCCGCCCAGCGTGAGCGGCACCTGCGCCCGGTAGGTGCCGTGCTCCCAGTTCAGGATGACGTTCGAGGCGACGAGCCCGCCGTTGGCGTCGTACACGGTGGCCGAGGTGGACAGCCCGCTGTCGGACTGCACGCTGATCGTCATCACTCCGCCGGCGGGGGGCGCGGTGAGCCGGTAGAAGTCGTTGTCGTTGAGCGAACTGATGCGCCCGGTCCATTCGTAGTGCGAGTTGGTGGCGTAACCGGCGGTCGCGGTGAGCACGGTGGCGGTGGCGCGGGTGTCGTTGGACCCGGTGTCGGAGCCGAACCGCTGCACGCGATCGGTGATCGTTTCGACACTCGGATCGTACCCGTACCCCACGCGCAACTGGTACGCGCCGGTGTTGAACGTGTCGGCGCGCCCCGCCGACACCTTCACCGTGTACGTCGTCTCCCCCTTCAAGTTGAGGGTGAGCACCGTGTCACCCTGCAGGGGGCTGGTGTTCGTCGCCGAGCCGATCAGCGCGCCAGCCCTGTTATAGACCTCAATCCGGCCCGCGAGCAGGCTCTTCCCAGCGGTGCCCAACCGCAGCGTAACCAGCATCGAGTCGTCGTCATCGCCGTTCGTCGTGAACTTGAAGAAGTCCACGTCCGCAGCGGTGGTGATGTCGCCGTTGACAACGGCGCGCACGCCGCCCGAGTTGTTCGGGTCGCCGACGTTCGCCACCGTTGGGGCGGTGGCGCGCGCGTTGTTGGTGGCCTCGGTGGCGTCGGCCACCCGCGCGCCGTACAGGGCGCGCACGGCGGTAATGTCGGCGGCGCTCAGCCCGGTGCGGGTGCCGATGTAGTGCCCGTACATCGCGTTGGCGCTCGACGAATCGAGGTCCGAGAGGCCCAGCGCGTTGCCGAACTCGTGCAGCGCGACGGTGTACAGGTCGTAGGTGCCCGCAGCGCCGCCCCGGGAGAACGTCCACGCCTCGTTGAACATCACCGTGCCGGCGTATGTGCCGGCGAGCGGGTGGAACGGGAGCGTCGTGGCGAGCACGTCGGTACCGGTGGTGACGGTGCCCAAGCGGATGTTCGCGGCCGGGGTGCCGACCGCGAAGCCGGCCGGGCCGAACGCGGTGCCGCTGTCGGCCACGAGTCCCACGTTGATGTTCGCTACCGCGGTCCACGCGTGCATCGCGCGGAGCAGCTCTTCCTGCCACACGCTCTGGGCCATCGTCGCACCCATCTCGGTGTACAACCGGCTGGCGAACGAACTCTGGCCCCACGTCTGGTTCGAGTACTGCACGCCCTCGTTGGCGAAGCTCATGGTCAGCTCGGTCGCGAGCTGCCACGGGTTCCCGAACACGCTGGGCATGTTGCGGTCTTCGAGGCGTTCGGCCTTCAGTTTGGTCGGCGTCATTTCGGGCCTCTTCGGGGCGTTCGGAGCCGGGGCTTTGGTTCGGGTTCGGTTCGAGCGGGGTGCCGGACGTCAGTCGATCTTCTTCAGGTTGGCGCGGTACTTTCGGGCCGCGTCCACGGTCGTCCGGAACTCCGGGTCGTCGCGGAGCGGGTCCAAGTCCGTATCCTCCTTCAGGTGCTCGAACCCGTAGCCGGCGCGGAGCGCGGCGTCGAGCAGGCTGAGCGCCTCGCGCCGGTCCTCGGCGCGGGCCTTCGAGGTCAGCGCGTACGCGCCGGCCAGTTGGTACTTGACCATCGGCGCTTCGGACAGCTTCAGCGCCTCGCGGGCGTCGGCGTGCGCGGCGGCGCGGTCGCCGAGGCGCGCCCGCATCACCGCGCGCCCGGACCACGCGTGCGGCGACTCCGGGTTGAGGTCCACGAGGCGGGACAGCACCGCGTCGGCCTCACGGGGCTTGCCCGCTTTGCTCAGCAGGTGCGCCTTCACCTGAAGCGCCGGCACCAGTCGCGGGTTCAGCGCCAGCGCCTTGTCGCAGTCGGCGAGCGCGGCGGGCTTGTCGCGGAGCACGCGGGCTTGCGCGCGCACCAGCCAGCCCAGTTCGTCGGTCGGGTCGGTCTTGGTGGCGGCGGCGAAGTCGGCCTCCGCGCCCGCGGCGTCGTTCAGTCGGCCCTTGATGCGGGACCGCAGCAGCAGCACCGCGACCGGGGAGAAGTCGAGCTTCAGCGCCGCGTCGCAGTCCGCGAGCGCGCCCTTGTGGTTGCCGTTCACCTCGCGGGCCAAGGCGCGTTCGAAGTGCGCCGCGCCCCAGCCGGGCCGCGCGACCAGCGCGCGGTCGAGGTCCGCTTCGGCCCCGGCGCGGTCGAGGTACCGCTTCGCGCGGCCGCGGTTGAACAGCGCGCCGAAGGCGTCCGGCCGCAGCGTGACGCACCGGTCGTACGCGGCCACCGCCTCGCGCGTCTGGTTCAGCGACTGGTAGCAGCGGCCCAAGTGGAACAGGCCCCAGAACGATTGCGGGTCCGCTTCGACCGCGCCTTTGAGCAGCGGCAGCGCGGCGTGCGTGCGGCCCTCGGCGAGCAACTGCCGGGCTTCGATCACGGCGTCGG
>JALHNS010000497.1 GCA_022843445.1 Gemmata sp.
CGGCTGGCGCTTTGGGTTCGTCGCCGCGCGCCGGCGCGGCGCACGCGAGCGCGACGAGGAGCAAGGCGCGGCGCATCATCGGCTCCTTCGGAGCGTTCCACGTTCCAGAGTTCCACGGTCTTCAACTTGGAACTTCTGGAACTCCGGAACGTGGAACTTGAAAGTCAGCGCTTGATCGTGCGCAAGTTGGGCATCGCGTCCACGAATTTCGCGGCGGCGGCTTCCGTCACCTTCGTCTCGAACACGCTCAGTTTGCGCAGCCCGTCGAGCGGTTGCAACTCGAACAGCCCTTTATCGGTGATCCCGGTGCGGCCCAGTTCGAGCGCCCGCAGGCGCTCGAGTTCCTTCACCGTTGCCATGCCCTTGTCGGTGATCTGCGGGTTCTCGCTGATGTCGAGGGCTTCGAGCAGCGCGAGCTTCTTCAGCGGGGCCAACTCGAGGTCCGTGAGGCCGGAGCGGGCGACGTACAGCGTGCGCAGTTGGGCGCACTCCGCGAGGGCCGTGGTGCTCGCCGCCGAGAGGTTCGATTTTCCCAGCGTCAATTTCTGAAGGTGCGGCAGTTCTTTCAGCGCCGCGTAGCCCTTGTGGGTGCACAGGGTGGCGTCGAAGGCGTCGATGGCGCCGACCGCCGGTGCCTTCTTGAGTGCGGCCAAGGTCGCGTCGGTGGCGCGCTCGAACTGCGCGGACACGCGGGCCGCGGCGGGCAGTTTGGGGTCGATGACGGCTTTGCCGCCGGCCTTCTCGACCGCGGCGATTGCGGCCCGTTCCGCACCGTCGTCGGGTTGGGCGAGCGCGGGCGCGGCACAGGCGATCAGAATAACGAAACACGCGCGCACGAGCGGTCTCCAACGGGAACGAGTGGGGTTCTGAAGTATAGACCGTCGCGGGCGACGGAAGTTCCGCGGGCCCGCCGCGGCGCGGCAATTCGGTGGGCTGCGCATCGGTTTCGATTTTTCGCGCGCAGTAAGGTATCATACCCCACCCGCGCGGTCGCAGCGCCGCGCCCGTTCCCGTTTCTAGCCGCAGCACGTTCCGCGGAGCCGGATGATGCCGGATGCCGAAGCCCCACCCGCCGCGCAGCCGCAACCGGACCTCACCGGGCGCACGCTCGGCGACTTCCAGATCCTGCGCCGCATCGGTACCGGCGGCATGGGGCAGGTGTACCTCGCGCGGCAGTTGTCGCTGAAGCGCGAGGTCGCTCTCAAACTGCTGAAGGGCGAACTGAGCGCCAACCCGGTCGCGCTGGCCCGGTTCGAGGCCGAGGCCCAAGCGGTCGCCAAACTGAACCACCCGAACATCGTTCACATCCACGCGATCGGCGAGGCCGACGGCCTGCGGTACATGGTGCTCGAGTTCGTGGACGGGCGCAACCTGCGCGACTACATGGCCCGCAAAGGCCCGCCGGACCTGCCGGTCACGCTCAGCGTGATGCGCCAAGTGGCGCTGGCGCTCCAGAAGGCGCACGAGCAGGGCATCGTGCACCGCGACATCAAGCCGGAAAACATCCTCGTCACGCGCAAAGTGGAAGTGAAGGTCACCGACTTCGGCCTGAGCCGGTTCTTCTCGACCGACGGCCCGGCGCTGAACCTCACGCAGAGCGGGGTCACGCTCGGCACCCCGCTGTACATGTCGCCGGAGCAGGTGCAGGGGCACGCGGTCGATCACCGCAGCGACATCTATTCGTTTGGCGTCACCTGCTACCACCTGTTGGCGGGCGAACCGCCGTTCCGCGGGGCGACCGCGTTCGAGGTGGCGCTGAAGCACGTTCAGGAGTTCCCGCGGCCGCTGTCGGAACTGCGCCCGGACCTGCCGCCGGACCTGTGCGGCATGGTTCACAAGATGATGGCGAAGAACGCGGGCGACCGGTACCAGAGCGCGCGCGACATCGTGCGCGACTTGGTGAAGGTGCGCGACGGCCTCGCCACCGGCACCGCGCCGCTGGCCGCGCTGCAAGCGATATCCGGCTTCGGCATTTCGGGCGGCGGAGCGGGCGGCACGAGCGGCTCGCGGTCGGTGTTCGTTCCCGAAACGGCGGCGAGCAACTCGTCCGCGGGCGGCGCGCACCGGTGGGGCCGCTGGGTGCTGGCCCTGAGCGCGTGCGGGGTGGCGTGCGCGGCGGGCGTGGTGGCGTTCGCGGCGCTGAACCCGCCGGTGCCGCCGGTGCCGCCGCCCCCGCCGCCGGCGATTCAGGGGCTGCCGGACGTGCGCCCGGTCGAGAAGATCACCACGTCGCGCGAGCGCGAACTGCTGGCGGTGCTGAACACCGAGACCACGTCGCCGACCGACGCGATCAAGGCGTCGGTGGAACTGGGCCTGTTGTACCTGAAGGAGCAGCGGCTGCCGGAAGCCACGGCCCGGTTCGACAAGTTGCGCGCGCGCGCGGCGCAGTGGGCCGACCCGATCGCGGCCCGGAGCGGGAGCGTCGCCGGGCGGTTGGGGTTGGCGGTGGCTCTGGCGCACGAGAACAAGGCCGAGCCGTCGATCGGCCTGTTCAAGGAAGTGGTGAACGAGCCGTTCGTACTGCCGAAGTTCCCGAAGGACAAGGGGGACAAAGCCGACCGCTCGGGCGCGGCGGTGAGTTGGGTGCTGTTGCGGTACCCGGACCTGAGTTTGGCGGTCTCGGACGCGCTGAACCGCAACGCGGCGAACCTGAACAAATCGAAGCTGGACCCGCAAGCGCTGGAGAACCTGCGCACGCTCAACCGCCCCGGCAAGAAGGAGTGACGCGCCACTCAAACGTCCGGGACTTGCGCCCGCAGGTTCCGAACGCCGGGTGGCCGGGTTGTAGCGGTCCCGCGGGGTTTTTCAGTACCGGCCGGAATCGTGTTCTACTCTTGCGCAGCCGCATGTCGCGCGCACGATTCCCCTCACGCCGGCCGGGGCCGCCCGATGTCCGTACGCTTCGAATCGCTCGCCGAACCCATCGCCGGATACCGGCTCCTCGACCGCCTCGGGGCCGGCGGGTTCGGGGAAGTGTGGCGGTGCGAAGCCCCCGGTGGCATCTTCAAAGCCGTCAAAGTCATCCACGGCGACCTGCGCTCCAAAGACTCCGACCTCGTGCGGTACGCGGAGCAAGAGCTCAAAGCCCTCAAGCGCGTCAAGCAGGTGCGGCACCCGTACCTGCTCGCCCTCGACCGCTACGACATCGTCGACGGGCGGCTGATGATCGTGATGGAACTGGCCGACTGCAACCTGTGGGACCGGTTCCGCGAGTGCCGCGACCGCGGGCTGCCCGGCATCCCGCGCGACGAGCTGATGCAGTACATGCTCGAAAGCGCCGAAGTGCTCGACCTGATGAACGACCAGTTCCAGCTCCAGCACTTGGACATCAAGCCGCAGAACCTGTTCCTGCTGTACAACCACGTGAAAGTGGCCGACTTCGGCCAAGTGAAGGACCTGCAAGGGCTGATGGCGACCGTGACCGGCGGCATCACCCCGGTGTACGCGGCCCCCGAAACGTTCGACGGCATCATCACGCGGTACTGCGACCAGTACAGCCTCGCGTGCGTGTACCAAGAGCTGCTGTGCGGCGTGCGCCCGTTCGACGGCAGCAGCATGAGCCAGTTGCTCATGCAGCACGTGAACCTGCCGCCGAACTTGGACCCGAGTCCGCGGGCCGACCGCCCGGCCCTTTCGCGCGCGCTGGCGAAGCGGCCGGAAGACCGCTGGCCCACCGTGACCGCGTTCGTGCGGGCGCTCGCCGGCGGCAGCGCCGCGGTCCCGCGCAGCGCCACCTACCGCGCCGACACCGACACGCTCCCCCGCGCGGCCGCGTTCGACACCGCCGCGGCGCTGCCGGGGCTGCTCGGCGACGAGGAAACGCCGCGGTTCGCCGAACCCTACGGCCCGATCTTCACGCCCGCGCCGCCCGAGAGGACCGGCGACGGCCCGCTGCAACCGGCGCTGGTGATCGGCCTCGGCGGGGCCGGCCTGAAGGTGCTCCAGCGGCTGCGGTTCGACCTCGCCGAGCGGTACGGCCCGCGCGCGCTCTCGCCCGCGGTGCGCGCGCTCTACATCGACACCGACCCGGACGCGCTCGACGCCGCGCGCCGCGGCGGCGCGCGCGACCTGCTCGCCCCGCTCGACCCCGACGAAATCTTCGCCGCGCGGCTGAACCGCTCGGCGCACTACCTGAAGCCGCGGTTCAACGGGCGCAGCCTCATCGAGGGCTGGTTCGACGCGCAACTCCTGTACAAGCTGCCGCGCACGCCCACCACGATGGGCGTGCGGCTGTTCGGCCGGCTCGCGTTCTTGGACCACTACCGCGCGCTGATGGCGAAAGTGCAGGCCGAACTCGAAGCCGCGCTCGCGGGCGACGCGCTGGAGCGCACCGCGAAGCGGGCCGGTGTGGGCGCGCGCACGAACCGGCCCCGCGTGTACATCGTCGGCGGGCTGGCCGGGGGCACCTGCGGCGGCATGTTCCTCGACCTCGCGTACGCCACGCGCAGCCGGCTGAAGCGCATGGGCTACGACCACCCGGACGTGGTCGGGCTGTTCGTGGTGCCGCCCGCGGACGCGACCCTCACGCCCGCGCACCCGCTGGGCAACACGCACGCGGCGCTGCTGGAACTGAACCACTACGCGCGCCCGGACACGGCGTTCGCGGCCCACTACGACGAGCGCAACGGCTCGGTCAAAGACAAGGACGCGCCGTTCGCGCGCGTGTTCCTCGTGCCCGGCACCGCCACCGGGGCGATTCCGATGCACGGCTCGGCGGGCGTCAGCCCGTCGCCGCGGCGCACGCCGGTCACCATTCTCGCGCCCGCGGCGCG
>JALHNS010000498.1 GCA_022843445.1 Gemmata sp.
GCCGCTGCACCCGCGCCACCGCCTCTTCCGCCGGGGCGCGGGCGAGGCGCTCCGCGTCGGCCGCGGAAGCCGCAGCCGCGGCTTCGACGAGCGCCGGTTCGTCCGAAACGGGGCGCAAGTGCCCGCCGGCGCGGGCGTTCTCGACCGCCGCGCGGGCCGCGAACCGGGCGAGTACCGGTCCCAGTTCGACCTCGAACTCGGTGTACCGGCGGAGCGCCAGTTCGCGCATCACCTCGTCGAACCGCTCTAGCGCCTTCTGCGCCGCGTCGTTGAGCAAGGTGTCGCGGTCGTCGCCGGTGGCGGGCACTACGAACCCGCGGGCTTCGAGTTCAGCGAGCGCGCGCCGGGCGTGTACCTCGGCGTCGGTGTACCGCACCACGCGCCGCGGCCAGAACTCGCGGGGCCGGAAGTTCACAAACGTTTCAACCATGTCGAGCGGGGCCGG
Source organism: Gemmata sp. (assembly GCA_022843445.1). Classification (GTDB taxonomy): domain Bacteria; phylum Planctomycetota; class Planctomycetia; order Gemmatales; family Gemmataceae; genus Gemmata. The sequence continues at coordinate 446 of JALHNS010000498.1, forward strand.
GTCGGTCGCGGTCTCCGCGCGCCCGGCCTTGCCCACCACGCTCTCCACCTCTGGGAACCCGCGGATCAGCGCGTCGCGGGCCTTCAGGTCGTCGATCGCCTGCGTCACGCTCACCCGCGGCACCGTCACCGGCATGTCGAGCGTCGTGCCCTCGTCCAGCATGGGCATGAACGACACGCCGATCTTCGGGAAGTGCCACGCCCACAGCGCCAGCAGTGTAAGTGACGCCAGCGAGAGTACCTGCCACGCGAAACCGCGGGTGAACAGCACCGTGAGGCCGGTGACGAGCGCGAACGTGGTGACGAAGATCGCCCGCCAAGCGTGATCGGCCGCACCGAGACCCACCACCGCTTGCAGCGGGAACAGCCCGGCGGCGAGGATCAGCAGCGCCGCGAACGACCACATCACGAGGTTGAACCGGTCGAGGGCGAAGTTTAGCATCGGCCGGTACACGCGGGCGAAACTGCGGACGATCCAGTTGTCTTCTTCGCCCCGCAACCGGCCGCGGAGGAATGTGGGAATGAGCGCGGGCACCACCGTGACCGACACGAGCGCCGTTCCCACGAGCGCGAGGCTCTTGGTGAACGCGAGCGGGTGGAACAGTTTGCCCTCGCGCCCGGACAGCACGAACACCGGCACGAACGACAGCAGCATGATGAGCACCGAGAAGAAGATCGGCCGCCCCACCATGCGCAGCGCCGGGATCACCGCCTCGCGGGTGTCGCCGGTCACTTTGGAATCGCCGAACTTCTCCTTCAGGTGGTGCGTCGCGTTCTCGACCATCACGATCGCCTGATCCACCAGCACGCCCACCGAGATGGTGATGCCGGCGAGCGACATGATGTTGGCCTGCACGTCCACGATCCCGGCGCGGCGGAGCACCCACATGATCGCGAACGAGAACAGCACCGAGAGCGGCAGCGTGACGCAGATGACCAGTGCGCTGCGCACGTGCGACAGGATGAGCAGGATGGCGACCGCGGCGATGAGCATCTCGTGCCACATCACGTCGGCGAGGGTGCCGATCGCGCCGCGCACGAGCCGGGTGCGGTCGTACGCGGGCACGATCTGCACGCCCTCCGGCAGCCCGGGTTGCAGTTCTTTGATCTTCTCTTTCACGCGCTCCGTCACGCGCAGCGGGTTCTCGCCGTGGCGCATGAGCACCACGCCGCCCACCACCTCGCTGCCGTTCTTCTCGAACACCCCGCGGCGGAACGCCGGCCCGAGTTGCACGGTCGCCACGGTCTTCACGTACACCGGGACGCCGGCCACCTCCTTCACCACCGCGTTCTCGATGTCGGCCCGGTCGCGGACCCAGCCCACGCCGCGCACGATGTACTCGGCGTTGTTCTTCTGCACCACGCCGCCGGCCGCGGGCAGGTTGGCCCGGCCCACGGCCTCGAACAGCTCGCCCACCGTGACCCCGTAGGCGCGCAGGTCTTCGGGGCGCACGTCCACCTGATACTCGACCGGCGTGCCGCCGACCGGGGCCACCTCCGCCACGCCGGCCGCGGCGTTCAGTTGCGGGGCCACGTAGAACTTGTTCAGCGCCCACAGGCGCGCCGGATCGACCGGGTGCGCCTTCGCCGGCTCCAGCGTGTACCAGAACACTTGCCCCAGCGCGGTCGCGTCCGGGCCGAGGTACGGCGTCACGCCCTTCGGCAGGAACCCGGACGCCTCCGCGAGCCGCTCGCTCACCCGCTGCCGGGCGAAGTACAGGTCGGTGCGGTCCTCGAAGATCACCGTAATCATCGAGAACCCGAACTCGCTGCTGGACCGCACCGCGCGCACCCCGGCCAGCCCTTGCAGCCGCCGCGACAGCGGGTAACTCACCTGATCCTCGATCTCGCGCGGGCTGCGCCCGGGCCAGTCGGTGAACACGATCACTTGGTTCTCGCCCAAGTCCGGCACCGCGTCTACCGGGGTGTCGAGCACCGCGTAGACGCCGAACAGCGCCAGCGCCGCGGCCACCGCGAGCACGAGGAACCGGTTCCGCACCGAGCCTTCGATGACGCGCTCGATCACGGTTGGCCCTCCGGCAGCACCGGCGGGAGCTTCTTGTAGCCCTCCACCTTCTTCAGCGTTTCCTTGGACTCGGCCCGCGCGTCGTCCTCGCAGCTCGCGCAGCAGAGGAACACCGGCTTGCCGTCGAGCACCAGTTCCACCGGCTTACCCATCAGGCCGAGGGGCTTCTCCTGAACCGGGCACATGCGCTGGGCGACGGCGCGCTTGCGGTCGTCCGGGGCGAGCTTGTTCAGCCCGGAGACCACCTTCGCCAGCCGCTCGCCGCTGAGTATCGGCGCGGTCGGCGCGGTCGGCGCGGTCGGCGCGCCGGTGCGGGTGCGATTCAGTTCGTCCACCCGCTCGAACATCGCCGCCGGGTTCGCTTCGGCTTCTGCTCGGCACGCTTCGCAGCACACGAACAGGGTGCGGTCGCCGGCCTTCACTTTCACCGGCACGCCCATCGCCCCGAGCTTGTCGCGCTGCACGGGGCACCACGCCTGCGCCTCCGCGAGCTTGCGGTCGGCCGGGGGCAGTTTCGCCAGCGCCGCGGCCACTTTCGTTTCCTTGTCGTCCGGCGTGGTGGGGCGCACCGCGCTCGCGGTCTTGCCCCCGGAACTGCCGCCGATGAACGTGGACCCTAGCGCCGGGTTCAGTCGCGTCTCGGCGTCGATCAGGAACGATCCGGCCGTGACCACCGTGTCGCCCTCGGCCAGCCCAGAGAGCACCGGGTAGAACGTCGCGCCGTCGGCGGCGCTCAGCTTCGGCCCCAGTTCCACCGCCACGCCGTCGAACGTGTCCGGGAGCGCCTGCCGGTACACCAGTTTCCGCGCCCCGGTGTCGATGACCGCGGTTTCCGGCACCGCGAGTATCTTGCCGTCGCGCGCGAGCAGTCCCGCCCCGGCCGGTGTGCGCGCGAGCAGGTCGTGGTCGAGTTTCAGCGTGACGGTGGCCGTGGTGCCCGGGCGCAGTTCGTGCCCGGCGTTCGGCACCTCGAACCGCACCGTGAGCGTGCGCGTCTCGGCGTCCACGTGCGGGAACAGGAACGACAGCGTGCCCGCGAACGGCCGCCCGGGGAACGCGCGGGTGCTGGCCGTCACCTTCAGGTCGAACCCGGGCCGCCCGCTGCGCGGGTCGTGCGCGCCGGCCGGCAGGAAGGCGATGTCTTCTTCGTACAGTTGCGCCTGCACCCACACCGTGCTCAGGTCGGCCACGTCGAACAGCGGCCCGCCCTCTTCGACGTACTGCCCCTCGCGCACGTACTTCTTGATGACGTGCCCGTCGATGGGCGAACGGATGGTGAGGTGCGTGACCGGCTTGCCGGCCCGCGCGATCTGTTCCACCTGTGCGTCGTCGATGCCCCACAGCCGGAGCCGGTCGCGGGCCAGCTTCTCGCCGACTTCGTTCGCCCCGGCCCGCGCGTCGAGCAGGTTCTGCACCGTCACCACCAGTTCCGGGCTGTACAGCTCCGCGAGCGCGTCGCCGGCGCGCACGGTCTGGCCCGTCTGGTTCACGCGGAGCGTGTCGAGGCGGCCCTTCACCCGGGCCGACACGGACTTCAGCCGGCGCTCGTCGAACTCGACGGTGCCCACGGTGACCAGTTCGCGCGCGAGCGCGACGAACGCGACCGGCACCGTGCGCACGCCCGCGAGCGCGACGCGGTACGGGCTGAGCTGCACCCGCGCCACGGTGCCCGCGGGCAGCGGTTCGCCGCCGCCGGCGTCGCCCTTCTTCCGCTTCGAGAGCGGCATGAAGCAGATCGGGCACTTGTCCTTGTTGGTGTCCCGCACCACGGTCGGGTGCATCGGGCAGAAGAACTCGTGGTCCGGGTCGATGGCACTCGCGCCGGCCGCGGGCCGGGTGAACTTCTCGTACCGCGCGACGAGGTCGTCCCACTTCACGATGAGTGCGCCGATCGCGCCCAGCACGAACAGGAACCGGAGCCGGGCGAGCGGCACGAGGATCATCAGCCGAAAGGCGCGCGCGAAGCGGCCCCGGGTGCGCGCGGCGGGTGCGGGTGCGGACACGATCGGTCCTCCCCTGTTGCGGATGGTCGGGGTTCGAACGGAAACGCGGGTACGGCGGAACGCGCGGGCGCTCTTGCGCCGCGGCTACCGGGAACGGGCGCGCGGAGACGCTAGCAGGTGAGGCGCGAAAGGGAAATGACGAGATCGGTCGGCGGTAGCGCGCCCGCCGTGGGCGCGAGACGATTCGCGCGGTCGGCGGGGAGCGCGAGCGGCAGCGGCGGCACCGGCGAGGGCGGCACCCACGTTTC
>JALHNS010000499.1 GCA_022843445.1 Gemmata sp.
ACCGCGGAAGCAATCCAACAGGCGGTGCGCGACGTGCGCACGAAAGTCCCGCTCCGCGCGCGCCTGCGGGGCGCGCCGGAAGCGCTCACGAAGGCGCTGGCGCGCTTCCAGACGCACGCGGCGGCGCGCGAGTGGGCCGACGCGCTCGCGGCGTTCCGCGACGCGCACCCGGACCCGCGGTGGGAAGCCGCGCTTCCCGCGCTCGACGACGCTTACTTTGCGACGCTACCGGACTCGGACCGCGGGCGCTTGTGGTGCGACATCGCCGCGGTGCTGCGCGAGCGGTTCCGCGTTCACCCGCTGGAACTCGCGGACGTGGTGCAAGCGGTCGCGCGCCCGGAACCGGAACCGCTGCTCGGCCCGTTCGCCGGGTTCTGTTCCGACAGCTTCGATTTTCTGCGCGAACTCGAAGAGAAGAACAACACCGATTGGATGGCCGCGAACCGCGAGCGCTACCAGTTTGTGCTGCGCGAACCGCTCGTGGAACTCTGTGACGCACTGGCAGAGCGCTACGTGCGCCCGGTGCTGAACCGCGAGCACGGGTGGGAATTCGAGTGCGACTCGCGCACCGGGCGCGCGGTCACGAGCATCTGCAAGAACGACTTCGGGCGCACCGGGCCGTACCAACCGGTGCAGTGGGTCGCGTTCTACCGCGCGGCGCGCGAGAACAAGCGCGCCGACGCGCAACTCTTTGTGCGCGTCAGTGCCGACGGCGCGAAGTACGGGTTCCACTTGGGCCGCACCGCGCGCGACGCGGGCAAGCAGTTCCGCCGCAACGTGCAGGAGCACGCCGAACTGCTCTTCCGCGCGCTCGAGGCGAGCGGCGTGACGCGCGAGTGCCGCTTCTGGGCCGGCGACGACCTCGGCACCGAGTGCCAAGTGCGCTCTGCGCTCGAGCTGCGCGCGTGGGCCACCAACAAGACACTCGCCATCGGGAAGAGCCTCGCGCCCGACGCACCGCTTCTGCGCGAAGACGATTTCATCGGCGAAGTGCTGCTCACCTTCGACCGCGTGTTGCCCGCGTTCGCGTGCGCGGCCGAGTCGGACCCGCGCCCGTTGCTCACGCGGCGCGCCGGCGAACTGCCAGAAGTGCCGCCCTACGACGCCGCGGCGTTCCGCGCCGACACGCACCTTTCGGAAGTGTGGCTCGATCAAGTGTTCGGGCTGTTGCGGATGAAGAAGCAACTCGTGTTTCAGGGCGTACCGGGCACGGGCAAGACGCACGTCGCGCGCTGTTTGGCGCGCCTCATCAGTGGCGACCGCGCGGACCGCGTGCGGCTGGTGCAGTTCCACCCCGCGTACAGCTACGAAGAGTTCGTGGAGGGCATCCGCGCGCGCGGCACCGATGTGGACGGCCGCGCCGCGGTCACGTTCCCGGTGGAAGACGGCGTGCTGTGCGCGTTTGCGGCGCAGGCCGCCGCGCGCCCGAGCGAACCGCACGTGCTGATCGTCGATGAACTGAATCGCGGCAACCTGCCGCGCATCTTCGGCGAACTGTTGTACCTGCTCGAGTACCGCGACGCGGCGATCACGCTCCCGTACTCGAAGCGCGAGTTCCGGCTGCCGGACAACCTGTTCGTGCTCGCCACGATGAACCCACTGGACCGCTCCGCGGTGGCGCTGGATCAAGCGCTGCGCCGGCGGTTCTCGTTCGTGGACATGCCCGCGGACGCGACGATCCTCGCGCGCTGGCTCGAATCGCGCCTGCCCCGCGCGACCGATCCCACCTTCGGCCCGCGGGTGGTGCAAACCTTTGAGGAACTGAACGCGCGGCTGGCGCGCGACCTCGGCGCGGACAAGCAAATCGGCCACAGCTTCCTGATGGTGCCGGACCTGACCGAAGCGAAGTTCGAGGCGGTGTGGGAGCACCACATCCGCCCGCTGCTGCTCGACTACTTGGGCGGCCGCGCCGAGCGCCTGCGCGACTACACTCCTGACCGACTGTTGGGCGCGCCGCGCAAGAAGAAGGCAAAGCCCGCCCCAACGGAGGCATGACGAATGAGCGAATCGCCCACACCGGAGGCTCCGAAGCCACCGAACGCGCAGAAACTCACCATCAGTGAGCGCGAACCGCGGCGCGCCCGATTTCGGCGCGCCGCCCGTTGGCTGTTGAAGTGGTCGTTTCGCGCGGTCGTGATTGCGCTCGTTGTGGGTTTGCTTGTTCTCCGCGGATTCTACTACGCCGGGCAGCGCGGGCTGCGCGCCGAAGAAGCGCGGCTCGACGCCGAAGACCCCGGCTGGCGCGCCGAAGAGTTGATCGCGGCCCGCAACGCTGCCGCCCCGCCGGACGAGCGGAACTCGGCGCGCGTGGTGTTCGCCGCCTGTGCCAGCGTTCCGCGCGAGTGGCACGACACCCGCAAGCAGCGGGTGCTCGGTTGCCCAACGGCCCTGAATCGCAAGCAGGTGCTTGCTGACCTGCACGGCGGTGAAGAGGGAGTGTTTGCGAACATGCGCGAGTCGCGCGACTCGGCACTGCGGCTCACCGACCTGCCGAGCGGTTGCACCCCGCTGCCGGCGGGCGCGACACTCTCGAGTCACTTTCCGCAGTTCGATTCTGCGAACTGCACTGCCGCAGTGTTGCAAGTCGAAGCGTTGGACGCGGCGACGCGCGGCGACGTGCGTCGCGCCCTGCGAGCGACGCGCGCGCTGCTCAACGTCGGGCGCTCGTTCGCCGAGTGCCCGACCAGTTACGCCGCGCACCTGCGGTTTACGACTGGGATGGTAGCTACCTCCGCTGCTGCGAGTGCACTTGCGCTGTGCGACACCGCCGGTACCGAAGACGAGCTTGCGGCCCTGCAAGCCGCGCTTGCGCGCGAGCTGGACGAACCCGTTTTGGTTCACGCGCTGCGGGGCGAACGCGCTCTCGGGTATCGGACGATCACCGACAGCGAGAACCGCCCCTCCCCGGAAGACGGCGGGCCGGAGTTCGACACGAGTTTCTCCTCTCGCGCCAACCGGTTCGTCGAGCGCAGTTTCCTGCCTGAAGCGCGCCGCCGGTACTTGGCCGGCCTGACCGAGATCATCACCGCGGCACAGGGGCCACCCGAGCGCTTCCGCGCGGTGGTCGTCGAAGTGCAGAACCGACCACTAACGCAAGTTGACTCGCGCTACAAGTTGGGTTCGCTTATGCTGGGGTTTGAAGACCTCGCCCGCACCACAAGTCGGCACCGCGCACTGCTCGGTTCCACCGTCGCGCTGTTGGCGTGCGAGCGGTTCCGGCTGAAAAACGGGCGGTTCCCGAACGCGCTCGCGGAGCTTCCCAAAGAGTTGCTCGCGTCGGTTCCGCTCGACCCGTACACTGGCGCTCCGCTGACGTTCGCGCGCACGCCGAACGGCATCACTGTGCTTGCGCACCCGCCCGCTCGCGAACTGCCGGTAAAGCCGCCGGGAGCGGTGTGGCTCACGGCCCCACTGGGCGGAGACGAGTTCGGCTGGCGGCTGTTCGAGCTGAAACAGCGCGGCTTGCCACCACTCCCGTAGCCCGCGGCGCGAAATGCGCGCCGTCCGGGGGCGTCTTCGACGTAGCTCGCACCGCTCACCCCACCGGAGCCGAACCCGTGACCGACACCGACGAAGACGACCGCCCCCGCGCCGCCCGGCCCGCGCGCACCGCCGTGGGCCGCGCCGCGGGGTGCGCTAAAGCGCTCCTCGTGCTCGTCGGCGTGTTGGCGCTCGTCTTCTTCGGCGCACGGTTCCAAGCCGGGCGAATGGGGCAGCGCAAACTCGACGCGCAACTCGCGGCAGTCGACGCGCGCGAACCGAACTGGCGCCTCGACGACGTGATGGCGGCCCGCGAGAGGGCCAAACCCGCCGACGCCGACAACGACGGCCCCGCGATTCTCGCCGTCGCCGACAACCTGCCCAAAGAGTGGAACACGTGGCCCAGCAGCGAAGGCGGGCAGAAGTGGAACGAGAAGCGGGACCAGAACCGGCTTCCCGCCGCCGACGGTGTCGCGAGCGCGCGGGCCGCGCTCGGTCTCATCGCGGAGCAACGCGCCGCCGCGCTCAACCTCCGCAACGGGCGCGCCGCGTTTTTCCCGCTGAAGGTCGAAAGCAATCCCATCGCCACGCTCCTGCCGCACGCGCAGAAGGTGCGCGAGGTGGTGAGCGTGCTGAGCCTCGACGGGCAGGTCGCGGCGCTCGACAAGAACCCGAACCGCGGCATCGAAGCCGCCCGCGCCCAACTGAAACTCGCGCGCGCCATCGGCGACGAACCGTTCTTGATCTCGCAACTGGTGCGGTGCGCGTGCGCGACGAGCGCCGGGCACACCGCGATGCAAGTGCTCGCGTGGGGCGAACCGACCGAAGGGCTGGCCGAACTGCAAGCCGAACTGCTCGCGGAAGCCGAAACGCCCTATTTCTTGATCGGCATGCGCGGCGAGCGCGCGAGCCTCGACCGCGTCTTCGCGGGCCTCGCGGACGGCACTATCACCGAGGACGAGTTCTTCCGCATGGCGACTGGGCGCGTCGGGCCGGCGCAGCGCGCGGTGTTCCGCGCCTACAAGCCGCTCATCCCCGGCGATCGCGCGATGTGCCTCGACTTGTGCAATCAGTACGTCGGGGCGGCGCAGCTGCCGCACCACGAGCAACTCGCCGCGCTCGCGGCCGTGCCGAACCCGAAGCGCGCCGGCTTCGACCCGCGGCACCTCGGGACCAGCGTGCTGCTCCCCGCGTGCGACCGGTTCGCCGAGGCCGCGCTGCGCACGCG
>JALHNS010000500.1 GCA_022843445.1 Gemmata sp.
CGCATCAAGTGCGTTGGAAGGCCGCTCACGCGCGTTCGCGGCTCGCTGTTGCGCCGTGTTCCTTCCGCGTGCGGCGCTTACAATGCCCGCAAAGGGGAGCGCCATGTCTTCGCTGAACGCCACGCTGCGCGAGTGCCACCGGTTGCGGGTTCACGTCCGCGAGTTGCTCGCCGAGATCGACCGCGGGCCGCGCGTCCTGAAGGGCCGCCAAGACGACCTCGAAGCCGCCCGCGCCGCCCACGCCGCGCACTACGAGCACATCAAACAACTCAAACTCAAGCAGCGCGACGACGAGGGCACGCTCAAGCAGACCGAAACTCGGCTCGCCAAACTCGAAGCCCAACTCGTCGATCTCGCGGTCGCCAAGGAGCGCGCTGCGAAGGAATCCGAAATCGCGCAGGCCCAAGCGACTAAGGGCGCGCTCGAAGACGCGATCCTCGCGACCATCATGGAACTCGAAGAGAAGACGAACGCGATTCCCACTGTGGAGAAAGCGTGGGCCGACGCGCAGGCCGAGTTCGCGGAGTACCAGAAGGAAGCCGCGGAGCGCCTCGAGCGCATGCAGCACGATCTCGCCGAAAGTCGCACCACGCTGGACGCGCGCGAGGCCGAGTTGCCGGCCCCCGCGAAGCGCACCTACGACACCGTGGTGAAGGCCAAAGGCCCGGACGCGCTCACCGCGGCGAAGGCCCGCGTGTGCCAAGCGTGCCGCGCCACCATGGCCGAAACGCAGTTCTTCAACCTGCGCGGCGGCGAGTTCCGCACCTGCGCCGCGTGCGGGCGCATCCTGTACGCAGTGGAGTAGCGCCCGTGACGAAGTGGCAGTACACGACCGCACAGTTCATCACCCGCGGCCTCGGCGACGAGTCCGGGGCACAGGAAGTCGAAGGCGCGCTGAACCAACTCGGCGCGGACGGCTGGGAACTGGTGTCGTCCAGCGTGTACCACAACGAAGAAGCCGGGTTGGACGTGCTCTTGATGTTCTTCAAGCGCCCGGTGGCGTAGCGCGGCGGAAGCACGTTACTCACCTTCACCGCGGCGCGCGGCCCGCGTACCATTCGGGTATGCTCCGCGAACTCGCCGTTCAGAATCTGGCCCTCATCGAAGACGTGCGCGTCGAGCTGCACGCCGGGTTTTGCGCGTGGACCGGCGAAACCGGTGCCGGGAAGTCGCTCTTGCTCGGCGCGCTCGGCCTCTTGCTCGGCGAGCGCGGCAGCGCCGACTTGATTCGCACCGGGGCCGAGGAACTGCGCGTCACCGGTCGGTTCGACCTGAACCGCCCCGAACAGCGCGCCGCCGCCGCCGAAATCCTGCAATCCGACGTGACCGAAGACGAACTCATCCTCACGCGCCGGCTGTCGCGCAGCGGGCGCAGTTCCGCGCTGGTGAACGACCTGCCGGTCGCGGTCGCCACGCTCCGGCGCATCGGCGAAATGCTCGTGGACGTTCACGGCCAGCGCGAGAGCTATTCGCTGCTCCAACCCGCGTACCAGCTCGAACTGCTCGACGCCTTCGGCAAGCTCACCGACCAGCGCGCCAAGTATGTGTCTAAAGCCGACCGGGTGCGCGAGCTCCGCGCGCGGCACAAGGAACTGCACGACGCGAAGCAGACGCGGCAGCGCGAACTCGCGCTCGTGCGGTTCGAGCGCGAAGACCTCGACGCCGCGAAGCTAAAGCCCGGCGAACTCCCGGCGCTCGTGAAAGAGCGGGAAACGCTGGTTCACGCGCAGAGCCTCGCGCAGTTCACGAGCGGCGTTTCGGCCCGGCTCGCGGACGAAGACGGCGCGGTGTCCGAAGTGCTCGGCCGGCTCATCAAAGACGCCGCGAAGTGGGCGAACCTCGACCCGAAGTTGGCCGAAGTGAGCGCGCGCCTTGAAGCGCTGCGGCCGGAAATCGACGACCTCGCGGACACCTGCCGCGACCTCGCCGAGCGGTTCGAGGCCGACCCGGACCGACTCGAAGAGGTGGAACAGCGCATCGGCCTGCTCAAGAAGCTGCAATCGCGCTTCGGGAAGACACCGGACGAACTGGTCGCGTACCGGGCGACGCTGGACGCGAAAGAAACCGAGCTCGAGCAGCAGGAAGCCGACCTCAGCGGGATCGACGGGCAGTTGCGCGCCGCGTTCGCCGAACTGCGTGACGCCGCCGCGGCGCTCAGCAAAGGCCGCGCAAAGGTGGCGAAGAAGCTGGCGGCCGACGCGCAGAAGCACCTCGCGGACTTGCAGATGCCGAACGCGAAGTTGGACGCCGTGCTGTCGCCGGTGCCGGTCGGCGACGACCCTTCGACGGCCGACATCCCCGCGGCCGGCTTCGATTCGTTGGAAATCATGCTCACCGCGAACCCCGGCGAACCGGCCCGGCCGTTGCGGAAGGTGGCGAGCGGCGGCGAGTTGTCGCGCACGATGCTCGCGGTGAAGACCGTGCTCGCGGCCCACGACCCGGTGCGCACGCTGGTGGTGTTCGACGAAATCGACGCGAACGTGGGCGGGCGGCTCGGCGACGTGCTCGGCGAAAAGCTCGCGGCGCTGGGCCGTTCGCACCAAGTGCTGTGCGTCACGCACCTGCCGCAGGTGGCGTGCTACGCGGCGCACCACTGGACGATTCGCAAATCCACAACGGCGAAGCGCACCGCGACAACCATTACCCCGCTGCTGACCGAAACGCAGCGGGTGGAAGAACTGTCGCTGATGATGCGCGGCGAATCGCGGAGCGAAACGACCCGCAAGGAAGCCGCCGAGATGTTGCGAGCAGCACAACGAGGGTAAGCACATGGAGAAAGACATCATCGCCGGGATCGCGTGGGAATCGTGCTTCGGCCGCGCGATCAAAAAACACATCAAGGTCGCGCGCTACCCGAAACTGGACGACGCGATACCCGACGACACGCTGGAAATTCAGGACATGATAACGTTCGCGGAGGCGAACGAGGTGTTCGAGCGCGTGCGACCGTACACGGAAGACCAACCGCTCTTCCCAATTCACGGCATCCTCGGCGGGAGCATTCTGTTGCTCGGCTACGGGCCAGAAAACCGCGGCGTCGTGTACTACCTCGACTTCGATTTCGGGCTGTTCGAATTGGAACCGCTCGAACCGTTTCTTGAGGCGCTGCTCCAGCGGTGAACGCCCGGCCAAGTTTTTCGCATTTTCCCCCTTCCGCTCGCCACTTGGGCAACCTACATTGTGTTCAGGTATACGCAAGGTAGCATAGGCCGTAAGGAGGTGGAAAATGTCTCTTACCAACCAGCAGATTGCTCGGAAGCTCCGCGATCACGCGACGGAAATCGCTCGCGGCGGCGGGAACCTGTACCGCGTGCGCGCGTTCCGCTCCGCGGCGATGGCCGTACTCGCGATGCCGGAGGAAGTGGCCGACGTGGTAGCGACCGGTGGCGTGCGCGAACTGGAGCGCGTGCCGGGCATCGGGAAATCGCTCGCGGACACAATCGCCCGCTACTTCGTGGGCCGCGTGGTGAGCGGCGATGCAGCCGGCGTGCTTGCGGGCGTCGCGTGAGGAATGGGGGGGAAAGAAAAATCGAACCGGGTCAGTCGCCGCGGCGGTTCTTCGCCGCGTTCAAGCGGCGCTGACACGGCAGTTGGCTCACTTCGCGCAAGCCGGTCGGCAGCTCCACTTCGTCCGGCACCAACACCGGTAAGCCCTGCTTGATGGGAAACTTCGCGGCGCAGCTCGAGCAGCACAGGTGCTGTTCGTCGCGCGCGAGCGTTGCCTCGCGCTCGGGATCGAGCGGGCAACGCAGTTGCGAAAGGAAAGCGTCGTCCATAGTGATTGGTTGCGCCAGCGGATCGGAGGTTCTGTCTTCTACTGTCCACTGACGGCTGTGAACTGGCAACAATCAAAAAACAAAAACCCCGGCGGTTGTGCCGCCGGGGTTTCTGTATATCTCTGCAAGTTGGTAGCGCGCATTATGTGTGGTGATATGATAGACAACGCACGCTCAGGGTGCGAAGTCTTGTTGTGATCATCCTTAGAAAGGAGGTGATCCAACCGCAGGTTCCCCTACGGTTACCTTGTTACGACTTAGTCCCAATCAAGAAGTCCGTCTTCGACACCGGTAAAGGTGGCTTCGGACGTCCCTCTCTTTCGTGGCTTGACGGGCGGTGTGTACAAGGCTCAGGAACACATTCACCGCGGTGTTGCTGACCCGCGATTACTAGCGATTCCGGCTTCACGCAGGCGAGTTGCAGCCTGCGATCTGAACTGGGGCGTGTTTTTTGTGATTAGCACCCTCTCGCGAGGTAGCATCACTTTGTACACGCCATTGTAGCACGTGTGCAGCCCTGGACATAAAGGCCATGAGGACTTGACGTCATCCCCACCTTCCTCCTGCTTAACGCAGGCAGTCCCCCTAGAGTGCCCAACTGAATGGTAGCAACTAAGGGTAAGGGTTTCGCTCGTTAAGGGACTTAACCCGACATCTCACGACACGAGCTGACGACAGCCATGCAGCACCTGTACCAGCTTCCGGGTTGGATACCGTTCGTCCCCGTTTCCGGGTCCTACCTGCTGGCGCTTTCGCACATGTCAAGTCCAGGATAAGGTTCTTCGCGTAGCCTCGAATTAAGCCACATGCTCCACCGCTTGTGTGAGCCCCCGTCAATTTCTTTGAGTTTCAGCCTTGCGACCATACTCCCCAGGCGGGGTACTTAGCACTTTTGCTTCGGCTGTGAACCCATGTCTAGTCCACAA
>JALHNS010000501.1 GCA_022843445.1 Gemmata sp.
GCGGTGCGCCCCGGCTGGTACCGCGTCGCGCTCGCCGCGCCTCCGAACGGGGCAGAACTGCCCGCGAAACTGGCCCGCCCGGACCTGTCCGGCATCGAGCGCGAGGTGCGCGCGAACCACGAGCACGCGTTCGAGATCGCCGTGGATGTTGAGACGCGCTGAGGGTCGGGCTTTCGGCGCACCGCGGGCCGCGGTAAGCTACACTCACACTCCCTCCCCCAATTCCGCACGGGCTTGCTCCGCATGAAAGCGCTCATCCTGCTCGCCGACGGGTTCGAAGACCTCACGCTGTTCCTGCCGTGGTACCGGCTGCGCGAAGAGGGGGCGGGCGTCGCGCTCGCGGCCCCGTTCCTGCACGCCGTCACCGGGCAGCGCGGCTACGCGGTCGAACCGGACCTCGCCATTCACGACGCGAACCCCAGCGACTACGACCTGCTGCTGATCCCGGACGGCCCGGCCGTCGAGCGCCTGCGGCAGCGCGAAGAGGCCGTGGACGTGACCCGCACGTTCGTCGAGAGCGGGACGAAGGTCGCGGCCATCGGGCACGGCGCGCAACTGCTGATTAGCGCCGGCGTGCTGGACGGCCGCCGCGTGACGTGCTCACCGGGCATCCGCGACGACGTGCGCGCCGCGGGCGCGGTGTACACCGACGAAGCGACCGTGACCGACGGGATACTGCTGACCGGGCGCGGCGCGGACGACCTGCCGGCGTTCGCGAAAGCCCTCATGGCGCTGTTGGGCGCGCCGCGCCGCGCGGCGCTGGCGACGTGAGGCCCGTTCCGTCGAACCGCCGGCGTGAGCCGGCGGGTTACGTTCGGAACCACCCACCGGCTCACGCCGGCGGTTCGACAAAAAGCCAAAAACAACGGGGGGCGCGCCGTTCGGCGCACCCCCCGCGTTTTACTTCAGGTTCCCGTTACTTGCACGGGTCGGCACAGTGGGCCGGCGGGCACGGGTCGCACGCCAACCGGGTCGCGCACAGGCCGCTGAAGAAGTCGCGGATCGGCTTCGGGCGGCACGGGTCGTTCAGCAGGCTCCGCAGCCCGCCGCCGATCCCGCTGTTGCAGATCGGCCCGCACCCGCAGGCCTTGTCGCCGCCGCAGGCCTTGTCGCCGCCGCAGCCGTTCCCGCTGCCGCAGCCCGGGGCCGCGGGCACGTAGCGGGCCTTCTTCACGATCACGTCGTGCGCCACTTGCACCGGCACCCGCTTGGTGATGGTGGTGGGCACCATCTCCGTGTGCGTGTGCGGCACGCGCACCGTCACAGTGTAGGGCACCTGCTTGGTGACGTGGCGGGCGACCTTCTTCGTAACGGTCTCTTCCTTCATCACCGTCACCTTGGTGGGCACCATGCGCACCACTTCTTCTTGCACGTTGCGAACGACCTTCTCCGGCACGCGGCGCATTTCCGTGACCTGCACTTGGCGGGTGACGTTGTAAGTCACGTCGCGGGCCACTTGCAGCCCTTCCACGAACACGCGGCCCGGGCCGCCGGCGTCGTAGGTGGGAGCGTTCGGATTGGCCAGCGCGCCGCGCCCGCCGCCGACGATGCCCGCGCCGTTCTTGGCCGCGGCCGCGGCGTCGCCGCCGAGGTTCGAGGCGTCCACGTACGCGCCTTGGGCGTTGCGGCGCACCGTTTCCGGCACGCGCACGATCTCCTTCGTCGGCACCATGCGGGTCACTTGCGTCGGCACCTTCTCCACGACCGTCTTCTGCACGTTCTTGGTGACGGTCACGGGCACCTTCTCGCACACCGTTTCGGTGACTTTCCGGGTCACCTGCACGGGCACCTTCTCCGTGACCTTGCGGGTCACGTTCACCGTTTCCGTGACCTGCTCGGTCACGGTGCGGTTGCGGGTCACTTGGCGCGTTTCCGTGTGGGCCGGCGTGCGCACCAACTTCTTGCGGCAGCCCACCTGCTTCTGCACGGTGGTGCAGGAGCACGGGTCGAACTCGCACTTGTACACCGGCACGTCCACCAGTTGGAGCTTGCCGGGCACGCACACCGTTTCGCACACCGTTTCCGGCACGCACTTGGTCACGCACCGGGTCACGGTCTGCGGCTCGCACACCGTCTTGCACACGTCCTTCATCACCGTTTCGCACACGTCGCGGGTCACCTTCCGCTGGACGTTCTTGTAGCACGTCTCGGTGACGGGGACGCACACCGTCTTGCACACGTCCTTCATCACCGTTTCGCACACCGGCTTGCACACGGTGCGCTCGCAGTCGCGGTAGACGGTTTCGCAGACGGGCTTGTTCACGAAGAAGCACTCGCGGCGCGTGTGCGGGTCGCAGACGGTCTTGCACACGGTCACGGGCACGTCCTTGTACACCGTCTCGCACACCTGCTTGCAGACGGTTTGGCGGCACTCCTTCAGCACCGTTTCGCAGTGCGGCTTGCACACCTTTTCGGTCACGTTTTCCCACACCGTTTCGCAGACGGTCTTGTAGCAGGTGCGCTGCTCGCACTTGTACGTCGTGCTGGTGACGGGGCGCATCACCGTTTCGGTGCTGGTGACGTAGCAGGTGTGGTACCGCTTCTCGACGACGGTGTCGTACACCACCTGCGGGCCGCACGGGCCTTGGCCGCGCCCGAAGCTGGTTTGCGCGTCGCAACAGCCGCCGGTGCCGGAATACTTGGTGGCCCCGAAGTGCCCGGCCAGCGCGACCGAGCCGAAGCTCAGCATCGCGACGGCCGTGAGCCACGGAGCGCCCTTGCGCGTGGACATGTATCGCCTCCTTGCGGGCCGGTGGGTGTCGCGCCGCTCCGCGGCGCGTCCGTTCGGCGCGTCCCCCTCGGGTGCGCCGAACGGGTGAACCGGCCCGGTGCCGGTTCCCGTTCGCACCGACGAGCGCCGTGCGAACGGCCGATTGTGCCTGTGCTGCTCGTCTGCGTCGTGTATCGGGTTGGGCGTTCGGGCCGGAACACGCGTGCGAGCCGCGCCGGGGCGAATCGCGCCGCCCGCGCGCACTGTTGGGGCGCAGGTGCCGGCGGTGTCGCCGAGTGCGGTTGTAGGGCCGCTTCCGCGGAGGAGTGGTCGGTGGTCAGTCGTTAGAAGCTGAAGAAGAAAATGAACCACAGGCACAGAGGGCACAGAGGGTACAGAGGGCACAGAGGGAAGACGAGAGCAGAGGAAGCAGAAGAGTTGAGTTCGGAACGAGCGGCTGCGTTATCTCTGTGTTGGATTTCTCTCTGTGCTCTCTGTGCCTCTGTGCCTCTGTGGTTCGATTCTGCCTTCTAACCACTGACCACCGACCACTACCAAAAGACACGGGCCGGCGCTCCCTTGCGGGGGCACCGGCCGGTGGAACGTGTCGGGTTGAAGTGCGGGTGGCGGGCCGGTTCGGAGGCGCGTCCGAGCCGTCGGGGGGAGCGTGTTACGCGTGATGCGAAGCCGTCTCGCGGGGCCGGTTGTGGTTCGCGCCACCGGCGTCGCTCGAAGGCGAAAGAATCTAAAGCAGCGCGCGTGCCAATCGCGCGTTTCGCGCCGCGGGTGCCCGGCGCGCGAAGGTGCGCGCGAAGGTGCGCGGGACCGGGCAAGCCGTGCGGCGCTACGGGCGCAGCGGAGAGCAACTCGTGCCGCCGAGTCTAGGAAAAAGTTACCGGTGCGCGGCATTTTTCGGCACGCCCCCGCGCGGGCGCGATACGGGCCGAATGGGCCGGTTGTAGGCACTTTTCCGCTTGACAGCGCGGGGCAAAAGTGGGACGTGTGGAATATACGCACTCGGCGCGCGCCGCGCCCCTCTCCGACCTCATCCGCGGGCGCGCCGACCGGAGGACCCGACGGCCATGCTTCACTACTCGTGCGATCAGTGCGGAAAAGACCTGAGCGCCGGCGGAGCCGACCGATTCGTGCTCAAGATGGAGGGGTACGCGGCCGGTGCGCCGGCCGAACTGACCGACGACGACCTCGACACCGACCACATCGAAGAGATGGCGCAACTGCTCGAAGAGTTGGAAGAGAGCGGCACCGAACCGGACCTGCCGCCGGTGTGCAAGAAGTTGCGCTTCGACCTGTGCTCCGCGTGCTTCCGCAAGTTCCTGCTCGCCCCCCTCGGGCGCGAACCTGTCTCCAAGTTCGACTTCAGCCCCAATTAGGGGTGCGTGTCGCCGAGCGCCCGCGCTGGCGCGCCGCTGGGGTCACCCGGCGGCGCACCTCCGACGGATCACCGGGCGCGCCCCACTCACCTCCGGAACCGCGGACGGACCTTCGGTACGCCCCCGCGCCGCCGGCACAATCGCGACCCCCGAACCGGTCCGCCCCGCGCGCGTCGGAACGAACCGGCCCCGACCCGTTCGCGGCGCCGCGCGCTAAGTGCGGTTAGCGCCGCAGCGCGAGCGTAAACCGGTGCGAACGGCCCGTGGAAATCTCGGTCGCGCGGGCCGTGCGCGCGGTCGCCGTGGTCTAAGGTTGGGGAACTTCACCCCCGCCCCCGCGACCCCTCGGCCGACCCATGGAACCGCTGACGCCGCAGGTGATGCACAAGTTGGTGTTCACCATCCTCGTCCACGGCCTGCCCGACTCGCAAACGCCGATCGCCCACGACGTGCTGCTGGAAGCGCAGCGGAACCCGCACCCGCAGGTGCGCGAGTTGGCCGTGGTCGCCATCGCCGAGTTGCCGGTGCCGGCGCAAAAGCGCGTCGCGGCGCTGGTCGCGGCGCTGGCCGACCCCG
>JALHNS010000502.1 GCA_022843445.1 Gemmata sp.
GGAACTACTCCATGTCGGAAGCGTGATCCGCTACCACCAACGGCGGAACGAACAGGCCACGAAGTCGCACAAGAAACGGCGGCATAGATCCGTCATCTAAAGCCGCGCTGTAGTGTTAAGCCGTGCGCCATCACAGTAGAACTGTGCCAGAAACCGAAGCGGTTGACCCGACTGGTTAATTGGGAACGCGGGTGGCAGGTGTGAGGGAAGCCCACCAACACGGTCGGGCGAGCCGCGATGGTTGAGAGTGAACTTCATGTACCATGCCGGGATCATGCGCACCGCCTCTGTGGACGAACACTTCGCTCACCAGCCGAGGTCGAGCGCAGTACGCGACGACAAGCCACCGAGCAACGGAACCCAATCACGCACCCGGGTTCGATGCCGCGCCCGGTGCGCTCTCGCGGGCTAATCCTCCACTCGCGCAGTCAGCCCGCCGAGTTCGGGTACGACTCAGCGTCTCCGGCTTGTGCCCGGCGGACCCGCTCGGCCGCGGCGAGGTGGCGCTCGCGCCCCGACAACCAGAGGATGCTGATGATCGTCCCAATCGGGATGCCGAACACCAACAGGGCCACGAACGGGTAGGCCAACCGGCCCCACTCCCGGTTGCCTTGGAACGCGGCCGCGCCGCCGACCGCTCCCATCAGCCCTAACGCGATCGCGCCGGCCCACAGCGCCGGCGGTTCTCCGTCTTTGGTGGGCGGGTCGGCCAGTTGGGCGATTCCCACCAGTGCGAACACGCACCCGAAGAACACCAGCAGGCCGGACAAGAGGCGTCCGTGCCTGTAGTCCAAATACTGCTTAGGTGTGAGAACGTCTTCCGGCTTCCGGCCTCTGGGCCGGTCGGACCACTCGCCCCCGTCGAAATCCCCTTCCATCCGCGTCCCCTGTGCCGAACGAACAACCTCACCGGCCCGACCGCGACTTCCGTCAGCGACAACCTCAAGCCGGCAAGCAAAGAATATCAGCTTACGCACCCGGATTCGGCGGCGCGCCCGGTTCGGCCGCTTGTGTTCCTCTTGCGGCGTCACGCGTACCCGTATTGAGCCTTCCAATACTGACCGTAGTTGAGCCGCCGCAGGTCGTCCCAGTTGCAACCCTTGCGGTCGATGTTCAACGACTCCAACATCACATCCAGCGATTGCCTGAGTTGGGACGGGATAGGTACTTGTGTGGTCGCCAGCACGCGCACGAAGTGCTCCACAATGTGGAACGTCTCTCCCGCGTACCGTTCTGCCTCTTCAAAATGCTTCGCCCAATCCACGGGCGACATGCACGACCGGCACGCTTCCAAGAACGATTGCATCGCGGCTTCTTCGCGTGCGTATTGCTGTCGCAGCGCCGCGCGCTGAGCGGCCTTCGCGACTCGGTCCGCTTTCTTGACCACGACGTTGCGCCTCCTTTGACCGAACGCGCTGCAACCCTCGCCAACGAAGAGTGGGAGAATTCACGCGAGCGGGTTCGGGGCCGCGCCCGGTGCGGATTCCTGTAGTGACACGATCGAATGCGGCATCAGGTACGCCCGGCGGCCGTCCGCGAACTCGACCACCAGCCAGCGCCCCCGCATGTACATCTTCGAGACCGATTCGTCGTCATCTCGACCGACGTACCCAACAATCCGAACCCCGCTCAGGCGCTCGGCGAACTGCCCGCCAAAATCCCCACCGCTGTACACGATCTCGTACCGCTTGGAGATGTCCAACCCGTCGCCGATTTCTGGGATTGTCGTTCCGGCCAATTTGGGAGCCGTTCGCCGGCTCTCGAAATACGAGCCGACAATCGCGGCCGAGGCACCGAAGACGAAGAAGATAGCAATTCCGGCCGTGACCGCGCCTAACGTTTCCAACACCGGTCACCTCCGCGGGTCGAACTTGGATTGTGGCTGCACACAGGCGGCCGCCAGTTCGTTGCGCGGCGAACACGCTCACCGCACGTTATTCTCTTTCGGCGGGGCTCGCGTGGGCCGTGGCCGCGCGGCCGAGCGCCGGCGGACGGGGGCGGGGCGAATGCGGTGCGCCAGACGGGGCGTCCGGGTCCGGGTCGTACCAACCGCCGGACCCGCGGACCAACGGTGCCGGCGAGCGCAGGAGCAACCGGAGGGTCTTCTCGTTCGCGCACCACATCGCCGCGGCCGCGAACGCCAGCGCCCCCGCGGCAATGCCCGGCCGTGCTTCTGGGGCGACGACCGCCGCGACCGCCGCCAACCCGCCCACCGGCACGAACCAGCGCCGGGCCGCGACGAGGGCGCGGACGTACCGCGGAGTGGACAGCCCCAAGGCGTCGTTCGTCCGCTTCAGGTGCGGCCACTCGACCCGGGCGACCCGGACCAGCCACACCCAAGCGACGACGGCGGCCCCGCACAGCAGCACGTCGGCCGACAGGAACCACGCCAACATTCGGTGCGCCCTCGCCGAACACGGAACGCGTTCGCCCGCGGCTCCCGCCCGCTCAGCCCGCGGCGCGAACTGACACGCACTGAACCTTACCCGAATGGCGCGCGGCACTCAAGCCGGCTGCACGCTCGCACGCTCGCATCGCTTCGCCGCGCGCGGCCCTTGACTTGACTTGTTCGCGTGTATACCATTTATTCGTCGGCGCGAAAAGGCACGGCGCAGGGCCGTTCG
The DNA here is from genome assembly GCA_022843445.1 of Gemmata sp. GTDB lineage: Bacteria > Planctomycetota > Planctomycetia > Gemmatales > Gemmataceae > Gemmata. The sequence continues at coordinate 2,625 of JALHNS010000502.1, forward strand.
TTGACCGGCGCGAACTCGAACTGCGCTCCGAACGGCCCCGATTTTCGCCCCGCGTCGCACCGGGGGGATAGCGCGTGAGGGGTTGGCCAACTCGGGTGGCTACACGCAAGGAATGCTAGGATTTCTAGGTGATTGTGCGAGTTGGCCACTTGGCCAACTCGGGTGGCCAAGTCGGGCCAACTTGGGGTGTCTTGGCCACTTCATCCGGCGACCGGTGCGCGGGCGCGAACCGGCTGTTACGCGGTACCGGCTTCCGGGGCGCGGGCGCGCACCTTACACTAGGAGGGCCACTGCCGCGCCGCGTTCGTCACCGGTTCGAGGAGCACAACTTTGACGCGCCTCCTTTCGCTCGCCGCGGCGCTCGCCCTCGGTGCGCACGCTTCTGCCGCACCGCCGAATGATGTCGCGGAGCTGTTCCCACCGACGGCGCTCGTGTACGCGGAGCTGAACGCACCGGCGGAACTCGCGCCGCAGTTCGCCGCGCTCGTGAAGGGCACCGCGTTCGAAGACGGCATCGCGTTCGTTCACGACCGCAAGACGGGCGCGAAGACGCTCGCGGACCTCAAGGCGCAAGAGCAACTCGCGGCGCTCGCGCTGCTGGCGTCGCCGGAGGTGCTCGCGGAGTTCGGGAAGGCGCGCGGCGCGGCGGTCGCGCTGCTCGGCTTCAACGAAAACGGACAGCCGGAAGTGGCGGTCGCGGTGCTCACCGGTGAGAGCGCCGCGCTGGCGCTCGCGGCCCGCGCGCTCGTCACCGTGTCGCCGAACGTGCGCAAGGTGGCCGAAGTGGGGAAGGTGCCGGTATTCCAGTTCCGAACGCCGCCGGTGAACATCGACAACAACACCGGTCGCCCGGTGCTGGACACCGAGAAGCCGCCGACCGAAGGCGCGCACGAACTCACCTTCGCGCACGTGCCGGGGCTGTTCGTCGCGGGGAGCAGCAAGGGCGCGATCGCGCAAGTGCTGGCGCGGTTCGCGGGCGAAGGGAAGGGCACTCTGCGCGACGCGCCCGGCTTCAGTGACAGCGCCGCCGAGTTCCGCAAACCGGGGCTGTTCTTCTACGCGAACGTGCCGGCGCTCGCCGACAAGCTGAACGCCGCGGCCCGCGTGGACCCGCGCGCCGGCGACGCCGATTGGCTCTCACAGTTCCGCATCCTCGCGGGCAGCAAGGCCGCGAAGCACCTCGCGGGCCGCGCGCACTTCCGCGCCGGCGGCTTGGCAATTGAAGCGACGGTCGCGCTCGATCCGGCGCAGCCGTCGCCGCTGGGCGCGCTGCTTGCCGGCGGCGCGGCGAACTGGGACCGGTTGCGGCACGCGCGCAAACCGGCACTCGGCGCGGTCACGTTGGCGCTGCCGCCGAAGGACCGCTTCGTGGCGGTCGCCGGGGTACTCGACGCGCTCGCCAAAGCCGGCGGCGAGATCGGCCGCCTGCCGAGCGACGTGCTCAAAGAACTGGAACAGAAGCAGAAGGTGCCCGTGACCGACACGCTGTTCGGCAAACTGAGCGCGGTGACGGTGGTGCTGCCGACGAAGCAAGAACTGCCGAAGGGCGCGACCGCGCTGCCGGTGGTGGTGCTGCACTGCGAATCCGCCGACGCCGCAACCGCGTGGGAGGCCGCGCTTCCCAAACTGATCGGCGAACTGGCGGGCGAACCCGCGCCGAAGCCGTCTAGCGAAACCGTGAACGGTACGAAGGTGTTCTCGCTCGCCGCGGCGCTGCCGTGGAAAGCCCCCCTGCACTACGCCCGCGACGGCGCGACGCTGGCGCTGGGCTTGGACCGGAAGCTGGTGGCCGGCGCGCTCGCTTCAGACGCGCCCGGCGCGCTCACCGGTGACAAGGCGCTGTCACTGCCCGCCGGGGAGCGCGGCGCGCTCGGCGCACTGAACCTCGGTGCGGCGCTGCGCGCGCATTGCCGCGTCGGCGATCTTTGCCTGCACTTCGCTCAGTCTGTCCGCTGCGTCGCTCATCACTCGTTCCATCCCGGCGCGTTGCGTACGCCTGCGAC
>JALHNS010000503.1 GCA_022843445.1 Gemmata sp.
CTCATTCCGGTCGAACCGCCGGCGTGAGCCGGTGGGTGGTCGGAAGCGCACCCGCCGGCTCACGCCGGCGGTTCGACCGGAAACGCATTCTCGGCGGATAACCCTCTGCGCCCGCACCCATAAGATGACGGCCACGCGACACGAGGGGCACCATGCCGAAAGTGATCTTCGTTCAGGGCGGCGGGTTGGGGCTGGACCAAGAGAAGTGCGTGCGGCGGCTGTTCGACGCCGCGCGCGTGCCGGTCGAGTTCGAGGTCCACGTGGCCGGGCGCGCGGCGCTCGAACAGGGCCGCTCCGCGCTCCCGCCGGAAACGTTCGACGCGATCCGCGCCTGCGGCATCGCGCTCAAGACCAAACTGCTTCAGCCGAAGGGCGTGGGGATGCCCACCCTGCACGGCAGCAGCAGCATCCCCACGAACTTCAACGTCGCGTTCCGGCGCGCGTTGGGGCTGTTCGCGAGCGTGCGCCCGGTCCACAACCTCGCCGGCATCCCGTCGCGGTTCACCGGCGTCGATTTCCTGCTCGTGCGCGAGATCACCGAAGACCTGTACACCGCGAGCGAGCACGAGATCGTGCCCGGGGTGGTGCAGAGCTTCAAGATCGTGACCGAGGCCGCGTGCATGCGGTTCTTCAAACTCACCTTCGAACTGGCCCGCAAGTACGGCCGCAAAACCGTTCACTGCATTCACAAGGCGAACATCCTGAAGATGGCCGACGGGCTGTTCCTCGATTGCTTCCGCCGCGTCGCCCAAGACTTCCCGGACGTGACCGCGAAAGACCTGATCGTCGACAACACCTGCAACCAACTGGTGAGCCGCCCGCAGCAGTTCGAGGTGATGTGCGCCGGGAACATGTACGGCGATTTGCTTTCGGACCTCGGCGCGGGGCTGGTGGGCGGCGTGAGCACGACCGCCGCGATCAACGTGGGCCACGGCGTGAAGACCTACGAGGCCGTGTACGGCGCGAGCCACGAGGCCGTGCCGCCGGACACCGCGAACCCGCTGCCGCTGATTCTGCCCGCGGTCGAGTTGCTGAAGGACATCGGCGAAACCGACGCCGCGAACCGGATTCGCGGCGCGGTGGAAGCGGTACTCACGAGCGGCCAAGTGCGCACCCGCGACCTCGGCGGCAGCGCCACCACCACCGCCTTCACCGACGCGATTCTCGCGAAGATGTGACCGCAGTTCTGTTGAACCCGACGCGTGAGCGAGGGTTTCCAAGTTTTTGAAACCCTCGCTCACGCGTCGGGTTCAAATCCGGTCACTCCGTGACCGGACCACCGGAGCGCGGTGTGAGACTTCCGTGAACGCGAAACCGCGGCTTTCCGGTCGCGGTACAATGATGCGGACGCCCGTTCGCCCCACGTCTCGCGCCGGAGGTTTCGCGCAATGGTTCGTTCGGCACGCTTCGCCCTGCCGCTGCTCGCGGTTTCGCTCGCGCTCATTGGTCCGCCGTCCCCGGCCGCGGACGCTCCCAGTACCGAAAAACTCAACAAGCAGATCGAGAACGTCGCACTCGCCGACGCCGCGGGTAAGGCGTCGGCCCTGAAGGACCACACCGGGAAGGCCGCGACCGTCGCGCTGTTCCTCTCGTTCGACTGCCCGGTGTCCAACAGCTACGCCGAAACGCTGATCGCGTTGCACACCAAGTTCGCCGACAAGGGCGTGTCGTTCGTCGCGTTCGTGCCGGACACGAAGCCCGAAACCGTGGCGAAGAAGGCGTCGGAGTTCAAACTGCCGTTCCCGGTGTTCGCGGACCCGAAGCTGACCGTCGCGGAGGCGTTCAAGGCCACCACCACGCCGGAAGCGTTCGTACTCGACCACAACGGCGTACTCCGCTACCGCGGGCGCATCGATAACGCGTATTCGGCGCGCATGAAGAAGAACCCGCAGACCACCGAACACGATCTGCGCGCCGCGCTCGAAGCGCTGCTGGCCGGTAAGGACGTGCCCGCGCCCGCGACGCGCGCCATCGGGTGCCACATCGACCCGCTCGAGCGCAAGATTCTCGGTGACAACGTGACCTACCACCGCGACGTCGCGCCGATCCTCCAGAAGCACTGCCAATCGTGCCACCGCGAGGGCGACGTGGGGCCGTTCCCGCTCATGGAGTACAAGCACGCGGTGAAGTGGGTCGCGGACATCGTGCACTACACGCAGAGCCGCGAAATGCCGCCGTGGAAGCCCACTGGCGGCGTCGAGTTCGCCAACGCCCGCGCGCTCACCCTGCGCGAACTGGACACGCTCGCGATGTGGGAGAAACTCGGCTGCCCCGAGGGGAACCCGAAGGACGCGCCGCCGCCGGCGAAGTTCGCTTCGGGCTGGCACCGCGGCGAACCGGACCTCGTGCTCGAAGTGCCGGAAGACTTCCACATCGGCGCGGCCGGGAAGGACGAGTTCCGGTGCTTCGTGATCCCCGCGAACCTCAAGGAAGACAAGTACGTCGTCGCCTACGAAGTGAAGCCGGGCAACGCGACCGTCGTTCACCACACGCTGAACTACTTCGACACCACCGGCAAGGGCCGCAAACTGGAAGCGGCCGAGAAGGCGCGGGCGAAGAAGCCCGACGAGAAGGACCGCGGCCCCGGCTACTCGGTGGCGATGGGCATCGGGTTCCTGCCGAACCCGGCCGACGCGCCGCGCCCCGGCGTCCCGCCGGTGGGCAGCCTCGGCGGGTGGGCACCGGGCCAACTCGGCGCGCAGTTCCCCGAAGGCTCCGGCATCCTGCTGCCGAAGGAATCGGACATCATCATGCAGGTCCACTACCACCGCACCGGGAAGCCAGAGAAGGACCGCACGAAGATCGGCCTGTACTTCGCCAAGAAGCCGGTCGAGAAGCCGTGGAACACGCTGGTGATTAACGGCATGTCGCCGCTCACGCTCATCCGCGCCGGGAACGCGAACCACACGGAGAAGGGCGGCGGCTACGTCACCGGCGACGCTACGATTTACAGCGTGATGCCGCACATGCACCTGCTCGGCAAGAGCGTGAAAATGACCATGACGCCGCCGGGCGGCGAACCGCAAGTGCTGCTGGAAATCAAGAACTGGGATTACAACTGGCAGGAAAGTTACTGGCTGAAAACGCCGCTGGCGGTGAAGGCCGGCACGAAGTTGGAGATCGAAGCCGTGTTCGACAACTCGGCGAAGAACCCCAACAACCCGAGCAACCCGCCGAAGTTGGTGACGTTCGGCGAGGAGACGACGAACGAGATGCTGTTCGGGTTCATCGGTGCGGTCCCGGCCGGCACGGAGCGCGTCCGCATCAGCAAAGAACCGCTGAAGAAGTAGCAATTCGCGCGCTGCCAACGAGCCGCGAACGCCAGTGAGCGGCGCTCACTGGCGTTCGCGGCTCGCTTTGTCATCCCTTCGCGCCCCAGCGGGCCGACCACTGCGCCCACGTCACGCGGTGCGCGAGCGCCGCGAGCGTGTTGTCGGGCGGGGGCGCTTCGGTGCGGGCGCGGCCGTCGTGCCGCGTCGCGGCGGCCATGTCCAACAGGCCGCGGAGCGCGAACGCGAACACCGCGCGCTGCGCTTCGGTGAGCTTGTCGGCCCACCCCGTGCGGGGCACGCTCGATTCGATCTGCCCGTCGATGTGCTCCAGCGCCAGCACGAACGGCTCGCGACCCAAGCCCGGCGCGTGCAGCTCGATCTCCGCGCGCTGCGCGCCGAACTTCACCTCGCCGAGCTTCAGCGGCACGTTCCAGTCCGGCGCGCCCGCGAGCACGGGCAGCAGCTCGCGCGCGACGAAGTGGTGCAGCCCCTCCGCCGCGTGTTCCAGTTCGTGGTGCACGTGGTTCAGCTTCGCGCGGTCGCTTTTGGCGTGGGCGCGGCGCGCCTTGCGGAACAGAGCGGGCACGGTGCCGGAGTGGAACCCCGGGCGCAGCAGCCCGCGGGCGCTCTCGCCGTGTGAGCCGACGGTCGCCCGCGGCAGTTGCTCCGAGCGACTGGCCGCGTACAGCCGCCAGTTCTCCTTCAGTTCCCACGCGATGAACCCGAAGATGCCGGGAATGCCGTTGATAATCATGCCCATCGTCCACGGCGAAATGCCGGTCCACTCCGCGAGCTGCGGCACCATCGGCCAGATCACCTTGTGCGACACCGTGACCACCGGGAAGTGCTTCACCGGGTTCACCTGCGGTTCCACCAGCAGGTAGAACACGAACCGGGTCACGTACGCGATCGGGAACCAGATCAGCCCCAGAACCGCCTTCACCGCGACCGAGCCGTTCGAGTCGCCGCCGCGGAACCGCGTCCACTCGTCCACGGCGTACAACTGCCGCTCGATCCAGTTCGCCACCCCGCGGAACCAGTCGAGGATCGTTTGCACGAGGCCCGGCAGCAGGTTCGTGCGCACCACCCGCCACCAGTCGCTCAGCCGCTCGGAAATGCGCTCTTGCAGGTCCAACCCGAACGGCAGGTTGTAGGCGACGAGCAGCAACAGCAGCGCCGGCCAACTGACCCACAGCGCGAGGAACCGCAGGTTGAACCCGAGCAGGAACAGGACCGCGAGCAGCAGCAGCGCCAGCAGCAGCGGCGCGAAGCAGTGCCGGTGGAACAGCCGCGCGGCGCGACTCAGGCGCGCCGCGCGCACGGGCGGCGCGTTCCACACCGCGCGCG
>JALHNS010000504.1 GCA_022843445.1 Gemmata sp.
AGCGCCACGATCACGCAGGGGCAGGCGAGGTCGGACGCGAGCAGCATGACGCCCCGCAGGTGATCGACGAACCGCGCGCCGCCCGCCGGGTCGTCCATCGCGCGGCGCGACGGGCAGTTGAGTGCGGACAGTTCGAGGCCGGCACCCCGCAGGAGCGTCCGGAGCTCGCGCCGCCCGGTTTCTGTCAGGTGCTCCGGTGCGAGCGGCCCGGTCGCGTCGATCTGCACACCGCGCACACCCAGTGCCAAGGCCGCGGCGAGCGCTTGGCGCACCGGCAGGCCGGTCGTTTCCAAAACGATCCCGAGTTTGAACTGGTTCATGCGTGTGTCCGTTGGGGGCGGCGCGCGGCGGGCCGCGCGCCGAGCTAAGCGAAGTGAAAAGCGGGCGAGCGCGGGCGCCCGGCGCGCGGGGCGCCCGGAACGGTCAGATGCGGAAGTAGGTGGAACCGAGGTTACCGGCGAGGGTGGCGACCGTCGCGCCGAGAAGCAAACTGGCGAACGTCCAGCCGGACACGCGGCTCACCGCGCCGGTCGCGACCGCGGCCGCGTCGCGGGCCTCTTCCTCAGCCCGCGCCGCCACCTTCTGGAACTGCTGCTTCGCGTCGCGGTACATCTTTTCCCACTTGTCGATCGTTCGGTTTGCTTCGTCCTTGGTCACACCGGCCCGCTCGGTGAGCGCCCCAATCAGTGCCGAACGGTTCTGCTCTGTCAGCCCTTCGCGGACGGCCCCGTAGGCCGCGGACAGCAGTTCGCCGACGTCTTTGTCGGCGTTCGCTTGCTTCTGTTCGGGCGTGGAGAGCAACTGTTGCGCCTCGTGCTCGATCGCCTTCCAATCGAACTGCGGCACGCGCTCGGCGATGGCGTCCTTCACCGCACCGGCCGCGTCGGGCAGCACAGAGGCCGCGGCCGACGCGGTGGCCGTTGCGCCCTTGCCGAGCAGGTGGAACGCGCCGCCGATGAAGTACCCCAGAGATGTGGTGGCGAGGACGAACATGACCACCGTCGCCAGCGACCATGTAACGAGGCCGTGAATGGCGCTGTCTAACGGGGCGGTGCCGGCCAACCGCCCGGCCAGCCAACCGCCGACGAACAGGGCGACCAACCCGGACAGGAACATCCACGCGAGCATCGCGGTGGGCACGCCCTTAATCGGGTGCTCGCGGTTGTGCGGATCGACGGCCGCCGCGCCGATGCACACCCCCAGCGCGCTGAGGGCCAAGTGGGTGGCGAGCGCGACGACCGCGCCGGCGATCACCGCGGACCACGAGACGCGGTCGAGGGACGGGATCACCGCCTCGCCGGGTACGAGGAAGCTCGTCGCCGCAGACGCCAGCGCCGGCGTGAGAAGCATCAGGCCGGTAGCGGCCGACAGGGTGCGGGCAGTTTTCGAGAATCGCATCGGTGTATTCCTTTGATGTGGGGGCGGGGCGCTCGAACGAACGCGCGCGGGCCGAACCGGGGCACGTGCCACGGTTCGGCCCGCCGGACGCCGCTTACTTCTGGGCCGGTTGCTTCAGCCCCTCGCGGCACAGCGCGGCGCACGTCTTGCACTCCTCCGCGCACGCCTTCATTTCCGGGGCGTCCGAGTACTTCGCGCACTCGGTGCCGCACAGGTCACACGCCTTTGCGCACGCCTCGCACGCGAACAGAGTCAGCTCGCACCGGCGACCGGCGACCTTCGCCGTCAGCGCGCAGAACTCGGAGCAGTGCAGGCACAGCGCCGCCGTGCGCGCGTGGTCCGACTTGCCGGCGGCCACCAAACCGGCGCAGTGGCGGAACGCCTTCTCACAGGCCGCTTGGCACTCGGTCGCCGCCTTCGCGGTCAGGTCGCACTGCTTGTCGCGGGCCGTGGGCGGGGCGTCCGCGGCCCGTGCCGCCGGCGCGCCGGCAACCGCAACCGCGAGGGCGACGAGCGCCCAGAGGGAGTACAGCGATTTCATGGGAATCCTCCTGATGTGGAACGTGTCACCGGCGAGCCGCCCCAACGGAGCGCACCCGGTCGGCGCACCCTCGAAGCCCGTCGCGTCGGTCGCGCGGCCCCATGGGTTCCGATCATTATGTGTGGGAGGTGGTTTCGGTCTGTCGGGGTACGGAGGTGATTCGGCGTCGGGGAAATGCAGGGCCGCGCGTGGGGAACGGCCCGACCCAACGGCGTTTGTGAGAAACACAATCTCCATCACTTCGCCGAAGGCCGTCCGCGACCTCCGCGAACAGGAGCGATTTCGAACTTTCGCGCGCGACATTCGCCGCGCGAGCACCTCGCGGAACAGCGTTCTCGCCCTACGATTTCCTGCGTTTTTCGCGGTTAACGGGCCGCGCGATGTGACGCCAATTTGAGCAATTCCGGCCCGCGAACCGTGTTCCCGAACTGCCAGCCTGACAGGTCGTGCGCTCGCGCGCGTGGAAACCGCCCGGTTGATTTCTGACCGTCTCTCGACCGCGAACCGGCGGGTTAACACGCGCGAGGCGCGACATCGGCCTCAGCCGTGCGAAGTCAACCCCGCAACGAACGTGTCGAGGTCCGGGCACGTCGCCGCGAGCCGGTGTAGCGCTTTCAACCGGGTCTCATCAGTCAGCGCGTTCAGTGGTTCGAGCCGCTGTTCGGGAACCGTGCCGAACCGGACCTCAAGGTTGGCAAGGATCGCCCCGCGGAGCGCTTTGGTTACCCCATCCGCCTCGTACCGCTTGCGGAGGATTTCTTTGACCTCGTCGAGGACGGGGGATTCGATCATGGCTTCGGGCCCTCCGAACAGGTCGAGGAACGTGCGGCCGGGGAACGCCAAGCCGGCCAGAATCTGCGTCACCACCAGCAGCCCGGCGCGGTCCGTCGGGTCGGTTACCGCCTGAATGCGCTCGCGGCACGTCGCCATCAGGCTCTCGGGCGGCGCATCACTTTTGGTGAGCGGCACCCACGGGATCACGCCCGGATCGTTCATCGCCAACAGGTCGTCGGCGCTCAGTTCCCACAACCGCACGACGGGCCACGAGCCGCTCACCCGCGTGCGCCCGCGCGGCCCGACCCGCTCCGACCGCCCCGTGGTGACGAGGTGGCCCTTGGGCTTGAGCACCAGCGAGACCACTTCGGGCACCGCGCCGCGGTCCAGCGCGAGCACCATCAGGTCGTCGAGCACCTGCCGGTCGTTGTCGGCGTCCGGGTACGTCTCGATTTCCACCAGCACCAGCGCCGGTTGTGGGTCGCCGGGGAACCGCACCTCGATGAGGCCGTCCGGGGTCCGGCGCGGCGCGACCGTTCGGCTTGGAGCGGCTTCCACGAGTCGAACCCGGTCACGCCACCGAGTTTGAGGATCGCGTCGCCGTGGTGCGCGAGGAGCCACTTGCCGGTGCGGTCCTTGTCCTGTCGCATCGCCCACCCCGCGCGGCACCAACCGTCACACCGTTGAGCCTACCGCGCCCGCGCTCGTCGGGGAACCCGAATCCGGTTCGCGGCGCGCCCTCGCGCCGCGAACCGGTACATCCGGACCCGCCCGGCCAATGGTACCGCGCGCGTCACACTCGGCCCGTCGGGACGGGTCACCCCGAACAGGTCCGACGTCGGTGCCGCACACCACGCGCGGCACCAACATCGCGGAACCGCGTTCCCACCCCCGCCAGTCGGCACTTCGCGAGCGGTCGGGGGCGCGAGGCGAACAGCGGGGCGAGCGAGCGCCGCGTGGGTACCCACGTCATTCGCACGTGTCGTTCAAAAACCGGTGAGTTCGCGCTTGACACGAACGATTCGCGTGATGAAATACACGCCCCATTGCGCGCGCCCCCTCTCGCGCGCAGTTCGGTTCGCGGGAGGACGCCCGTCGATGTTCGCATTCGCCCGTCGCCACCTCAGTCGCGCGCTGCGCGGCCGCCGCACCGTTACCCTCTGGCTCGTCAGCCGCAAGCGCCGCGCCCGCGGCGCGGGGCCGGACCGCGCGCGCACCGCCCAACTGCTGCTCGCGCCCTTGGAGGCCCGCGACCACACGGGGAACTTGGCGGGCGGGATGGCGCTGGCGGCGCTGGGGTACCAGATTACCGAGCCGCTGGAGGCGATGGCCCTGGCGGTGGGCGACGTGGCGCTGCTGGCGGCGAGCGGCTCGGACCCGGTGGCGGACGGGCCGACGGTCGGCGACCCGCCGGTGCCCCTCACCGACTGGATGCAGGACGCGCCCGCCGGGGCGCCCGAACCCGTTGCCGGTGAGGTGACGGACGAACCGGAGCGGTCGAGCGGCGAACTCGAACCGGACGCGCCGGGCGGCACGGGCGGTGCGGGCGGCTTGATGTCGGACTTCTGGGTGCCGCCGGCGGAGGGCGGTTCGGAGGCGCCGACCGAGCCGCTCGGCGGCACGACGGGTACGAGCGAGCCGACGGAGTCGTCGGGTGGGACGGGTTCGGGCGGTTTCACGAGCGACACGACGGGTTCGTCCGAAAGCGGCGGCGCGATCGGCGGTTTGGCCGAACCGGACGTGCCGCTCGCCCTCGGCGGGGGTGCGGGCGCGCCGGAAGGCGGCACGCAACTGGCGGGCGAGACCGAGGGCGGCGCGCAGGCGCCGGGCGCACCGGAGGGTGGCGGCGCGGCGCAGTTGC
>JALHNS010000505.1 GCA_022843445.1 Gemmata sp.
GCCGGGCGTGGGGCCGTCGCTCGCGCCGGTTCCCCAACACGCAGCCGCGCCGCGGCAAGGTGCGCACGCGCCGCAAGCTGCGGTGCGGCAAGTCGCGCACGCCGAACCCGCTGCACCCGTCGTGCCCCCGGAGCGCGTGGAAGACTTCGTGCGGCTCGCGCTCGACCGCAACCCGCGGCTCGCGCGCGCCGAACTCGCCATCGAAGCGGCCCGCGGGCGACACCAGCAGGCCGGGTTGTACCCCAACCCCGAACTCGCGGTGAACTGGGACGAACTGGGCGACCGCAGCAGCCCGGACCGGCTCGGCATTCTCACCGCGCCCAAGTTCACGCAGACGCTCGTGACCGGCCGCAAGCTCACGCTCGCGCAAGCGGTCGCGGCGCGCGAAGTGGACCGCGCCACACTCGATCTGCTCGACGAGCGGTTCGAAGTGGCCGCGGCCGTGCGCGCCGCGTTCTACGAGGCGCACGCGCTCCAAGAGCGCGTCGCGCGGCTGTCGGAGTTGGTGAAGCTGGCTGAAGCCGCCGTGACCAACGGGAAGGCGCTTCTGGACGCGAAGCAGATCGCGCAACTCGACCTGCTTCAACTGGAAGTGGAGCGCGAGCGGCTCGCGGCCGAACAGCGCGCGGCGCAGAAGGAACTGCCCGGCGCGTACCGGAAGCTCGCGGCGGTGGCGGGCGACAGTTCCGCGATCCCCGCGCTCGTGAAGGGCACCTTCGACGGTCTGCCCGATTACGACGCCGAGGCGGCGCGCGCCGCGGTGCTCGCGTACCACCCGCGGGCGCGGGCGGCGCGCGTGGACGTGGAACGCGCGCGAGCCGCCGTGGCGCGCGCGGAGGCCGAACCGATCCCGAACGTGACCGTGTACGCGGGCTACGTGCGGCAGTTCGAGAACCGCTCGAACGACGGCTCGGTCGGCGTGAGCGTGCCGGTGCCGGTGTGGAACAAGAATCAGGGCGCGATTCGCGCGGCGCGGGCCGAGTTGGGCATGGCGATTCGCGCCGTGGGCCAAACGGAGAACGAACTCGCGGGGCGCGTGGCCGCCGCGCACCAAGCATACGCGTCCGCCCGCGAACGGGTTGCCGTGTATCAGAAAGAGTTGCTCCCGCGCGCCGAAGAGGCGCTGCGCCTTTCGAGCGCCGCGTTCAAGGGCGGGCAGTTCGAGTACCTGCGCGTGATTCAGGCGCAGCGCGCGGTGGCCGAAGCGCGACTCGAACTGAACAAGGCATTGGCCGAGGCGTGGCGCGCCGCGGCGGAGCTGTCCGGGCTGCTGCTCGAAGAGATTTGGCCCGAACCGCCGCGCTGAGGGCGCGGCTCAAAACTCCATGTTCCGCAGCGCTCGTGCCCCGGCCCGGAGCGGCAGCACCGTCGCCACCGCACCCACGAGCAGCCCGAGCGGAATGCCCGCGTACACCCACGGCGAAATGGTCGCCGCGCCCTTGCTCGCGCCCTTCGCCAGCGCCGCCGCGTGGAACGGCACCACCATCAGCCCGATCACCAGCACGATGAACCCCAACCCGGTCACCATGTTCACGGTGCCGCCGAACCCGACCACGATCTTCGACGGGTCCGTTTCCTTGAACGTCGGCAGGTACGCGCCGAGTCCCACGTTCAGCGCGCTCAGCCCGATGGCAATGACCGCGACCGTGACCGCGTGCAGCAGCAGCCCTTCCCACGGCACGCCGAGTAGCACGTCCGTTACCAGAATCAGCGTCTCGGCGACGAGGAGCGTTCCCGTGACCGCGAACGCGAACTTCCCGCGCAAGATTTGATCGCGCGTGACCGGCGTGAGGCCCAGAATCCAGAACTTGCGCCCTTCGAGCGAGATGAGCGGGAAGATGAACCGGCTGAGGCCCGCGCACAGCAGAATCGCGGTGCCGCACAGGTTCATCAGGCTGATCGCGTACTTGTCCATGATGCCGAGGTCGGCGGAGTAATACTGCCGGAAGTTCGTCGCGCCGATGAGCATCAGCACCGCGAAGATGGCGAGCACCACCCACTGCGTCGGGTCGCGGCGGAACGTGCGGAAGTCTTTCACCACGAGCACGCGCGTGGGCTTGTCGAGGTAGAAGACGAACGCGCTCATCAGCCGGTCGAGGCGACTGGTGCCGTACACCTTCTTCCCGCGACCGAACGCGGAGAGCCGGTCGAACGACGTGCGGTACACGCGCTTCGCGATCCCGGCCGCGATCACGAAGAACAGCAACCCGTTGCTCCACACGAGCGCGAGCGGCAGCAGCGCGCCGGTGAAGTCCCCGCGGGCCGCGGCCATCACCCCGCGGGTCATCCAGTGGCTCGGCGCGACGCCGCTGCGCAGCAAGTCGAACTGGCCGATGAGGTCGTCCAGTTCGCGCCCGCTGCTGGCGACGGATTTGCTGAACCCGACGACGATGCGATAGCCCCAGAACGCCACGACCGCGGCGAGCGCGAGGCCGACGAGCGTGAGGAACTGCTTTCGGTTTCGCGGCATGTACCGCACGAGCAGCAGGCACCCCGCGGCCGACACCGAACCCGGCAGCAGCACGTACCCGAACAGGAACATCGGGAGCAGCGCGTAGAAGTACCACGGCACGCCCGAAATGATGCCGTAGCCCACGAAGATGGGCACGCCGAGTACGACGAACCCCCACGAGCTGAACGCGACCGCGGCCGAAAACTTGGTGGCGAAGATGTGGTCCGCGCGCGCCGGCGAGCACAGCAGGAACCGCGCTTCCGGGCTGGTGAAGAGGCTCGCGTACAGGATGATGCCCGTGCTGAACACGAGCATCGTACCGAGCGTGAAGAACAGCAGGTCGAAGAGCGCTTCGACGATCCCGCCCTTAAACGGGATGTTGTTCACCTTCAGTTCGTTGAACAAATACAAGCTGACCGCGAACGTAAACGCCGCGACGAGCACGCTCGTCGCGATCATCGTGAACAGCCGCACGCGGCCCGATTCGAGCGCGACGCGCAGCCCGTTTCGGAACAGGCGCAGGCGCAGCCAGCGGAACAGCTTGCCCTGATCGGCAACCGGCGGCAGTTCGGCACCCATGATTGGCCTTCAAAGTAGCAGGCACACGCCGTGTGCCGTGTGTTCGGGCCGCGTCAGCTAACCAACTGAACGCTTTGCTTTCCGCACTCTTCAGCGACGGCACGCGGAGCGTGCCTGCTACCCTGTGACGGCCACTTCCGCCGCGTCCTCTTCGGTGATCTTCATGAACAGGTCTTCCAAACTGCCGTCGCGGTTGGCCTGCTTGCGCAGGTCGTCCATCGTGCCGCAGCCGAGCAGTTTGCCGCGATCCAAGATGCCGATGCGGTCGGCCAGTTCTTGCGCGATGTCTAGCGTGTGCGTGCTGAGGAAGATCGTCATGCCGCCGGCCGCGAGTTTGCGGAGCAGCAGTTTCAGTTCGCGGATGCTCTTGGGGTCGAGGCCGACCGTCGGTTCGTCCGCGATCAGCAACTTCGGGTCGTGAACCAGCGCCGCGGCGAACACCGTGCGCTGCCGCATCCCGTGCGAATAGCGTTCGGTGAGGTCGTCCACGAACTCGTTCAGGTGGAACAGTTCGATCACTTCTTCGATCTTCTCCGCGGTGCGCGCGGGCGGCATCGCGTACAGGTCGGCGGTGAACTGCAAGAACTCGCGCCCGGTGAGCTTCTCGTACAAGAACGGCTGATCCGGGACGTAGCTCACCAGCGCGCGGGCGTGGTCGCCTTGCGCGCGCACGTCGAACCCGCCGACGCTCACGCTGCCGCTCGTCGGGAACAGTAGCCCGCAGAGCATCTTGATGGTGGTCGTCTTCCCGGCCCCGTTCGGGCCGAGAAACGCGAACAGCTCGCCCGCGGGCACGTGCAAACTCAGGTCCGCGACCGCGACCTTCGGCCCGTACTGCTTCGTGACGTTGCGAATGTCGATCATAAGGCAACCTACCCCCCTACCCCCCCTCCCTAAAGGGAAGGGGGAACCGGCCATTTTGGATGTGCAGTGTTTCGGAGTACCGTGAGGCGCTCTTCACAGGTGCGTGCGATGCGTTCGAGGACCGCGACCGTGTCGTGAAGCACGTCTTCGTTGCGGATGCGGAGCGTGAGCAAGCCGAGTTGCGCGAACGCGAGGTCGCGCGATTCGTCGGCTTCGGGTTGTGTGTCGTGGATGCCGCCGTCCACTTCGACCACAACGCCCGCGGCGTGGCAGTAGAAGTCGGCGATGAACCCGTGTATCACTTGCTGTCGGCGGAAGTGCAGGCCGTGGAGGCGCGACGCGCGCAGGTGTTGCCAGAGCAGCGTTTCCGCGGGCGTCATCGGCTGGCGCAATTCGAGTGCGCGCTCGCGCTTCGCGTCGGTGACGTGCTGCCGGGTGACGAGGTGCGGGGCCGGCGGCGCGGAGGTTTCACCTACCCCCCCCGGCCCCCCCTCCCTAAAGGGAGGGGGGGAGACCGGAGAAGGTGGCGCGCCGGTGTTTGCGTCAGCGGCGTCAGGCGCAACGCCAGCCGAGCGCTGCCGGGGCGCGCGGGGCGCTCGTGGTTTTCTCTCCCCCCTTCCCTTTAGGGAGGGGGGGGCGGGGGGGGTAGGTTGCATTGGTTAGT
>JALHNS010000506.1 GCA_022843445.1 Gemmata sp.
AAGGCCAACCAAGTTGGCCAACTGGCCAACTTCGAAAAACCTCTAGAAATCCCAGTGTTTCGGCCGAAGGTGGCCAAAGGTGGCCAACTCCCGCGCGCGATACCCCCTTCAGAGTTTCGGCCCGCGTTCGAGCGCGGGGCGGTTCGCGGGTGCGCGCGAAGGCCCCTCGCCCGAGTGCGCGGTTGGCGCGCCGGTCGGGTACGTTGTATACGCGCGCCCACATTCAGTCAAGGCACGAGCGCGCGGTCCGCGCGGGCGCCTACATTCCGGTGGCACACCCCGCCCACGCGTCGGGTCACCAACCGACGGCTGCGTTCCAACACGGTTCGGAACCGCTCCCGCGAAATCTCGTCACCTCCGAGGAGCAAACCGGCCCGTTGTTCGGACGGTTGCCATTGGAACTCCAAACCACGCCATTTACCCATTCGCACCAATCGCCCCAAAGCACCCTGTCGTACGCAAGCTGCTTACCATCAAAGGAAGAAAAAAAGGGAAAATATCTGGCAGATTGGGGCCGTACCATCTTGTGCGAACTTGGGAGCCGAGCTACACTGCAGCCCTCTCCGGTCGGTTCGCCGACTCTTGAATCGGTTCCTCAAGCCCAGACGAACTGCTCACCAGAAACGGTCTCAGACTCTCTCGCGGCCGGTCGATTGAACCTCCGGGTCGGTTGCGGATCTCACCCCGAGTCACGGACGACTCCTACCTCGGTCGCACGGTGCGACCGAACGCCCAGTGTGTGGTGCGTCCCACCCCGCACACCTAGGTAGAGAATCGTCCCATGCCGACGAGCATTCCCGCGCTCCTCGTGAGCCAAGACCCGCTCATCGTTCGAGACCTCCGACAGCTTCTCGACGGCACCCGCGCCGCCCGGCTCGAGGTGCACGGGCGGCACGAAAAGGTGCTCGGCCGGCTCGGCCGCGAGCCGATGGTGCTAATCGTCCACCAAGACGCCGACGCGCCGCCCGAGGGTCTGCGCGCGCTGCTCGAAGCCGCCGACCGGTGTCACGTCCCGGCCGCCGTGGTGCGGCACGAGGGCGCGACCGCCGCGCCGCTGACCCGCGCGTGCCCCGCGTTCGAGTTGCCGTCCGGGTTGCCCGCGCTGCTCAAACTGATCGAAGCGGTCCACGCCGAGTCCCTCCGGTCGCGGACCGCACCGGCGGCGACGCAGAACCCGCTCGACCCGGTCACCCAGATGCTGTTCGGGAACGACCTCGACGACCAACTCGCCCGGCTCCGCCGGGTGGCCGGCCTCCCGACGACCGTGCTGCTGACCGGGGAAACGGGCTCCGGCAAGAGCCTGCTCACCCGGTTCGTCCACGCCAACTCGCCGCGCCGCAACGACCCGTACCTCGTGGTCGATTGCGGCACCCTGTCCGACCACCTGATCGAGAGCGAGATGTTCGGTCACGTCCGCGGCGCGTTCACCGGGGCCGAGCGGGACCGTCAGGGGAAGTTCGCCGCCGCTGGCACCGGCACGCTGGTATTGGACGAGATCAACTCGCTGCCGCTACCCCTTCAGGCCAAGTTGCTCCGCGCCGTCGAGGAGCGGGTGTTCGAGCCGGTCGGATCGAACCGGTCGGAGCCGCTCCGGGCGCGGCTCGTCGCCGTGAGCAACGTGCCGCTCGAAGACGCGGTGCGCGACGGCCGGTTCCGGGCCGACCTGTTCTACCGGCTGAACGTCGTCGAGTTCCGGGTGCCGCCGCTCCGCGAGCGGCCCGGCGCGGTCGTCCCCATCGCCCACCAACTGCTCCGCGCGAGCGCGACCGCGGCGTGCCAAGGGGTCACGGCCATCGCGCCCGAGGCGCTGGGGGCGATGGTCGCGTACAAGTGGCCGGGCAACGTGCGGGAACTGCGCAACGTGATCGAGGGGGCGTCGGCCCTCGCGCAAGGCCCGATCATCCAACTCGCGGACCTGCCCGAGGCGTTGCGCACCCGGAAGGCCGTGCCGGCGCGGGCGCCCGAGACCGCGCCGCCCGCCGCGGCGCTCGCGCCAAGCACCGACACCGAACCCGCCCCGCCGGAACCCGTCGCGGGGGACGAGGAGACGCAGCGCATTCTCGAAGTGCTCCGCAAGCACAACAACAACCGCCGGCGGGCCGCGGCCGAGTTGCAGATCAGCCGCGTGTCGCTCTACAAGAAGTTGCACAAGTTCGGGGCGTTCGTGCGCAAGCAGCGGCCCCCGAACCAGACCTGATCAGCTCCCGCTCGCCAGTGCGGCGCGGGCCGGTTCGCGCCCGCTCGCGCCGAGGGCCGCGAGTACCCGCTCGGCGCGCTGCTGCAACCGGCGCACCTCGTCCCACGTCTGCCGCACCACCGGGTCCCCCCCGGTGGGGGCGTGTGCCGACGCGTAATCGTCGACGACGCGCGGGCCCCGCGCCTCGTCGCGGGCCTTCGACCGCTCCACCGCCGCCCCGAACGCCCCCAGCAACTCCGGCAGCCGCGCCAGCGCGTGCCACGAGTCGTGAACGTCCGGGCCGCCCGGCCGCCCCAGCCCGCGCTCCGCGCGCTCCAGCAACTGCAACAGGTGGAAGCGGTCGAGGTGCTCGGCGTAGGCCCGCACCGCCGCGACCCGGTGCCGCTCGAGCAGCACGTTGCGCCCCAGCCCCGGCACGTCGGCCTCGGTGTACACTTCGCGCCCGCCGGCCGCTTCGAGCCGCGCCCGTGCGTCGGCGACCAGCGCCATCACCTCCGGGCGGAACGGTTCGTGTTCGAGCCGGTGCCGCGCCGCGCGGTCGCGCGCGCGGAACTTCAGCGCGCCCCGCTGCACCGCGTACAGGTTGTCGGACAGCACCCACGCGGGCACGAGAACGTGCGCGCCGGGCGGCGCGTCGGGCACCGGTTCGGCCGCGGCCCGCACCAGCGCGAACGGGAACGCCACCCGCTGTGCCGGCAGCGTCAGCCCGGCCGCGAGCACCGTGTACGGCGCGCGCTCGAAGTTCGCGGGGTACTGCAGTTGGGTGCCCAACCCGACGAACAGCCCCTCGCCCAACAGCGCCTCTTGGTCCGGCGCGCGCGACGTGTGGTTGCACCCGACCGCGGCCCCGTAGCCCAAGTTGCCGCGCCCGCCGGCCCACCGCGCCGCGATGAGCAGTGCCGTGTGGTGGCACCCCACGAACGGGCCGACCAAGCTCGCCGTCACTTCCGCCCCGCCGACGCCGCTGTTCGGCCCGATCACGCTGTCGCTCACCTTGGCGAACGGTTCCACCGCGGAGCGCTCCAGCAGCACCGCCCGCGCTACGATCGCCGGCCCGCGCACCTCGGTGCCCCACTGGAGCACGCTGTCGGACACGCACGCCCCGTCGCGCACGCGCACCGGTTCGGCCGGCGAACTGAGCAGCGCGCTGCGCTCGACGCGGGTCGCGCCGTCGATGTCGGCCCCCGCGCCGACGAACGCGCCGTCGGTCACCGCGGTGCCCGTGACCGACGCGCCCGCGCCGATCACCGCGCGGGTGCCCCGGGCGCACTTCAGGTACTCGGCGAGCAGGTCCGCGTAGCGGGCCGCGCGGTCCGGGTCGGCACCCGGGGCCGTGAGCGCCGCCGCGAGGTCGAACGTGAGTTCCGCGAACGGCCGCAGCCACCGCCCGCCGGTCTGCGGCCCGATCGGAATCGCGGTGCCGGTGCCGAACGCGGTCGGCCCGTCGCAGCACACGCGCCCGCAGTCCGACACCAGCGCGCCCGGCCCGACCGCGCAATCGGCCAGCAGCCCGACGTTGCGCACGAGCGCCTCGTGCCCGATCGCGCAGTTCGAGAGCGTGCTACGGTACAGGCCCGTGGGCAACTCGACGCCGCCGCGGGCGCGGGCGGTTTCGTCGAACCGACCGAGGGTGACGTAGCCGCGGAACTCGCAGTGCCGCACGCGCCCGGGGCGGAACCCGACCGCGACGCGGACGCGCCGCCAGTCTTCGGCCGTGTTGCCGTCGGCCGCGAGGTCGGCAATCTCGCGCTCGTGGAGCGCGCGCACCGACTCGCCGCCGAGCGCCCACGCCGCGCCGCCGTCGGCGCGCACCGCCCGCAGGGTGCGCAGGAACTCGGAGTCGCGGAGCGCCGCGACGAGCGGTTCGAGTAGTTGGTCGTTCATGGTGATCCCGAAACGTGTTCCCGAACGCGGCGCAACGCCTTATCGTGGCACGACGCTCCGCGTCGTTCTTCGTTGCTCAACTCCAAGCGCGACCAGTCCTTGAGAACGGCTGTCCGCATGCGACGCGGAGCGTCGCACCACGATAAGCAGTGAAGTGTCACTCCACGGTGACGCTCTTGGCGAGGTTGCGGGGCTTGTCCACGTCGCAGCCGCACAGCACCGCGATTTCGTAGGCGAGCAGTTGCAGCGGGATCGCGGTCACGATCGGTTGCAGGTACTCGGCCACGTCCGGCACCGCGATCACGTCGTCGGCAAGCGCGGCCACGTCCGCATCGTCGGCGCTGCACACGGCGATCACCGGGCCGCCGCGGGCCTTGATCTCCTGCATGTTGCTCATCACCTTGTCGAACACCGCACCGCGCGGCACCAAGAACACGCTCGGCGTGTTCGCGTCTACCAGCGCGATCGGCCCGTGCT
>JALHNS010000507.1:0-1603 GCA_022843445.1 Gemmata sp.
CCGGATCCGGCGCGCCGTCCGCGCCCGGCCGTGCGGCCGGTTCGGGCGGAAGCGGCACCGGGCACCCGGCGGCCCACGCGTCGAGGTGCTCGGCCAGTTCGGTGGCGCTTTGGAAGCGGTCGGCCGGGTCCTTCGCGAGGCACCGCCGCGCGATCCGTTCCAGTTCCGGCGGCGCGAGCGCGTGTGGCGGAATCGGCGGCGTTGGGGCGTACCGAATCAGCTTGAACAGCGTGTGGCGGTCGTCGTGCTCGAACGGCCGGTTGCCGGCGAGCAGTTCGTACAGGATCACGCCCAGCGCCCAGATGTCGCACGAGGGCCGCGCGCCCTCGCGCCCGCCGGCGATCTGCTCGGGCGACATGTACGGTTGCGTGCCCACCGGCTGCCCGGTCGCGGTCACGTCCGAGTTCTCGGTCAGCGAGCGCGCGAGGCCGAAGTCCGCGACCAGCGGCGCGCCGCCTTCGGTGAGCAGCACGTTCAGCGGTTTCAGGTCGCGGTGAATGACGCCCTCGGCGTGCAGGTACGCGACCGCGCGCGCGACCGTCGCCAGCAACCGGCACGCGGCGGGCAGGTTCAAGCGCAACTGCGGCAGCCGGTGCGCGAGCGTGTCGCCGCGCACGAACTTCATTGTGAGGAACGGCTGGCCGCGCCACTCCCCGGTGTCGTACACCGGCACGATGTTGGGGTGGTCGAGCCGCGCGAGCGTGCTCACCTCGCGCGCGAACCGCGCGCGGGCTTCGTCTTCGACCGCCCACCCGGTGAGGATCAGCTTGAGCGCCACGGGCCGGCCGAGGGACAGTTGGATCGCCTCGAACACGTTCCCCATGCCGCCCTTGCCCGCGACGCAGAGCAACTTGTACCCGGGCACGTCGGGGAGCGCGGCGTCGGCGTCGGCGTCTTCGGGTGCGGGGCGCGTCGCTTCGTTCGACCCCACGATCGGGGCGACCGGAACGAACTCGGTGCGCGCGTCGGGCGCGCCGCCGTCGGGTTCGATCATGTGCGTGTCTCCGAAGGTCGCACCCCAAACTACCACACGCGCGCCGCCCGCGAAAGGCGCGCGCGCGCGTTTCGCTCGTTATCATGAATGTGAACACGAAATGGAGCGAACACCCGTGAGCGCGCTGGAGTACCGGTTCGATGTGGTGGTGGTGGGGGCCGGGCACGCCGGCACCGAGGCTGCGCTCGCGGCCGCGCGGCTCGGCCTGCGCACCTGCCTCCTGAGCATGAACGCCGACGCGGTCGCGCAGATGAGCTGCAACCCGGCCATCGGCGGAGTCGCGAAGGGCCAAATCGTGCGCGAGATCGACGCGCTCGGCGGCGTCATGGGCAAGTGCATCGACGCGAGTGGCATTCACTTCCGCATGCTGAACGCCTCGAAAGGCCCGGCGATGCACTCGCCGCGCGCGCAGGCCGACAAGAAGCTCTACCAGTTCACCATGAAGCGGTGGGTGGAGGACTGCGAAAACCTCACGCTGCGGCAGGAGTTGGTGGAAGGGCTGCTGCTCGAAAGGCAACCTACCCCCCCCGGCCCCCCCTCCCTAAAGGGAAGGGGGGAGAGGCGCCTCGCTGCGCGCGACCCACCCCAAAAACCATCTTTGGTCCCCCC
>JALHNS010000507.1:1613-4532 GCA_022843445.1 Gemmata sp.
CGACGAACCAGAAATCACTTCTTCGGACGCCGAGCGCAGCGAGGCGTCTGACTCCCCCCTTCCCTTTAGGGAGGGGGGGGCGGGGGGGGTAGGTCGAACCACCGACGCGGCCAACCAACCCGGTCTGCGCGTCGTCGGTGTCGTCGCGCGCGGCGACACGCACTACCTCGCACCGGCGGTGATTCTCACCACGGGCACGTTCCTCAAAGCGATCATGCACACCGGGGAGGCGAAGACCGTTGGCGGGCGCGCCGGCGATTCAAGCGCCGAAGGGATGAGCGGGAGCCTCGCCGCCGCCGGCTTCGAGTTGGCACGCTTCAAGACCGGGACGCCGTGCCGCCTCAACGGCCGCACCATCGATTTCAGCAAGTGCCAAGTACAACCGGGCGATAGCAACCCGCGGCCGTTCAGCTTCAGCACGCAGAAGATCGACGTTCCCCAAGTGGTGTGCCACAGCACCGACACCACCGAGGCGGTTCACGACGTGATCCGCGCGAACCTGCACCGCGCGCCCATGTATAGTGGGCAAATCTGCGGGCGCGGCCCGCGCTACTGCCCTTCCATTGAAGACAAAGTGGTGCGGTTCGCGGACAAACAGTCCCACACCATTTTTCTTGAACCCGAAGGGCTGAACACTCGCGAATACTACTGCAACGGCATCAGCACCAGTTTGCCCAAAGACGTTCAAGCCGCAATGCTGAAGCGCATTCCGGGGCTTGAGAACGCGGAGGTCATGCGCTGGGGCTACGCGGTCGAGTACGACTACGCGCCGCCCACGCAACTGCACGCGACACTCGAAACGAAGAACGTGAGCGGGCTGTACTTCGCGGGCCAAATCAACGGCACGACGGGCTACGAAGAGGCCGCGGCGCAAGGACTCATCGCGGGCCTCAACGCGGCGCTCAAGTTGAAGGGCGAACCGCCGCTCGTGCTCGACCGGAGCCAAGCGTACATTGGGGTGCTCATCGACGACCTCGTGACGAAGGGCGTGGACGAACCGTACCGCATGTTCACGTCGCGGGCCGAGTACCGGTTGCTGCTGCGCCACGACAACGCCGATCGGCGGCTCGCGCGCATCGGGCGGCGCGTCGGGTCCGTGAGCGCGTCCGAGTTCGCGCGGTTCGAGCAGAAGGAAGCGGGCATCGCGGCGCTTCAGGCGCAGTTGCGCGCCGCGAAGAGCGACGGCGACAACCTGTGGACGTGGCTGCGCCGCACCGAGGTGGAGTGGGGCGCGGTCTGCGCACGGTGCCCGGCGCTGTACGAGTGGGATTCGCGGCCCGACGTGGTGGAACAAGTAATCTTGGAGGCGAAGTACGCGGGCTACATCGACCGGCAAGCGGCGGAGGTGGAGCGGTTCCAGAAGCTGGAGGGGCGGCGCATCCCGGACACGTTCGACTACGCCGCGGTTCCGCAGTTGCGGCACGAGGCGCGCGAGAAGCTGAGTCGCGTTCGGCCCGCGAGCGTGGGACAGGCGGGCCGCATCAGCGGCATCACCCCGGCCGACTTAGCAATGCTGTTGCTTTATCTGGAATAAGTGATTATGGGCCGCTCGCCCGTCGGGGAAAGCCGGGCAACCGGCACGACCCGCGAAGCCGGGCGCACTCGCCGACTCGACAGCACCGGTACCCGCGCCGCGGAAAGTGGCGCAAGTGCGGCGAACGGTTCGGCCCGCGTGGGCTGGGCGGTCGATGCAAGGTGCGACCGAGTCGGCAGGAGCCGGGAAGTGTTCGGATCGCAGAAGCGCCGTTACCCGCGGTGATCGGACAAGCCCGCGGGGTATGATGGGCGGCGCTCGCGGTTCGAGGCGCGTGCTTTCAGGACGGAATCTCGGTTCGCCGCCGGCTCGGTCACACGGCCGCGCGCGAGCCTCCCCCAAGAACGCCGGCCGAGCCGGCAGGTGGATGCGCGTATGAAGACGGTGTTCACGACGGGCGAAGCCGCCAAAATCTGCAAAGTGTCGCAGCAGACGATCATCCGCTGCTTCGACAACGGCCAACTCAAAGGCTTTCGCGTGCCGGGCAGCAAGTTCCGCCGCATCCCCCGCGAAGCCCTGTACAAGTTCATGAAGGACAACGGCATCCCCACCGACGCGCTCGAGAGCGGCAAGCGCAAGGTGCTGCTGGTGGACGACGAGCCGGAAATCGTCGCGGTGGTCAACGACGCCCTCCAAGCCGACGGCCGCTTTGAGGTGCGCATCGCCTCCAACGGGTTCGACGCCGGGATGATGGTCAAGGACTACCACCCGGACCTCATCGTGCTCGACGTGATGCTGCCGGACATCAACGGCCGCGAAGTGTGCCACCGCGTGCGCGCCGACCCGGCCATGGAAGACGTGCGCATCATCTGCATCTCCGGCATGATCGAAGAGGACAAGGTGCAGGAGCTGAAGCTCGCCGGGGCCGACGACTTCCTGCCCAAGCCGTTCGACGTGGACGTGCTCATCGAGAAGATGTGCGTGCAACTGGAACTCGAAACCGGCGTGCTGGCCTAACCAGAGCGCGGAGCGCGGAAGTCGGAGCGCGGAACCGAAGTCGTATTCGGTTTGCGGCTCCGCGCTCCGAACTCCGAACTCCGCGCTCAAGGAGTCTGACTGTGTCACGGACGGCGGTGGGGCGCACCGCGGCGGCACTGCCGTGGATCGCCCCGAACACGGACGCACTGCTGCGACTGGCCGAAGCGCCGGCCGCGCTCGCGCGCCCGTCCGCCGACGCCGCCCTGCTCGCCCTCTTGCTCCGCGCGGTGCCGTTCGAAACGGCGTTCTGCGAATCCGCGCTCGCCGCGCCGTCACTCGCGGACGGTGTCGCCTCTCTCCTGAAACTCGAACAACGGCCGTGGGTGCCGCCGCACTGCGAAGTCGCGGTGCGCACGCGCGCGCTCGTGGCCCGCGCGGCCCCGCTGGCGCGGCGCATCGCGAACGCC
>JALHNS010000508.1 GCA_022843445.1 Gemmata sp.
GCGAACCCCCGTACCCGGTCACCCGTCTACGTACCCCAGCAAACGCGGGCGGCGACCCAAAACGAAACTGACGGTCTGCCCGAGCAGTGGCCGGAGTTCCCCCCGGACCCCCGTCAGACTCAGTGACACTGGTGTGTCGCTCTCGACCGCCTCGGTCATCACCCGCAGGGCGGATAGCCCGGCTGATGAGAGCCACCGTCGGTCTGGTGCGGCCGGTCCGCAGGCCGGGCACAGCACCCCACCGGCCGACGGGCTGAACACCGCCCTTGCGGTGTTCCCCGGCATCGCTTCGCCCCCACACGTTGCACATGAATCGAGTCGCGGGCTATATCCCAACTCCCGGAGCCACACAAGCTCGAATGCGGACACGGCCGCGCGCGGGTCGCCGACCTCACCAAGACCTCGAAGCGCCCCAATCGCCGCGTCGAACAGTTCCGGGTGCGGGTCGTAGTCCTGCGTGCCGTCGGCGAGCAGTTCCGCGACGTAGTACCCCGCGTAGAGCGCCGGCAGGTTCGTGCGCAGCGCCGGGAACTGCTCTTCGAGCCGCGCTTCGGTCAGCAGGTCCAACCCGCCGTGCGCTTTGCGGAGGAACACGATTTGGCAGACCGTGAGCAGATCGAAGGCGACGTCGAAGTTCGATTTCAGCCGCCGCCCGCCTTTCGCGAGCGCCCGCACTTTGCCGAATTCGCGCGTGAAGAGGGTGGCGATGCGGCTGGTTTCGCTCCAGTCGGTGCCGCGCACCACCAGCGCGATCGCTTTCTCGGCGGCCATCGGCGCGTCCTCCGTAAGCACCTTCATAGCGGCGCGCTAGTGCCGGCCGAACCCCAATCGGCGATAATGCCCGCATGAAAGACATTGCCGACCTGCGCAAAGAGTACGACCTCGCGGGCCTGACCGAAGCCGACGCGGGGAGCGACCCGTTCGCGCTGTTCCGCCGCTGGTTCGACCAAGCCGTGAGCGGGAACCTGAGCGACCCGAACGCGATGATCCTCGCCACCGCGACACCCGACGGCGCGCCCTCGGCGCGGGCGGTGCTGCTGAAAGCGCTCGACGACCGCGGGTTCACGTTCTTCACGAACTACGACAGCCGCAAGGGCGAAGAGATGGCCGCGAACCCGCGCGCGGCGCTGGTGTTCCTGTGGCACCCGCTCGAGCGCCAGATTCGCATCGAGGGCACGGTGGAAGTGGTGACCGCGGCCGAGTCCGACGAGTATTACGTTAAGCGCCCGCTCGGAAGCCGGTTGGGGGCGTGGGCCTCTCCGCAGAGCGCCGTGATTAGCGGGCGCGAGGTGCTGGAGCAAGCGCACGCGGAACTGCTCGCCCGGTTCGCCGACGGCAACCCGCCGCGCCCGCCGAACTGGGGCGGGTACCGCGTACTGCCGGCGGTGATCGAGTTCTGGCAGGGGCGGCGCAGCCGGCTGCACGACCGCATCCGGTTCGCGCGCACCGCGACCGGCTGGACCCGCGACCGGCTCGCCCCGTAAAGCGAATACGCGGGGTGCGCCCCGCGTCTAAGTGTTGGTCCGCTCCACCACGAGGTACTGGCGCATGAAGGTTCTGTACGTCGCCGCGGTCGCGGCGCTGCTCGGGTTGGGTTCCGTTGGCACCGCCGAGGACAAGAAGATGACGCCGCTGACCGGCAAGATGAAGGACATCGACGGCAAGGACTTCGACCTCGCCAAGCTCAAGGGCAAGGTGGTCCTGTTCGTGAACGTGGCCAGCGCCTGCGGGTACACCCCGCAGTACAAGGGGCTGCAAGAGCTGCACTCGAAGTACGAAAAGGACGGGCTGGTGATCGTCGGCGTGCCGTCGAACGAGTACGGCAAGCAGGAACCGGGCACCGACGCGGAGATCAAGGAGTTCTGCTCGTCGAAGTACAAGGTCACGTTCCCGATTCTGTCGAAGGTGGTCATCAAGGGCGAAGGGCAAGTGCCGCTGTACAAGACCCTCGTGGACGCGACGCCGGACGCGGCCGGGAAGGTGACCCAAGTGGGCTGGAACTTCGAGAAGTTCCTGATCGCGCGCGACGGCACCGTCGCGGGCCGCTTCAAGTCCGCGGTCGCCCCGGACTCGGCCGACCTGCTGAAGGCGATCAAGGCCGAACTGGCGAAGAAGCCGGAGTAACGGCGGTCGGCCGTCTTCGGCGAGCGGCGCGACGCGAGTCCGCCGGTGGAGCAATTCAATTGAAGTGCGCCCCGCGCGCTGAAGTTGCATAGCTTCACCGGCGGACTTACGTCGCGCCGCTCGCGCTTGTACGCTATCGCCATGACCCCTCTCGTGTGGCACCTGCGCGACCGCGCTCTCGACCTTTCGGCCCGCCCGCTGGTCATGGGCATTCTGAACGTCACCCCGGACAGCTTCTCCGACGGCGGGCGGTTCTCCGATCCCGCGCTGGCGGTCGCGCGGGGGCTGCAACTCATCGAACAGGGCGCGGACGTCCTCGACATCGGCGGCGAATCGACGCGCCCCGGTGCGGAACCGGTGCCGCTCGACGAAGAACTGCGCCGCGTGGTGCCCGTGGTGCGCGAACTCGCCTCGCGCGGGGCCGTCCCGATCTCCGTGGACACGCTCAAGCCCGAAGTCGCGCGCGAGGCGCTCGCCGCGGGCGCGCACATCCTCAACGACGTGTCCGGGTTCCGCGACCCGCGCATGATTGCGGTGGCGCGCGACGCGCGGTGCGGCGTGGTGGCGATGCACATGCGCGGCGACCCCGCGACGATGCAGCACAACCCGCAGTACGCCGACGCCGCGGGCGAGGTGACCGCGTACCTCGAAGAGAGGTTGCGGGCTTTGGGCGAATCCGGTATCCCACACGAAGCGATTTGCCTCGATCCGGGCATCGGGTTCGGCAAAGCGCTCGAGCACAACCTCGAACTGCTGGCGAACCTCGGTGCGATTGCGGCGCTCGGCCGTCCGGTGTGCCTGGGCGCGTCGCGCAAGGGGTTCATTGGAGCCGTGTGCGGGCGCGCCCTCGAACACCGCGACGCCGGTTCGCTCGCGGTGGCGTGCTTCGCCGCCGCACGCGGCACCGCGCACGTGCTGCGCGTCCACGACGTGCCCGCGGCGCGCGACGCCGTGCTGCTGCTAAGCGCCATCGATCGACACCGCCGCTGAGGTTCGCACCCGTGGCCCTCCCGATTAACGCCGAACTGCTGGAACTGTGCCACACCATGGCGCGCCGCGCGCGTGCCGCGTCCAAAGCGCTCGCACTCGTTCCCACTTCCGCGAAGAACGCGTGGCTCCTCGCCTGCGCCAGTGCGCTTGAAGCGCGCGCGCCAGAGTTGCTCGCTGCCAATGAGAAAGACGTGCGCGCCGCGCCCGGGTACGGGCTAAATCCCGCGGCCGTGGACCGCCTCACGCTGAGCGCCAAGCGCGTCGGCGCGATGAGCGCAGGCTTGCGCCAAGTGGCCGCACTGCCGGACCCGGTGGGCGAAGTGCGCGAGACGGCGCACCGGCCCAACGGACTGCTCGTGCAGAAAGTCGGCGTGCCGCTGGGTGTGGTGTTCTTCATCTACGAATCGCGCCCGAACGTGACGGCCGACGCAGCGGCGCTGTGCGCGAAGAGCGGCAACGCGGTGATCTTGCGCGGCGGCAAAGAGGCGCTGAACTCGAACGCCGCCCTGCACGCGATCCTGAGCGCCGAGTTGGTGAAGCACGACATCCCGGCCGACGCGGTGCAACTCGTGCCCACGCCCGACCGCGCCGCGGTGGGGCACTTCCTGCGGTTCGCGGAACTCATCGACCTCGCCATCCCGCGCGGCGGCAAAGACCTGATCGAGCGCGTGGCCCGCGAAGCCCGCATGCCGGTGCTCAAGCATTTCGACGGCGTGTGCCACGTTTACGTAGATGCCTCGGCCGATCTCGCGATGGCCGAGCGCGTGATCGTGAACGCGAAGTGCCAGCGGCCCGGAACCTGCAACGCCGCCGAGTGCCTGCTCGTTCACGCCGAGGTCGCGCCCGAGTTTCTGCCGCGCGCCGGTGCGGCGCTTCAAGCGCGCGGCGTCGAACTGCGCGGCTGCGCCGACACGGTGCGCCTCGTGCCGGGCGCGAAGCCCGCGACCGAGGCCGACTACCGGACCGAGTACCTCGATTTGGTGCTGTCGGTGAAAGTGGTGCCGTCGTTCGCGGACGCGGTCGCGCACATCGACGCGTACGGTTCGCACCACACCGACGCGATCATCACGCGCGACGCCGGTACCGCGCGCGCCTTCACCGCGCAAGTGGATTCGGCGGCGGTGGTGGTGAACGCGAGCACGCGGTTCAACGACGGGTTCGAGCTGGGCCTCGGCGCGGAAATTGGCATCAGCACGGACCGGTTCCACGCGCGCGGCCCGTGCGGGCTGCGCGAGCTGACCACCTACAAGTACGTCGTGACCGGCGACGGGCAGATTCGCGAGTAGCGATGCAAACGGCCGCGTTCGTACTGGTGGCGGTGTGCGGGCTGGTGTGGCTCGCGGCGGGCCGCGCGCGCGCCCGCCGGTGGCACCTGTTGCGCCGCGCCGCG
>JALHNS010000509.1 GCA_022843445.1 Gemmata sp.
ACCGCGCACCCGGTCCACCGAGGGAGCTGGCGCATGACCGTTCCGAGGGGTTGAGGCGACACCACAACCTACGGCGCGGCGACCCGGTTCGCAAGAAGTTGGTTCGATTCGTCGCGCGCGCCGCTCAGCACGCGGGCCAGCACCCAGCACCCGCGGGCGTGGGTCGCGGTGCGGTCGCGGCAGTGGCTCAGCACCCGCGCGTCGTCGCACCCGGCCTCTTGGAGGGCGTCGGCCAGAACGGGCATCGCGCCGAACTCGCCCCGCTCGTGGATCTGCCGCGCGACCGCGACCGCCTCGGTGGTGCGCCACCGGTCGTCGAACGGCACCGGCTCGAACGGGTGCCCGTGCGTCTCGCGCAGCAGGTCCGCGGAGTGCAAGTAGTGCGGCACCCACACGAACGGCGGCACCACCGGCTGAAACGGCAGCCACACCAGCCGCGCCAGCGAACCCCACCGGTGCGCGCTCGGCACCGGGGCGCGTACCGAATCGAAGCGGAACCGGCCGCGCCCCGCCAGCCGCCCCAGCGCCGCCCGCGGCCCCGCGCCCAACCGCTCCGTCAGCCACGCGCGGCCCGGCGGTTCGTCGGTGTACCGCAGCACCTCGGCGAGCTGTTCCAGATCGCGCCACAGCGGGGCGCGGCGCGCCCCCTCGTTCGCCAGTTCGCCCAGCGCCACCAGCGCGCGCGCCGGCTCCGGCAGCAGTTCCCACTGCGCCCGCGCGCACGCGAACAGGTACGCGCGGCACGCCCGCGGCTGCGGCGCGTTGCTGCCCTCGGAGCGCATCGGGTACACCGCGCTCAGCATCTTCAGCGGGTCCGTCGCGTCCCGCCACTGGTCGTCGGTCATGCGGGTGGCGCACCGGGTGGGACGGGCGAAGGGGCCGCGGGCGCGGCGCACCGCTGTTCGAGCGCCGCGACGCGCGCCGCCAGCGCCGCGAGTTCGTCGAGGGCCGCGCCCAATTTCGCTTCGAGCGCTGCGAGTGCGCTCGGGGCGGCGGCCCGGGGCGCAACCACTTCGCCCGCGGCGCTCGGAGACGCCGGCGCGCCGCCGTGCATCGCCCGCAGGCGGTCCAGTTCATCGAGCGCGTGGAAGCCGTGCGTGAGCACCGCCCCGCGGCGCTCCGGTTCCGTGAGGTACACCACCAGCCGGCGCTCCACGAGCGGCTTCAGCACCTCTTCGAGCACTTCGAGCGTGTCGATGGGTGCCATGCGCGAGGCGCGCACGCGCAGGTCGCCTTTGGTTTGCGGCCCGCGCAGAAGCAGCTCCGCGAGCACCGCGAGTTGCGGGCCGTCGCCGGTCCACGCGGTGTACAGTTCGTGCCGGAACCGATCCACGCGCCCGCCGGTGATGCGCGTGACCAGCCCTTTGGGTTGCAGCGCCTCGATACCGGCTTCCACTTCGAGTTCGTCCAGATCGAACACCGGGTCGCGGTTGCTCTTCTGGTTGCAGCCGGTTTGCAGCGCGTTCAGCGTGAGCGGGTACGAGTCCGACGACTTCGACGTCTTCTGCTTCTCGACCAGCACGCCGAGCACGCGCCGCTCGACCGGCGACAGCGGTTCCCACTGCGGCGCGGGCGGCGCGGCGGGCGCGGGTGCGGGTTGTGCAGCAGCGGCATCGGACATGCGTTCGCGCTCCGCGAGGGACCGGTTACGGACTCGTTCCGTGCGTGTGAGTGTACGAAGGGCGAGCGCGCGGGGAAAGCGCCCGGAGCGCGAGCGGCCGAAGTGCGGAACGTGTCGGTCGCGCGAATATCGGACCATTCGCGCCAGCTTGTGGCTGTCCACGTCTTGATCCTCGCCCCCCCATGAGAATATTATGGTGCCGTTGGCGCGTGCCGGCGGTAGCATCAACGACGCACAGGAGTGCCGCATGTCCATGATGTTCCGTCCGCAACTGCTCGCGCTGGAAGCTCGCGACGTGCCGGCCGCGTTCTCGTTCCAACTGCCCGACGGCACCACCGGCCACGGCACCTTCGCCACGCCCGCGGGTGTGGATGCGGCGCAGGCGAGCCAAGCGCTGGCGGTGAGCGACCTGACGGTGGTGCAGAACGGGCTTGAGTATGTGGTGCAACCGGGCGCGACCGCGCACTACGCCTACGGCGCGCTGCTGGGCGTGACCGCCACCGCGACCGGCCCCGGCGCGCCGGTGGTGCTGGCGAACGCCACGGTGCAAGTGGGCGGCTACGTCGCCCCGGTCGCCTACGACGCCGCGGATACACAACAGTCGTTCACGCTCCTCAACGGCACCACGGGCACGGTCTCCTACCAAATCCCGTGGGAACTGGTCGATTTCGATCTGGCTTCACAAACCCTCTCGCTCGCGAACTTCAACCTGAACCTCGCGGGCAGCAACTTCGCCTTCGGCACCGCGAACTACACCGTTCCGCCGACGGTCCTGTTCGAGTTCGGCGAATTCAAGGGCGTCAACGTCGCCATCAACACGACCGGCCCCGGCTTCGCGTACACGAGCGTCGTGCTCACAGGGATCAACGCCGTCGTCACTGCCGTCGGCGGTCTGCAGTTCTTCGTCGCCGCGCCGCCGGATCGCACGGCGCTCGTCATCGATTTCAGCGGTGCCGGTAACAACCCACTGGGGTACGAAATCCGCGTTCGGGCGGATACCCAAGCGGGGAATCAGGCCGACATCAGTTTCAAGGTCGCGGCAAACACCAGCGGCGGCGTACTGCGCGACCTCATCTACACGGTTCTCAAGGACAAGGGCTTCGATGTGGAGAGGAGCGGCGACGCGCGCCTCATCGTTCAAAGTAAGAAGAAGGACGACCATTTAGTGCGTGTCCGCTTCGACGGTGACGCTCTACAGCAACTCGGTGCCATCAAGGCGCGCGGTGTAAACGTCGGCACCGTGACGCCCAAATTGAACATCCGGGGGGCCGAGTAATGACCAGCCTCTCGATGCTAGTGCTGGCTGCGATTCTCGACACTGTACCACACGAATACGTCGTGGACTGCGGTCCCGCAGCCGTACCGTTCAAGTACAAAATGGAACTGGAACTCGTCGCGCGAGATGGGACTTCGCTCAGCCTGCCGTTCATCACCCCGGCCGACTGGGACCCGAAGGACAGCCCCGGCGATTTCATCATTCTGTTGCGTCGCGAAGGCTGGGTGGCACGGTCGGGGCCCGGCAACACGTTCATCGTGATGAGGACGCTGAAGGGTTCGCCGGTGCGGTCGGTGTCGGTGAAATCGGAAGCCGATTGGCCCAAGGTGCGCTGGGTGCCACTCCCGCCCGCGAAGGAGCCGAAGAAGTAACGCCGCCCAAGAAGTTCATGCGGCGTACAATGCGCCGCATGCAACACCCCGCGATGAACCCGCCGCTGCTCACCGCCGACCTGCCCGGCGTCGGTGGGCGCATTCGCACGCGCGACGAAGACTTCGAGGTCGAAGAGGTGCCGTCTTACGAGCCGTGCGGCACCGGCGAACACCTGTACCTGTGGGTCGAGAAGCGCGGCATCGCGCCGGAACACTTCGCGCGCACCCTCGCGCAGCGCCTCGGCACGCACCCCAACAACGTAGGCACCGCGGGCCTCAAAGACCGCCATGCCGTTACGCGGCAATGGGTGAGCGTGCCCAAAGAGTGCGAACCGCGTGTGAAACAGGCAGACGGCGACGGCATTCGCGTGCTGCGCACCGGGCTGCACACGAACAAGCTGAAACCGGGCCACCTGCGCGGCAACCGGTTCCGCATTCTGGTGCGCGGTGCGACCGGCGACGCGAGCGCGATCTTGGAGCGCGTGCGGGCGCACGGGCTGCCGAATTTCTACGGCCCGCAGCGGTTCGGGCGCGACGGCAGCACGGTCGAACTCGGCTTCAAGTGCCTCGCCGGCACCGCGCCGCGGCGGCTGCGCCCGTTCGTGTTCCGGTTCGCGCTCTCCGCGGTGCAATCGATGCTGTTCAACGACTACCTGTCGCGCCGCATGCGCGACGGCCTGATGCGAACGGTGCTCGAAGGCGACGTGCTGAGCAGGTACCCGGTGGGCGGCATGTTCGTAGCGACCGACGTGGCCGCCGAACAAGCGCGATTGGACGCGCGCGAAACCGTCCCGGCCGGGCCGATGTTCGGGAAGAAGACGTTCCCGGCCGCGGGCGCTGCCGCCGCGCGCGAAGCCGCGGTGCTGAGCGACAACCGGCTGTCACCGGCGTCGTTCGGCGGGTTCGGGAAGCTGGTGATGGGCACGCGGCGGCACAACCTCGTGTACCTCGACGACCTGACCGCGGAGCGCGAACCGGACGGCCTGCGCCTGAGCTTCACGCTGCCGGCCGGCAGCTACGCAACAGTGCTGCTCGCGGAAGTGATGAAGTGCCCGCTGGAACCCGAAGACGAGCCGACCGACGAGAGCGAAGAAGAGTGAGTCGTAGGACAGGCTTCCAGCCTGTCACAGCTTGGACAGGCTGGAAGCCTGTCCTACGAGAAGCGGCGCTGGCGCTGCACGAGGTATTCGAGTAGACTCGAATA
>JALHNS010000510.1 GCA_022843445.1 Gemmata sp.
GGCGCGCCGCTCACCCTGCACCACTTCACGCGGCGCGAGCTGACCCGCGCGCTCGCCGCGGCCGGGTTCGCACTCGAAGAACTGCACGCGCTGGGAACCGACGGCGCGCCGGCCCGCGGCGCGGGCACCTACGGCTGGCTCGCCCGCGCCCGCAAGCCGGCGTGACGCCGCGCGTGGCGTTCGGGGCCGCCCGCGGGTACAACGGTCTGCACACCACACGGGTTCTTCCCATGCGCTACTACGCTCTCGCGCTCGCGGCCCTCGGAGTGCTCCCCATGACGGCGGTTTCCGACGAAGGCATGTGGCTCCTCAACGACCCGCCGCGGGCGCAGCTCAAAGAGAAGTACAAGTTCGACCTCACCGACGCGTGGCTCAAGAACGCCATGCTCGCGTCGGTGCGCCTCAACAGCGGCGGCAGCGGCGGGTTCGTTTCGCCGGACGGCTTGCTCGTCACCAACCACCACGTCGCGGCCGATTCCATTCAGAAGCTGAGCAAAGCCGGCACCGACCTGATGCGCGACGGGTTCTACGCCGAGACGCGCGAAAAGGAACTGAAGTGCCCGGACCTCGAACTGAACGTGCTTCAGGAAATCGTGGACGTCACCAAAGAGGTGAACGCGGCGGTGAAGCCGAACATGACGGGTTCCGATGCGTTCGCCGCGCGCCGCGCGGTGATGAGCCAAATCGAAAAGGATTCGCTCGACAAGACCGGCCTGCGGTCGGACGTCGTCACGCTCTACAACGGCGGGCTGTACCACCTGTACCGCTACAAGAAGTACACCGACGTGCGGCTCGTGTTCGCGCCGGAGAAGGCCATCGCCAGCTTCGGCGGCGACGTAGACAACTTCGAGTACCCGCGGATGAACCTCGACGTGTCGTTCTTCCGCGCCTACGAGAACGGTGCGCCGGCCAAGACGCCGAACTTCCTGAAGTGGAGCGAAACCGGGCCGGCCGCGGGCGACCTCGTGTTCGTCACCGGGCACCCCGGCACCACGCAGCGACTCGAAACGCTCGCGCGCCTCACGCACCGCCGCGACTACACCCTGCCCTACACGCTCGCTCGGTTGCGGGCGCTCGAAGCCGCGATGCTGCAATTCAGCGAGCAGAGCGGCGAGAACCGCCGCCAAGCCGCGACCGACCTGCACAGCGTCGCCAACGCTCGCAAGGCGTTCAGCGGGCAGTATCAGGGGTTGCTCGATCCGAAGATCATGGCGCAGAAGTTCGAGTCCGACAACGACCCGAAGTTGCGCAAGCAGTGGAGCGAAGCGTACGAACCGCCGCAAAGCCCGCTCGGCGTTACCAATCCCGGGCCGTGGGCCAACATCGAACTGATTCAGAAGGCGTACCGCGAGTTCGAGAAGCCCCACGCGCTCTTCGAGACCGGGCACGCGTTCGCTTCACCGCTGTTCGGCACCGCGCGGCACCTCGTGCGGCTCGCCGACGAACTGCCGAAGAAGTCGCCCGACCGCCTGCGCGAGTACCGCGATTCCAACCTCGATTCGCTGAAGTTCCAACTGTTCAGCCCGGCCCCGCTGTACCCGGAGTTGGAGCGCGTGAAGCTGCAAACGTCGCTCACGTTCCTCGCGGAGCAACTCGGCGGCGGGCACGACCTCGTGAAGCTCGCGCTCGCGGGCAAGAACCCGGCGCAGCGGGCCGAAGAGCTGATCGCCGGCACCAAGCTGTTCGACCCGGCCGCGCGGCGCGCGCTCTTTGACGGCGGGGCGAAGGCCGTAAGCGAGAGCAAAGACCCGCTGATCGTGTTGGCGAAGGCCGTCGACGCCGACGCGCGCCGGCTCCGTGCCCGGTACGAAACCGAGGTCGAGGAACGGGAGCGCCAGCAGTACGCGCAACTCGCCGAGTTCCGGTTCAAGGCGTACGGCAGCAGCGTGGCTCCGGACGCGACGTTCACGCTGCGGCTCGCGTTCGGCACCGTCGGCGGGTACGAAGTGGGCGGGCAGAAGCTGAACTTCCACACCACGTTCGGCGAAGCGTTCGAGAAGTCCGCGAAACTGGACGGGCGCGAACCGTTCGACCTGCCGAAGCGCTGGCTGGACGGCAAAGACAAGCTCGACCTGAAGACGCCGTTCAACTTCGTGAGCACCGCGGACACCATCGGCGGGAACAGCGGCAGCCCGGTGCTGAACCGCGCTGGCGAACTCATCGGCGTGAACTTCGACCGCAACCGGCACGGCCTCGTGCGCAATTTCGTGTACACCGACGTGCAAGCGCGGCACATCGCGGTTCATTCCGCGAGCGTTTTAGAAGCGCTTCGGAAGTTGTATCCGGCCGCGCCGCTCGTCAAAGAACTGACCGGGAAGTGACCGCAAGTGTAGGCCACTCGCTCCGCGAGCGGCCAAGGCTCTTCAAATGACCGTGCCGGTTGTTTGCACCGCGAATGGTCGCTCGCTCCGCGAGCGACCTACACTTGAAGACCCCGCGGAGGCCCAACCGTGACCCGCTTCGCCGTGCTCGCCGTGCTCGCGGCGCTGCCGTTCGCGGTGGTCGCCGCGCCGGTGCCCGAACCGCCCGCGCCCGAGCCGTTCGGCCCGAGTGGCATCGTGTCGCGCGCCGAGTTGGACGCGCTCAAGTTCGACTCGCGCGCGGTCCCGGAGAGCGAGCGGACGGGCGCGCGCGTCGAGCGCGCCAAGCGCGAGGTTCAGAAAAAGCTCGTCGAAGACGACGGCGCGCCGCCGAAGGTGCGCCCCGCGAACCCCTACGACGTGGGCGTTCACATGCCCGCGGTGCGGCTCTTCGCGGGAGATCCGGTGGTCGCGTACTTCGTAGTGCGCAACAACCGCGACGAGGAACTGTACCTCGACGGCCGGCTCAACTTCGCCGACGGCGCACCGAAGGCGTGCAACGATTGCGACCTGCGCCTCACCGACGCGCGCACGGGCAAGCCGGCCGGCGTCCGAATGCAGCAGATCGAAAGCTCCCGGCACGACGAACTGGTGATCCCCGCGGACGGCTTCTACTGCGCGAAAGGCGACCTCGGCCCGCTGCCGGCCGGCGAGTACGAACTCGATTGGCGGTGCGGCGCGTTCCGTTCGGCTCCGGTGCGGTTCCGGGTGTTCGACCGCGACGGCCCGGCGCGCCCGGTGGCCCGCGCCGAGCGCCCCGGCTACGCGTTCTTCCGACTCGGCGAAGACCACGAGCGCGAGCGCCAAGAGTTCGACCGCGCCGACCGCGGCGAACTCGTGCGCCGGCTCGTCGCACTCGAGCCGCTCGAGGCCCACGAGTTCGCCGCGGCGCTGGCCAGCGGTTCGGCCGCCGACAGCTGCGCGTTCGTGCCGGACGTGCGCGACATCCCCTCGCGCGACAAGCACGTAGTGGTGTCGGTGGACTGGCACCCGTACCGCAGCGGCGACCGGATCGCGGTGACGCTCCGGGCGGCCCCGCCGTTCGAGGTGGTGCGGTTCGACGAACTGCCGCACCTGCACCTGCAAGTGGAAGCGCCCGCGGCGCACGAGCGCGCGCGCCAGAGGTTCGGGGCCATTTCGAAGAAGCTCGAACCGGTCACCGACTTCGTCACCCCGCTCACCGTCGAGGCCCACGTTCCGGAGGGCTGGCGCGAGGCGCTGGGTTCGGGGGAAACCGCGCGCGTCGCGGTAGTGGTAACGGCGCGCGAACCGCAACTGCCGAGCGAAGGGTTGCGGAAGGCGTTCGACAAGATCGAGCGCGTCGGGCACCCGGAGTGCCCGACGTGGGCCGGCGCGGTGCGCGGCGAGTTCGCGGAACTGCGCCTGCCGCCGCCGGCCCCGTAGCGCGACTACTTCGCGCCCTTCAGTTCGCGCTCGAGCCACTCCTTCAACCCCGCGAGCGCGGTCGCGTCTTTCGCGCGATACAGTTCGTGTTCGACCGAATCTTCCGGCGGCATGTCGCGGTCCGTTGCCACGCGCCGGTGGAGGCGGGTCAGCACATCGGCGCGCTTCGCGGGCGGCGCTCCCTTCGCCCACGCGGCACGTGCGGAGGCGTCCAACGGGTCGAACGCGAGCGGGGGAATCGGGCTGAACGCGCCGGACTTCTGCCCCTTCACATCGTGACACGCGAGGCACGCGTGCGACGGCAGTTGGGGCGTATCGCGCGCGGCCACGAAATTCGGGTCGCGCACCGGACCCCACGCGTACTCGGCGCGCGGCACGCGAACGTTCTGCGCGACCGCCGCGACCACACGGTCCTTGAAGTCGTCGCGGTCCGGGAGCACACCCGTTGTCAACACGTCCGCGAACTGCGGCCCGGTGAACACGGCGCTGAGATCGCGGGGCGGAACGTGCCGCACGAGGAACCCGCGGTCCGATTCGGTCAGCCCGATCGCGCGGGCCACTTGCGCAACCGAAAGCACTTCGGACGGGCGCTGCGGGGCCGCGGGCGCGGACCGCACGAGCGCCTTCGGGGTGCTCGGCTGGTGCGCGCTCGGGACGCCGTGGGCACCGCCCGCGCGGGCC
>JALHNS010000511.1 GCA_022843445.1 Gemmata sp.
GGCCGCCACCAGCAGCGGCAGCGCGCCGCGCGCCTGCCCGGGTTGGGTGAGCGGGTTGCGCGACGGCAGCGTGAAACTCTGCGTGTGCCCGGTGCCCCCCGGCGCGCTGGTGGAGTGGCCCGGCTCGTGGTGCGGCTCTTCGTGCGCCGGGTCGTGCCCGGCCGCGAGGTTCATCTCCGCCACCGACCGGTCCACGCGCGCGCGGCGCAGGTTCATGGCCGCGTTCGGCAGCGCCGTGTCGGCCCCGCCCATCATCAGCGCCTGCACGAACGCGAGGCACGACGGGAACCGGTTCTCCGACTTCTTCTCCAGCGCGCGGCCCACCGCCGGCTGATCGGCCGGCGGCAGCGCGCTCAGGTTCGGCTTCCCGGACACGTGCTGCAGCATCATTTGCTGCGCGGTGCGCCCCACATACGGGAACTCGCCCGTGAGCAGTTCCGCGTACACCAGCGCGAGGCTGTACTGGTCCGAGTGGGCGCTCGGCGTACCGTGCAGCACTTCCGGCGCGACGTACCGCGGGGTGAGGCCGCGGTTGCCCGTGTCGTCGCCGCCCAGCTTGGACACGAGGCCGTAGTCGCCGACCTTGACGTGCCCGGACACGAGGAACAGGTTCGCGGGCTTGATGTCGAGGTGCTGGAGGCCGAACTTGGCCGCGATCATGTCGAGCGCTTCGGCCGCGTCCGCGAAGTACGCGAGCAACTCGTCGCGCGGGATGCCCGGCAGCCCGCAGGTGCGGCACTCGCGGAACCGGTCTTGGAGCTGGCGGTCGGCCAGTTCCATTACCATCACCAGTTCGCCGCCGATCTCTTCGACGCGCTCGAGGGTGAGCAGGAACGGGTGCCGGATCGCTTTGATTTCTTCGAACGCCGCGAGCTCTTGGCCGAACCGCTCTTGGCCCCGGCCGTCTTCGGCCTCGGACGGGACGAACTTGATGGCCTTGTGCAGCCCGCCGGGGGCCTCGCACTTCCACACCTCGCCGAACCCGCCGTGCCCGAGCGGGGCCAACAGCTTGTACCCCGGCAGCGGCTCGAGGCCGGCCTTCTTGGTATAGGCGCTGTGCGCGCCGCTGTCGGTGGGAGGGGCCGGGGGCATTGGAACACGCTGACCGGGGGCGAAGTCACTCAAGGCTAGGACGGGAAATCGGACACGCTTGAAGAAAATGCGTGGCGCGAACGCCGCACGCGAATTGAGGCGCGGCCGGACGGAAAGTTGCGCTCGGCTCTCAAATTGCTCGGCCCTCGGTGTCGAACACGACGAGCGCGCCCTTTCCGCCGGCGGCGCACGTCAGACCGTCCGGGGCGAACGCGAGCTTCGTGACCCAATCCGGCGAGTTCGGCAGCGTTCCGGCCCACATTCCCGCGCCTCCGAAGTGACGCCGCGATTGTACCGCATTCAGGGTAGTAGGCACGCTCCGCGTGCCGTGTGTTCGCGCCGCACGAGTTGCCCATCCCGGGCGCCGCCTTCCGCGTGCCGACTCCATTGCTCGCCAGCGCGAAGCTGATGCGGTCCGAACACACGGCACGCGGAGCGTGCCTACTACCATGTGTGCTGTTGCTCCGGTAGCTATTCACAACGGAGGTGAGCAATGGACACACAACCGAAGCGCTACACGATCACAGACGGCGAATTCGTGCTCGTACTCGAAGCCGCCGAAGAAGGCGGGTACGTTGTCACGGCCCCGGCCGTTCCGGGGCTGATTACCGAAGCCGAAACGCTCGAAGAGGCGTTCGAGATGGCTCGCGATGCGGCGGAGGGGCTTGCCGCGGCCCGCGCTGATCTGGAGCAAACCGAGGGCACACCTTGAACCGCATTGATTGGGCCGCGGCCCGCGCGCGAATCATACTCGATCCGACCGTGACCATGCTGAACACCGGGTCGTTCGGGCCGCTGCCCGTGCCCGTGTTCGACCGCGTCACCGAGTTGCGCCGCATGCTCGCGGCCGGCCCCACGAACTTCTACGTGCGCCAAGCGCCGCCGCTGCTCTGGGAAGCCCGCGAGCGCACCGCGGCGTTCCTCGGCACCACCCCGCAGCGCCTCGTGTTCACCTCGAACGTGTCCGCGGCCATCAACCTCGTCGCGTCCGGCTTAACGCTGAACGCGCCGGGCGAAATCCTGATGAGCGACCACGAATACGGGGCGATGATCTGGTGCTGGGAGCGCGCTGCGCAGCGCCAAGGGCTGACCGTGCGCACCTTCGCGCTGCCCACGATGACGAACGACCCCGCCGAGATCGTTCGCGCCGCCACCGCCGCAATGACGCCCCGCACGCGGGTGCTGTTCTTCAGTCACGTCCTGTCGCCGACCGGTCTCGTGCTGCCCGCGAAGGAGTTGTGCGCCGAAGCGCGCCGGCGCGGCATCACCACCGTGGTGGACGGCGCGCACGCCCCGGTGCTGATCCCGCTGAACGTGAGCGCCGTGAACGCCGACTTCTACTGCGCGAACCTGCACAAGTGGCTGCTCGCGCCGAGCGGCGCGGGGTTCCTCGCCATCGGCCCGGGGAACGAAGACCGCCTGCAGCCGCTGCACGTCTCGTGGGGCTACCACGCCGACAAATACCCCATCGGCGAGTTGGCGCAATCGACCGGGCCGGACGCGCGCGACGTGTACGGCAGCACGCCGCGCACGCGGTTCTTGGAGTTCGAGGGCACCCGCGACTTCTGCCCGTGGCTCGCGGTGCCCGCGGCCATCGACTTCCAATCGGAGTACGGGTTCGATGCGATTCGCGCGCGCGTCGCGGAACTGGCCGAGTACACTCGGCGCACGATCGGCGCGCTGGGCCTTCCGCTGGCGACCCCGGCCGCACCGGGGTTGAGCGGCGCGATGACCGCGTTCGAGTTGCCGCGCGGCACGAGCGCGCCGGCGCTTCGAAAGGGGCTGTGGGCGCGCCGCGTGGAAATTCCCGTGATCGAGCGCCCGAACCGCCTGTTGCTGCGGGTGAGCCACCACTTCTACACGACCGAAGCCGAAATCGACCGCTTGGCCGAAGTGCTGCGCGAAATCGGGATTCTCATGCCGACTTCAGCGACGGCGCGGTAACATCGTGCGAAAAAGAGGGCGATTGTATGAGCGAAACACCAGCACCGCGCCGATCCCGCCGCCGACTGTTCGCGTTGCTCGCGCTGTTGGCCGCGACGGTCCTCTTCGCCACGATCACCGTCGTGCGCGTCTTCACACCACCGCCCCCGCAACCGGACTTCTACCCGCCCGATCCGCTGGCGCGCGATGTTGCGGCGGCGAAGAAGTTGCCGGAATTCGCGGAACTGAACGCG
Source organism: Gemmata sp. (assembly GCA_022843445.1). GTDB lineage: Bacteria > Planctomycetota > Planctomycetia > Gemmatales > Gemmataceae > Gemmata. The sequence continues at coordinate 3,270 of JALHNS010000511.1, forward strand.
AACCTGAATCGCCCCGCGACCCCAGCCGAGTTCGCACGCGCGCTCGAACTGTCGAAACACCCGAACGCGTACGTGCGAATGCTGGCTCGGGGGCGACTCACGAAGGTGAAAGACGGCCCGAATCGAGCGGAAGCGGTTGCCACGGTCGCGGAGGGCTTGCGCGACGAACATTCGGCTCTGCAACTGGGGGCAGCGTACAATCTTGTGAGCATGCGTGCGACGGAGTACGAACCCGCGATCCGCGCGCTGGCGGACGCGGCCGACGAGCACTTGCGAAGCGCCTACCTACACGCTCTGGAGCGCATGCCCCAACCCCCGCGGTAACCCGGTCCGGAACTTGGCGCGCGACCGATATACCCGCGGCGCGCGGAGTTTGTTAGTTTAGGACAGGGACCGTAACCGGGGCGCAGCGGGGGCAACATGCGGATCGGGGTCGTCAGCGACACCCACGACCGCCAAGAGGCGGTCGCGGAAGCGGTCCGCCTGTTGATGGAGCAGCAAGTCGAGCTGGTCCTCCACTGCGGCGACATCGAATCGCCCGACACCGTGCGCGCGTTCAAGCCGGTGCCCACGCACTTCGTTTACGGCAACTGGGACAAAGACAAGGCGCGCCTCTCGGCCGCGATCAAAGACATCGGCGGCACGCACTACGAGTCGTTCGGGTTCCTCACGCTCGCGGGCAAGCGGGTCGCGTGGGTCCACAGCCACGAGCGGCACCAGTTGCGCCAGTTAGAGAACGCCGACTACTTCGATTACGTGTTCTACGGGCACACGCACGTGCGCGAGCAGCACCGCACCGGGCGCACGCTGGTGGCGAACCCGGGCGCGCTGTTCCGCGCGAACCCGAAGACGTGCATCGTGCTGGACCTGCTGACCGGCGAGATCAAGCCGATCATCGTGCCGGTGAAGCACCCGGGCGGCTCGCAGGCGGGCGCGCCGGCGCTCGACGCGGGGGTGGGGTCGATCGTGTCGCTCCCGGCGCTTCGGCCCGCGCCGGAGAAAGCGCCCGACGCGCCGCCCGCCGGCGACGCCGCGCCGCCGGGGTGAACGCACCGCGACGGGGCACTCGAACAAGAGGGGCGCGCCGGGCCCCGTTGGGCCGGTCAGAACACCGCGCGGGGGCCGTTGCGGGGCCGCGGCGTCGCGTCGGGCGGGAACTCGTCGG
>JALHNS010000512.1 GCA_022843445.1 Gemmata sp.
GTTCGTACCGATCGCGGTCTTTAGTAGCGGTCGCCGCCGTAGCCGCCACCGCCGCCGCCGTAGCCGCCACCGCCACCGCGACGCCCACCACCGCCGCCGTAGCCGCCACCGCCGCCGCTGCGGGGGCGGTCTTCGCGGGGCTTCGCTTCGTTCACGGTGAGCGTGCGCCCGCCGAGCTGCGCGCCGTTCATCTGCGCGATGGCTTCGTCCCCGCCGTCGTGCATTTCGACGAACGCGAACCCGCGGCTGCGGCCGGTTTCGCGGTCGCTGACGATCTGCGCGCCCAGCACGGTGCCGAACTGCGAGAACGCCTGAACCAGCTCTTCGCTGGTGGTCTGGAACGAGATGTTCCCGACGTACAACTTCTTCGCCATGTAGCCTTTCACTCCGGGCCAGTGGCCCGCGTAGCAGAAACGTGCGCGGGGTCCCGCGCGGGAAGCAGAACAGGGGCAAGCGGGTTCGTGTCGCGCGTTACGCGGCACGAGTCGATTGCGGCAGTGCTAGCTTGACGGTCTTGAGTGTGCGAGTGGCCGTGCGAAACGACTGAACTGCGACAGAGCAAGAAGGGTCGAAGCGAGATAGCGGCAAAGCGTTCGTAGCTCCTGAGCGAGCGGCACCTGCCGCCCGATTATTCAACTATACGTCGCGGCACACAAAAGAAAAAGCCCAATCAAGCGGAATCCGCGAAATACCCCACCGCGGGTGCGGTGGCGCTCCGGTTCCCCGGCCGCGGCGGCTATACTGTCGCGGTCCGGTCCAGACACCCATCAGGTGCCTCATGCCTCGCACCCGCCTCGCGGCGTTCGCCGCTTTCGCGCTGGCGCTCGCGGCGCGCGCACCGGCCGCCGACCCGCACCCGCGGCTCGTGCTGGGCCACGGTGTGCAACTGTTCGGCGCGTCCGCGTACAGCCCGGACGGCTCGCGGTTCGTCGTCTGCGGCACCGAGTTCGACGCGCTCTGGGACACGAAACTGAACCGCCGCGTCGCCGCACTGCCGGGCAAAAAGTTCGGCGGGCAGGTGCGGTTCAGCGCCGACGGCGCGCTCGTCGCGAGTGTCGGCGACGCGGGCCTCGTGCGCGTGTTCGAAGCCGCCACCGGCAAGCCGAAGGGCGAACTGAAGGCGCTCAAGAACGGCGTCGCCGCGCTCGCGTTCAGCGCCGACGGCACCGAACTGACGATGGCGAACGGCGTCGACGGCGCGCTGGTGGTCGAAGTCGCCACCGGGAAGACGTTGAAGGAGCTGAAACCGTTCAAGGCGCAGGCGCTGGAAGTGGTGCTGAACGCCACCGGCGACCGGTTCATCGTGTACGGCGGGTGGAACGATTCCAAAGTGCGCGTGTGGGACGTGCCCAACGACAAGGAACTGCACGCGTTCAGCGGCAACTTCACGTTCCCGCGGCAGTTCGCGTTCGCCCCGGACGGCAAAGCGGTCGCGTTCGCCGACCGGGACGAAGTGCTCTACGTCTGGGACTTCGCCAACGGCCAGCAGCACAAACTGAAGGGGCACTTCGACCGCGTCGCGGCGCTCGTGTTTAGCGCGGACGGCAAGACGCTCTATTCGGGCGCGCACGATCGCACCGTGCGTGCGTGGGATTTGGCGAAGGGCACCTCGGTGGTGCGCCGCGAGTTGCCGGTGATTACCGCGCTGGCACTGGACACCAAGAACAAGCGGCTCGCGGCGTCCGGCGGAAACGACCTGCGGTTCTTCGACGCCGACACGCTCGCCGACGCCGGCGCGCTGCCGGGGCACAAGGGGTACATCAGCGGTCTCGCGATTTCCGCCGACCGCAAGACGATTGCCAGCACCGACGACGGGCGCATCACGCTTTGGGACGCGACGACGTGGCGCGAAGTGCGCACGATTCCCGCGCCGAAGTACAGCATCGGCCGCTACCTCGCGCTGCCCGCCGACGACACCGTGCTCGCGACCGACACCGCGAACTTGCACGTGCTGGACGCCAAGACTGGCGAAGTGCGCAAGAAGATCGACTGCGGGTTCGTGCTGTCTTCCAACGTGTACGAATGCCCGTTGGCGGTTGCGCCCGGCGGCGCGTTCGCGGTCACGCGCAAGACGACCAAAGACGGCAAAGCCGCGGTCGCCTTCTGGGACCTGAAGACCGGTACGAGCACTATCGTGACGCTGGACCGGTTCTTCCCGCGCACGTTCGGCTTCGGGCCGGACGGCAAACCGGTGCGCGTCGAAGCCTACGGCTCGTTCTTCACGATCACCGATCAGGCACAACCGCCCAAACCGGTGGTCGCGGAGGGCAACGACTTAATCCCCGACGTGGCGAGCGCGACCGCGTACTCCGCCGACGGCAAACTGTTCGCGTCCGGTTGGGTCGGCGGGAAGGTGTTCCTGTGGAACCCGAACACCGGGAAGAAACTCGCGACACTCGAAGGGCACGACGGGCTGCCGACGCACGTCGCGTTCAGCCCCAACGGTAAGCGGCTGGCCGTTACCGACGACACGCGCACGCGCGTCTGGGACACCGCGACGCACAAACTGCTGACCGACTTCCCCGCGCCCTCGGCGAAATGGAAGCGCGCGATGGCGTTCCTCGACGACCGCACGCTACTAACCGGCGGCTTCGACCGCGTGATATCCGTTTGGGACGTGCCCGCCGACAAGTAACGAGCCCGGCACCGTAATCTCAGCCGCGAGACCGATGATGGCGAAAGCGAAACGCACCGTCCTGTTCCACACCACCGACGCGGCCCGCGGTGCGGCGCTCGCGGCGGCGTTCAACACCGCGGCCGGGAAACTCGGTCTTCCCCTTACCGGCGCGCACGGCACCAGCGCCGAAGGTGCGGACGTGCTCGTACCGCTTGAGGGTGCGGCACCGGAAGGCTTCGCGGGGCGCGTGGAGCCGCTTTCCGCCGGCGATACCGAAGCCGCGGTGAACGGACTCATTGCCCGCTTGCTCGGCGGGTCCGACGTGCCGCCACCGCCGAAGCCCGCTCCGCCGCCGCCGAAGAAATCGGTTCACACGGTGAAGCTCGGCCGCGAGACCGCCGGGCGCAAGGGGAAGGGCGTGACCGTGGTGTGGGAACTGCCGCTCACCGAAGACCAACTCAAAGACCTGTGTACGCTGCTGAAGACGAAGTGCGGCACCGGCGGCACCGTGAAGGACCGGCGCATCGAGATTCAGGGCGATCACCGCGACCGCGTCGCGCAAGAGCTCGAGGCGCTCGGCTACAAAGTGAAGCGCGCCGGCGGATAACACGCTCTTTTCTATCTTGGCAATTTGCGGATCAGCTCTCCTTCGTTGCCAGTTCGTAGAAGTGGCGGGCGGCGCGGCCGCTGATTTCGCCGTGCTTCACCAGCTCTTCGGCGATCTGCACCACCGCGGCCCACGTCGCGTCGTCGGAGAGCATGTATTCGGTCTTGTCCAGCATGCGCTGTTCGTAGCGACCGGCGGCGCGGTCCGACTTGCGCTCGAGCGCGAGCCGGCGCACGAACCGCAGGTCGTCGTGCGCCGCGGCTTCCGAGAAGGTGCCGGTGAACCGCGCCTCCGCGACCGGCCCCGCGAGCGCGATCAGGATCTCGCGCTCGATCCAGTCGTCGGTGGGCTTGGCCGCGCCCTTGGCGAACCGCACCTCGCCGAGGCGCTCGCGGTTGGGCAGCACGCTCACCTTGTGAATGGTGCGCCCGAGAGCGAGCGCGACCACCGCGTGCCCGGCTTCGTGGTACGCGGTGACGATGTCGTGCGCGAGCGGCTTCGGATTCATGCGGTCAAGATACAGCGAACTTCAAGGATTTTTCGGGCACGGAAGGCGAAATGCGGCCGGTTCCGCGCTCGCGCCGGGAAACGAACGGTCCGGCCGCGGCCGCTCGAACGCGGCGCAATTGGTACCATAATATACGTAGGTTCAATAGTTGTCAACCGGTCACGGCGCGCGAAAGGGGCCGCGGCGCGCCGAGCGCCCGCACCGCTCGCTACTTTTCCACCTTCTTCAACCGCAGTAGCACGGCTTCGTTGTCGGATTTGAACTCCTTCGGCCGGTCGCCCTTCTCGCTGAACGCGAGCGTAAGTTCGCCCTTCTCGACCTTGTAGATGCCCGCGAAGGTCTTCCCCTTTTCGGGGCCGTCGGCCGGCGACAGGTCGATGGTGAGTTGCTTCAGGTCGCCGCCCACTTTGATCTTCGCCACCTTCTTGTCGTCGCCCATCGCCATCTCGAACACGTCGCCCTTAATGGAGACAACCGCTTTGTCGGTGAGTTCCTTGTCGGCGCTCTTGCCGTCGCGCTCCGCGAGCGCGAGCTTGTAGGTGCCTTCGAGTTCCTTGAGGGCCTTTTCGTCGGCGCGGGCGAGGCCCAGCGCGCCGGCGAACACGAACAGCGCGACCGCGACGCGGGTCATGGCGGGGTTCCTTTCGGGTGGGGTAACGAGCCGGAAGCGCGAGCGACGGTCTGTGAACG
>JALHNS010000513.1:0-693 GCA_022843445.1 Gemmata sp.
CGGCGCGGCGGCCGGGTGGTGCGCGATGCTCGCGGTGCGGTTCGTGGTGCGCAACTCGCGCGTGCCGTTCGACGCGGCGCTCGCGGGCGCGCTGGCGGTGTTCTTCGGGTTCGGCCTCGTGCTGTTCACCTACATTCAGCGGCACGCGACCGGCGGCGCGCTCACCCCGCTGGAGCGGTACCTGTTCGGCCAAGCGGCGCTGATGCGCGACGCGGACCTGTGGGTGATCTTCGGGTTCGGCGCGGCCGCGCTCGCGGTGGTGTGGGCGTGCCGGAAGCCGTTCGAGCTGATCAGCTTCGACCCGGCGTTCGCGGCGTCCGCGGGCGTTCCGGTGCGCGCGTTCGAGTTGCTGCTCACCACGCTGCTAGTGTGCGCGGTGGTGGTGGGGCTGAAGGCGGTGGGCGTGGTGCTGATGACGGCGCTGCTGATCGCGCCGTGCGTGGCGGCGCGGCAGTGGAGCGAGAAGCTGCGGCGCGTGGTGCCCCTCGCGGGGCTGTTCGGCGCGCTCGCGGGGCTGGGCGGAACCGTGGCGAGCCACCTGCTGAGCTACCAGTTCCCGAAGGCCGGTTCGGTGCCCACCGGCCCGACGATCGTGCTGTGCGCGACGCTGCTGGTGGCGCTGTCGCTGCTGTTCGGCACCGCGCGCGGTTGGGTGTGGACGTTCCGCCGCGCGGCGCAAGAGTAGGCCGCTCG
>JALHNS010000513.1:703-4408 GCA_022843445.1 Gemmata sp.
GCTCCGCGAGCGGCCATTGGCGTGTCCAACCACATTGAACTGAGCTCGCACCGCAAATGGTCGCTCGCGGAGCGAGCGACCTACACTTGAAGAGGCGCGCGTGAACCCGACGCTCGAACTGGCGCTGGTGCTGGCGGTGACGGCGGGCGCGTGCGCGCTGCCGGGCGCGTTCCTCGTGCTGCGCCGCTCCGCCATGACCGCCGACGCGGTCGGGCACGTGCTGCTGTTCGGCATCGCACTCGCGTACCTCGCGGTGCGCGACCTGAATTCGCCGTGGCTGATGGTCGGGGCCGCCGCGTCCGGGGTGCTCGCGGTGGCGCTCGTCGAAGCGCTCGAGAAGAGCGGGCGCGTGAAGGCCGACGCGGCGCTCGGGCTGGTGTTCGCGGCGCTGTTCGCGGGCGGCGTGCTCGTCGTCAGCGCGAGCGTGCGCAACGTGCACCTCGATGTCGATCAGGTGCTGCTCGGCGTGCCGGAGTTGGCGACCGAACCGCGGTGGGAGGTGTTCGGGACCGCGGTCGCGCCGGTGTGGTGGGTTGTGCTCCTGCCCCTTTGGTGGCCTGTGGTGTGGGAACTGTTCGGCAATGCGGTCGCGCCGGTGTGGGTGCTCGGCGCGGTGCTGGTGCTGAACGCGGCGCTCGTGGCGCTCTTCTACAAGGAATTGAAGCACACGACGTTCGACGCCGGCCACGCCGCCGCATTGGGGTTTCGCCCGGCGGCGATCCACTACGGGCTGATGACGGCGGTTTCGCTGACGGCGGTCGCGGCGTTCGACGCGGTGGGTCCGGTGCTGGTGGTCGGCTTCTTCGTGCTACCGGGCGCGACCGCGTACCTGCTCACGAACCGGCTCGGCGTGCTGCTGCTACTCGCCGCGCTTGTGGGCGCGATTGGTGCGCTGAGTGGCACCTTCGCCGCGAGCACATACGGCACCACCACCGCGGGCGCGGTCACGACCGCGCTCGGAGCGCTGTTCGTGCTGGCGCTGGCGTTCGCCCCGGAGCGCGGGTTGGTGGCGCAGACGGTGCAGCGCGTGCGCCGCAAGCGCCGGTTCCACGAACTGATGCTCGCGGTGCATTTGCTGACGCACGAGGGCACGCCGCAAGAGGCCGATGAAGCGCGGCTCGACGGGTTGCACGCGCACCTGAACTGGCCGCCGGAGTTCGTGGCGCGAGTACTGTCGCGCGCGGAGCGCAACGGCTGGGTGCGGCGCGCCGGCGAACTGCTGAAGCTGACGGAAGCCGGGCGCGGCGCGGCGCGGGCCGTGTTCGCCGCGTGATACCAAGTAGTGGTTCGGGAACGGTTACGGGCGCGGGGCGAGTCCCAGCGCTTCGAGCAGGCGCGACCCGGGCGCGACGCGTTCCACGAACAGCCCGCCGACGAAGAACGCGCCGACCGCCGCGAGCGCCAACCGCCAAGAGTCCCATTCGGCGCGCACCGCGAAAGCGACCGCCGCAATCACGATCGCCGCGAGCACCGACATGTTCGCTACTTCGTGTCGAATCATTCGCGCCTCGGTGCTGTGGCGTGCCACAAGTACCCGCACGCGCCCGCGAGCGCACCGAGTATCGCGCTCGCGCTCACAACCCACTCCCACTGCACCCCGGTTCCGCCCTTCAGGTACACAACGCTACCGTCCGCTTCGAGCGCCGTTGGCGTGCGGAAGGTGACGCGCGCGGCGACCACCCCAGCCGCTCCCGCGACGGCGACCGCCCAGAACAAAGCGAAGCCCAGTCGACCGGTCATCGCACGCGCCCTCCGACGTGAGGACCGCTCGCGGGTCGGCGCGCAGTTCGCGCGACCCGCGCTTTCCCGCCGGCTGCCACAATTCGGCGGGAGCGGTCGCTACCGCGGTACCATCAGCGTAAACGGCGGCACATAGGCTTGCAGCGCGGTGAGCGCGCCGACCACACACGCCAAGAGCACGCTGTGCCAGATGACCGCTTTGAAGATGTCGGCCTCGCGGCCCACCTGATTCGTGCCCGCGGTCGCCACGCAGATGCTCTGCGCGTCGATCATCTTGCCCATCACGCCGCCGGTGCTGTTCGCGGTGCAGATTAGCGTTTGGGCTTGCTCCAGCGTGAGGTTGCTCATCGCGCCGGCGCTGTGCGCGGTCCACACTTCGGTCGCGGTGATCTTCTGCAAGCCGCCGAAGAGGGCGTTGCTGCCCGCGTCGGTGCCGGTGAGGAACACGCCAAGCCAGCCGAGCAGCGCCGCGAAGAACGGGTACAACACGCCGGTGCCCGCGAACGCCACACCGAGCGTCGCGTCCATGCCCGCGTACTTCGTCACATAGCTCAGCCCCAGCATGAACGCGATCGTCGGGATCGGGATGCGCATTTGGTGGAACGTCTTCTTCCACACGCCCCGCACTTGCGCGCGTGTCATGCCGAGCAGCAGCATGGAGAGCAGCGCGGCGAGCAGCACCGGCGTGCCGGGCGCGGTGAGCCAGATGAACTTGAACACCGCGGGTTCGAGCTTCTTGTCGTCTGGCGTGCCCGGCGGCACGAGCCGCTCCGCGCGCTGCACCTGCTTGTGAAGCCCCGGCACTTCGATGTCGTAATAGGTCTTCACGCCGAGGAACTCGAGCGCGCCGTTGTTCTTCTTCTCGTAGTGTTTGACCAACCCGCTGCCGACCAAGCACAGCGCCATCAGCAGCCACGGCATCCACGCGACGAACACCGAGCGCGCGGTGAGCGGGGCGTCGTTGCCTTTGTCGTTGGCGAGCAGCGCGGCGGCCTCTTCGCGCGCCTGCGCCGCGTGCGGATCGTCGCTCGCGCTCCGTGCAGGTGCGGGTTCCGGCTTCGGTTCGTCCGGGAAGCGCCATTCGTCCTTCGGCTTCCACACGAACTTGAGGAACAGCCCGAGGGTGGCGAGCGAGAACAGCCCGCCGCCGATGTCGGTGAGCTGCCAGATGGGCGGCAGCCCGTACTCGTGCGCGGTGGCGAAGAAGAACTGGAACAGCGCGAACGACCCGCCGCCCACCGCGAGCGCCGGCCAGATGGCGAGCGTCTCGCGCCACGTGCACATGCACTTCACCATGTACAGCGGGATCAGACACGACAGAATCGGGAGCTGGTGCCCGCACATCGTGCTGATCTTGTCCGCGGAAATGCCGCTGGACGTTTCGAGCGTGATGATGGGCACGCCCAAGCCGCCGTAGCACACCGGCGACGTGTTCGCGATGAGGCAAATCACCGCGGCGCGGAACGGCGGAACGCCAAGCCCCACGAGCATCGCGCCGCAGATCGCCACCGGCGACCCGGCCCCGGCCGCGCCTTCCATGAACGCGCCGAACGCGAACCCGATTAGCACCGCCTGCACGCGGGCGTCGGTGCTGAGGCTGCCGATGCTGCGGCGGATCACGTTGAATTGACCGGTTTCAACGGTGACGTTGTAGAGCAGCATCGCGGCGAAGACGGTCCAACCGATGGGCAGCAGGCCGAACGCCGCGCCGTACACGAACGACGCGCCGGCCATCTCCGCGGGCATTTCGTACACGGCGACCGCGAGCACAATGGCGACGATGCTGCCCGCGGCCCCGGCCCAGCTCGCGAGCCAGCGCCGCCCGACGAGCAGGTAAAAGAGTACGACGACGGGTAGCGCGGCAACGATGGTAGAGAGAACCGTGAACCCGCCGCCGACCGGCAGCGGGTTCAGGTTCTGGACGTACGCGAACGGCATGGGCGAGAGGCCCTAAAACAACCGCGG
>JALHNS010000514.1 GCA_022843445.1 Gemmata sp.
GGCGTGTCGCTCGTGACCGACACGCGCGACCCGGACGCCGACCTCACCGGCCTCATCCGCCGCCGGCTCCGCCAACTCGTGCTCGTGTTCCTCGCCGCTTACGCCGCGTTCCTCCTGCGCGACGTACTCACCCCGCATCGCATCGGGATGCACTTCCAGAAGGTCGCGTTCCTCGTCGTCGTGCCGCTGCAACTCGCGCTCGCGGCGCTCACATGGTCCGCGTGGGCGACCACCGCGCGCCGGCTCCGCGCCATCGAATTCGTCGTCCTCGGCGTGTGCTGGACGGCGCTCAGCAGCATCCACTTCGACTGGCTCTGCAACTGGGACGATCTCGGCTACTACCTGAACGGCGAGCGCACCGCCGACGGGCAGATTCTGGTGGCGAACACGTGGGTGCTGCCGTGGTTCGCGCTCATCGCGGGCTACCCGGTGGTGGTGCCGAACACCGTGCGGCGCACGCTCGCGCTCGCGTGCGTGATGGCGGTACTGCCGTTCGCGGTCACGGCCGCCGCGGTGCTCGTCAGCGAGCGGCTCGCGTGGGCGAACACCGTGCTCATGTTCGTACAGTTCGCCATCTGGTGCCCGCTCGGCGTGGGCCTCGCGGTGTACGGCGCGCACCAAGCCGGCTTGCTGCGGGCGCAGGCGTTCGCCGCGAAGCGGTTCGGGCAGTACCGGCTCACGCGCAAGCTCGGCGGCGGCGGGATGGGCGAAGTGTACCTCGCCGAACACACGCTCTTGCGTCGGCCCAGCGTGGTGAAGGTGATCCGCCCGGACCGCGACCGCGACCCGGCGCTCTTGGAACGCTTCGCGCGCGAGGTGCAGACGCTCGCCACCCTCACGCACTGGAACACGGTCGAAGTGTTCGATTACGGTCACACCGCCGACGGCACGTTCTACTACGTGATGGAGTTCCTGCCGGGCTACGACCTCGACGCGCTCGTGACCGCACACGGCCCGCTGCCGCCGGGGCGCACCGTTCACCTGTTGCGCCAAGTGTGCGCGGCGCTCCGCGAGGCGCACGCCGCGGGCCTCATTCACCGCGACATCAAACCCAGCAACGTGATGGCGTGCGTGCGCGGCGGCGTGCCGGACGTGGCGAAGGTGCTGGACTTCGGTCTCGTGCAGACCGCGAGCGCGAGCGCCCCGGACGCAAAACTGACGCGCGCGAACGCGGTGCTCGGCAGCCCGGCGTACATGTCGCCCGAACAGGCCGCGGGGCGCGCGTGCGACACGCGCGCCGACGTGTACTCCCTCGGCGCGACCGCGTTCTTTCTGCTGGTGGGCCGCCCGCCGTTCGCCGGCACCGCGATGGAAGTGCTGGCCGCGCACATCAACACCGCGCCGCCTTCCGCGCGCGACGCGAACCCGGACGTGCCCGCCGATCTCGCCGCACTCGTGACGCGGTGCATGGCGAAGAACCCGGCCGACCGGTTCGCGCGCGTCGAAGACCTCGAAGCCGCGCTCGCGGCGTGTGCGTGCGCGACCGCGTGGGACGGAGCGCAAGCGGGCGCGTGGTGGGCGGCGAATCCGGTGAAAGATTCGCCCGCGGTTGCGGTTTGATCTGGCACGCGCCGCGCGCGTAGAATGGGCGAACCCCAACGAAAGCACCCGATGCGCGTTCTCACCGCCATCCCCGTTTACAACGAGGCCAAGCACGTTCGCGCGGTCCTCGCGGAAGTGCGCCGCTACGCCGACCACATTCTGGTGGTGAACGACGGCTCCACCGACGGCACCGCCGAACTGCTCGCCGCCGAACCGAACCTGTTGCGCGTCGATCACGCCACCAACGGCGGCTACGGCGCGGCCCTCGCCTCGGCGTTCCGCTTCGCGCTCGAAACCGATTTCGACGTGCTCGTGACGATGGACTGCGACGGGCAGCACGAACCGGCCCGCGTCCCGGTGCTGCTCGAAGCGCTGCACGATTGCGACATCGTGAGCGGCTCGCGGTACCTGCGCGACTTCCGCCAAGACACGCCCGCGCCCACCGACCGCCGCTTCATCAACGCGACGATCACGAACGAGCTCAACGCCCGCTACGGGCTGAACATCACCGACGCGTTCTGCGGGTTCAAAGCGTACACGCGCGCCGCGCTCGAACACCTGCGCGTCACGGAACGCGGCTGGGGTATGCCGCTGCAACTGTGGGTGCAGGCCGCCCGCTTGAGCCTGCGCGTGAAAGAGATCGGCGTACCGCGCCTGTACCTCGACCCGAATCGCGCGTTCGGGGGCGTGCTGAACGACCCGGAGCAGCGGCTCGCGTACTATCGCGGCGTGCTGGACGCGGCCGAGCGCGACGCGCTGCCCGCGGCCCGCGCCGACCGCGCGCTGTGCGCGGAGCGGTGCTAACGTGACCGCGCAGTTCCGCGCTCCCACCGCGAACGGTGCGGTACTGGCCGAACCGCACTTCGCCGCGCTCCCCGCGCTCGTGGAAGCCAACCGCGAGCGCCTCAATAGTGCGCCCGTTCGCATCGGCGGTTTGCCACTTCCCGACCTGCGCGCCCTCGCGCGCCGCGAAGCCCTCGAACGAGCCGGAAGCGCCAGCGACGGTGCTTTGCGCCCGCTGCTACTCGCCGGGCACCAACCGGAGTTGTCGCACCCCGGCGTGTGGGTGAAGAACTTCGCGCTGAACGGTCTCGCGCGCAAGCTCGGCTGCGTCCCGCTGCACCTCGTCGTCGATAACGACACGCTGAAAAGCACCGCGCTTCGCTTCCCGGTGTGGAACCCGAACGACCCGCGTTCGGTGCGCCTCGAAAGCGTGAACTTCGACGCCTTCGCTGGCGAAGTGGCCTACGAAGACCGCGCGGTGCGCGACGCGGAGGCGTTCCGCACGTTCCCCGCGCGCGCCGCGCCCGTGTGGGCGAACTGGCCGCACGAACCGCTCTTGGCGAACTGCTGGCGCACCGGCACGAACGTTGGAGACGCCTTTACGCAGATGCGGCGCGGGCGCGAGCGCGAGTGGGGCTGCCACAACCTCGAACTCAGTGTCAGTGCGTTGTCACAGACGCGCGCGTTCGCGCGGTTCGCGGCCCACATCCTGAACGACCTGCCGCGATTCCGCGCGTGCTACAACCGCGCGATTCGCGCGTACCGCGACGCGAACGGCGTCCGCAGTGCGAACCACCCGGCCCCGGAACTTGAAGAGGGCGAAGCGCCGTTTTGGGTGCGCACCGGCGAAGGCAAGCGCCAGCGCGCGACCGCGACGAGCGACGTGACCAAGTTGCGCCCGCGGGCACTGACGCTCACGCTGTTCGCGCGCGTGTGCCTCGGCGACTTCTTCATTCACGGCATCGGCGGCGGGAAGTACGACGAAGTGACCGACGCGATAATCCGCGACTACTTCGGCATTTCGCCGCCCGCGTATCAGGTGCTCTCCGCGACGCTGCACCTGCCGCTGCCCGCGTTCGCGGCCACGCGCGCCGACGAAGCGAACGCCGCGCGCCGCGTGCGCGACCTGCGCTGGAACCCGCACAAGTTCCTGCCGTCGGAACACGCGACCGAGCGCGAGCGCCTGTGCGCGAGCGAGCCGCCGCGCGAGGCGCACGCCGCGCGGCGCGAGTGGTTCCGCGCGCTGCAGAAGCACACCGAGGCGCTTCGCCCGCTGGTCGCGGATCAGTTGCCGGCCGCAGAATCGCACCTCGCGCAAGTGCGCGCCGAGTGCGACGCGAACGCGATCTTGCACCGCCGCGATTTCGCTTGGGTGCTGTACCCCGAAGACGTGTTGCGAGCGTTTTTGCAGAACTTCCTAGCGTAGGACAGGCTTCCAGCCTGTCCCGAACCGCGACGCGAACCGCGTGCCCGCGATCATCCCCGCGAGCATGCCGGCCGTCATCAGCGCGAAGGCGAGCGCGATCGAATCGCCGACCTGCGCCGCGAGCTGCCCGCCGGCGATCATGCCGCCCACCATGCCCGCGTTCCCGCCGGTGTACATCGCAACTTCGTGCGCGCGATCCGGTGTCGGTTCGCGCGCGCACCACTTCATCGCGACGTTCGACAGCGCCAGCATCCCGACCCACATCCACGGCGTCTGGAGACTCCCGCACAAGCACCTCGCACAGAGAAGCGGGGCGAACCCGGCGTCGGCCCACCACCCGAGCAGCATGCCGAGGTTGCCGAGCGTGAGCATGCCGAAGCACATGTCGAGTTCGTGCGGCACGCGCGGCCGGCGCGCCCACGCGCGAGCACCAATCGCTCCGACGAGCGCGAACGCGACCGGCACGAACGGGTTCGCGCTCCCGGTGAGCGCGAGCAGCACGAACCCCTGCGCCGCGAACGCGAGGAAGTGGAAGAAACCTACCCCCCCCGTCCCCCCCTCCCTAAAGGGAAGGGGGGAGTCAGACGTCTCGCTGCGCTCGACGGGCGAAGCGGGTTCGAATGCGTCGAGCGC
>JALHNS010000515.1 GCA_022843445.1 Gemmata sp.
CGCGAGCGACCATTCGCGGCGCGAACCACGCACAACTGATTGCAACCGCCGGTGGCCGCTCGCGGAGCGAGCGGCCTACTCTTGAGGTCAATACGTCGCGCGGCCGCCGCTGATGTCGAAGCAGAACCCGGTGGTGAAACTGCAATCGGCGCTGCTCAGGAAGTGAACCAGCGCCGCCACTTCGTCCGGCTTCCCGGTGCGGCCCAGCGGAATCTTGCTCAGCATCATGTTGATCTGCGACTGATCGAGTTGATCCAGAATCGGCGTCTGAATCACCGCCGGGGCCACGCTGTTCACGCAGATGTCGCCCTTCCCCACCAGTTCCTTCGACAGCGACTTCGTGAGCGTGATGACGGCGGCCTTGCTCGCGGAGTACGGGGCCATCTTCGGGTTGCCCTCTTTCCCCGCGATGCTGGCGATGTTCACGATGCGCCCGTACTTGCGCTCGATCATGCCCGGCAGCACGGCCTTGCAGCACAGCACGAGACCGGTCACGTTGATACCGAAGACGAACTCCCAGTCTTCGCGGACGCTCTCCCAAATCGGCACGTCGCGCCCCTTGCGGCTCGCCACACCCGCGTTGTTCACCAGCACATCGACCGGGCCGGCCTTTTGCACCACTTCGGCGAACACGCGGTCGAGGTCCGCCTCCTTCGTGAGGTCGCCCACGAGCGCGACGCCCCCGATATCCTTCGCGACGCGGTTGGCGCTGTCGGCGTTCATGTCGAACACGCCCACCTTCGCGCCCGCGCCCGCGAGCCGCCGGCAGATCGCCTCGCCGATGCCCTGCCCGCCGCCGGTGACCACCGCGACCTTGCCCGCCAAGCTGAAGAAGTTCGACATAGCCGATCCGTGTTGAGAGAAGTCGTGATGAACACGTTTTAGGAACTCGCGGGCGGGGCGCAACGGCAACTCCCCTTCCCTCCGCGCCGCGGTTCGGCAACAATCCGCCAATGGACGCACGGAAGATGCTCGGCCCGGAAGGGCTGATCGCCAAGAAGTTCCCCGGGTTCGAGAGCCGCCCGCAACAGCTCGACATGGCCGAGGCCGTCGCGCACGCGCTCGAACACGGCGAAAAACTCCTCGTGGAAGCCGGCACCGGCGTAGGCAAGTCGTTTGCATACTTGGTACCCGCGATCCGCGCCGTGAGCGCGAAGAAGGATTTTCGCGTCGTCATCTCCACGCACACCATCGGCCTGCAAGAGCAACTGATCTCGAAAGACCTGCCGTTCTTGCAATCCGCGATCCCCGGCGACTACCGCCCAGTGCTCGTGAAGGGCCGCGGGAACTATCTTTCGCTGCGCCGGCTGCGAGCCGCGCAAGTGAAAGCCGCGTCGCTGCTCAGCGGGGCCGGCGAGGTCGATCAGCTCGTTCAAATCGGGCGCTGGTCGCGGAAGACGACCGACGGCAGCAAGTCGGACCTGCCCGTGCAGCCGTTCGAATCGGTGTGGGATTTGGTGCAATCCGACAGCGGGAACTGCCTCGGGCGCAAGTGCCCGCACCACGCGGAGTGCTTCTACTTCGCGGCGCGCAAGAAGGTGTTCGGGGCGAACGTGCTCGTCGTGAATCACGCGCTGTTCTTCGCGGACCTCGCCCTCCGGCGCAGCGGCGGCGGGTTGCTCCCGGACTACAACGCGGTCATCTTCGACGAAGCGCACACGCTCGAAGACGTCGCGGCCGATCACCTCGGCCTCGGCATCTCGCAGGGCGGCGTGGAATACCTGTTCAACCAACTGCTCGCGGCGCGGGCGAACAAGGGCATCCTCGCCACGCTCGGCGACGGCGACGCGGTGGCGCAACTCGACCACACGCGCCAAGCCGCGGAGAAGTTCTTCCTGAACGTGTACCAGTGGCAACTTCAGCAACCGAGGGGCACCGGGCCGAACTCGCAGGGCGGCACGGGCCGGGTGCGCGCCGCGGGCGTGGTGCCGGACACGCTGAGCGAACCGCTCACGAAGCTCGGCGACACGCTGAACGAACTCGCGAAGGGCCGCGACTCCGACGAAGAGCGCCTCGAACTCACCAGCCGCGCCGACCGGTTGTACAGCTACGCCACCGGCGTAAAGCAGTGGCTCGGCCAAGAGCTAAAGGGCCAAGTGTACTGGGTGGAAGTGAAGACGGGCCGCGTGCCGCGCGTGTCGCTTTGCAGCGCCCCGATCGAAGTCGGGCCGGCGCTGAAGGAGCAACTCTACGACCGCGTGCCGAGTGTGATTCTCACCAGCGCGACGCTTTCGGTCGGCGGCGAAGCCGGCTTCAAACACTTCCAACAGCGCCTCGGGTTGGACGGCAGCGAAACGCGGCTACTCGGCAGCCCGTTCGACTTCGAGAAGCAGGCCGAACTGCACCTGTTCCGCGACATGCCCGACCCGTCGGCGCAGAGCGCGCGGTACGAAGACGAAGTGTTGAAGCGCATCCCGGAGTACGTGGAGCGCACGAAGGGCCGCGCGTTCGTGCTGTTCACCAGCTACGGGTTCCTGAACCGCGCCGCGACGGCGCTCATGCCGTGGTTCGTGCAGCACGGCTACACGCTACTCGCGCAGGGCACCGGGTTGCCCGCACCGAAGTTGCTCGACCAGTTCCGCACCGCGAACCAAGCGGTGCTGTTCGGCGTCGATAGTTTCTGGCAGGGCGTGGACGTGCGCGGCGAAGCGCTCTCGAACGTGATTATCACGAAGCTGCCGTTCGCGGTGCCGGATCGCCCCCTGACCGAGGCGCGCCTCGAAGCGATCGCGTCCGACGGCGGCAACCCGTTCATGGACTTCCAAGTGCCGCAGGCCGCGATCAAGTTGAAGCAGGGCTTCGGCCGCCTCATCCGCACCGCGACCGACACGGGGATCGTGGTGCTGTTCGATCCGCGCGTGCTCACGAAGCCGTACGGCAAAGTGTTCCTCGACGCGCTGCCGAACGCGAAGCGGTTCGTGGACGGCGAAGAAGCGACCGAGCCGAAAGCGAAGCGCCGCGTGCGGGCCGGGTGAGGGCGGCTCTTCCTTTGCCCTCTCCCCTTGCGGGAGAGGGTGGCGGCGCTTCGCCGCCGGGTGAGGGGTGAACTGACCAACAGATTCAGCTAATCGACTCTGCGCCTAGCTATTCGCCCCTCACCCGGCCTCGAAGACTCGACCACCCTCTCCCACGCGACCAGCCCGGTCGCCGTTACGCTCGTGTCGCACACGAGTAGGCGACCGGGCGCGGGAGGGGAGAGGGCACAAACCAACCGCCACCGTTCGTAAGTGGGTAAGGGCAGGTGCTTCTCACACCAGCGATTCGAGCAGGTACTTCAGTTTGCGCACTTCGGGTTCGATCGGGAACGGGCTGTCCGGCAGGTCGCGCACATCGACCGTGAGCGCGCGGTCGTAGCGGCACCGGTCGAGTTGCGAGATCATGCGACCGTATTCCAGTTCGCCCTGCCCGATGCGCACTTGGAACAGGTCCGGTTTGTTCCCGGTGTCTCGCAAGCGCATGTGCCGCACGTACGGGAACAGGCAGTCGTAGTCGAGCGGGCCGTGCGCGGCAGCGTGGTAGTGGCTGGGGTCCAGCGTGATCCCCAACCCCGGCACGCGGCGGCACAGTTCCTTCGCGCCGAGCGGGTCCGCGGTCACGGTCGCGGCGTTCGTTTCTACGGTCAGAATCACGCCCTCGCCTTCCGCGATCTTCACCAACTCGCGCAAGCGCTGCGCTTCGGCGTCGAAGTCGCTGCCGAGCGGTGCGGCGGGAACGGTGACGACCGGTACGGTACACACGCGCGCCAGCCGGCACGCGGCGCGGAACCGGTCGCGGAACACATCCGGCGCGCACTCCGTGACGAAGTGGAACGCGGCCAGCGGCATGTTCGCGGCCTTGAGCCGCTGCGCGCACTTCGCGGGGTCGGCGAGCACCTCTGCGGGCGTCAGGTGCTTGCCGTCGTCGTGAACGGCGAGGTCGGCTTTGGTGAACCGCATCTCGCGCGCCGTGCGGAGCGCGTCTTCGAGCGTGAGCTTGCTGAAGCTAAGCGTGGAGCAGGCAACGTACACGGCGCGTCCCCCCAAACCGCGCCCCGCCGGAACGGTGCGCCGAACCGCGCGGCGCGCCGGCCAACCCCCGCTGGCGCGCGCCGCACTCCCCCCAATCGGCACGCGGAATACCAACCGGCACCGGCCGAACGCAAGCGAAAACGGGACGAAATCTCGGCTTGTTCGCGCCGCCGGTTCACGCTACGAGCCGCCCACCTTGCGCCCCTTCCGCCGCCGACCGGGTTCCGCATGACGCCGCTCCCGTCCGACCACTGGCAGACCGCGCTCGATCAGATGGACGCCGCACTCGCAACCGCCGCGCGGGCGCTGGACCGCGCCGAAGACCGGTGGGAGCGCGCGCTCGCCCCGAGCGCGGG
>JALHNS010000516.1 GCA_022843445.1 Gemmata sp.
GGCGGCTCCGGGTCCGCGGGCGGGGGCAGCGGCGCGTCGGGCGGCAGGTGCATCAGCGTGTTCAGCCGGGCCGCGGCGACCGCCCGCGCGCGCCGCAGCGCGACCAACCGCTCCTCCTGCCGCGCCACTTCCACCTCGGCCTGTAGCACGTCCTGCTGCTGCCCTTGGCCGGCGCGGTAGCGGGCCTCGGCGTTCTTGCGGAACTCGGCCAGCAGTTTGGCGTTTTCCTCCGCCACCGCGGTGCCCTTCGCCGCGAGGTACAGGTCGGCCAGCGCGGCGCGAGCCTGCTCCGCGAGCAACTGCCGCGCGCCCTCCACGTCTTCGGTGGCGGCCAGCGCCTCGGCGCGGGCCGCGCTGCCCTTCAACCCGCGCTTGCCGGGGTACGGGATCCGCTGCGCGAGTTCGACGCGGGCCGCATAGTTCACGTTCGGCGCCCCGGCCGACCCGGGCGCGGTCCACACGGCCCCGGTCGGGTCGTCGAGGGCAGTGACCTGTGGGTACCGCGCGGCAGCGGCCACCGCCGCCGCCCGCATCTGGTCGAGCGTCGGGTTGCGCGCGAGAACGGCGCGCACGGCGTCGGTCTCGGTGAGCCGTTCTAGCTCCGCAACCGGGGACCGGTCGGATCGCCCTGCTGGCTCCTCGTGGCGCACCTGTTGAATGGATGCGGCACGGGCCGGCGGGTCGGACCGGACGTGCGTTCGGGCGGGAGGCGAGACGACCGCTTGTGTAACTGGTGCCGCGCAGGCGGTCACCCCGAAGCACGCGCCCGCGGCAAAACGTCGCAGCCAGATAGACGGGAGACGCATTGTGTGCTCCGGGGATTCTTCACCTCCTTATCGGCACGACCGGCGCGACGGGGAGAAGAATTCGATTCGCGCGCCGGTAATTCGGCAATTCAACTCAAGTGAGCTACAGGGTTGGTCCTCTCGCGTTGCTCGGCAGGGTTGGACTCACCCCCGAATTGCTCGGCAGTACTGTGCACGTGATCAATAATTGGCACGGCGGTCGAACAGAATGCCCCCTCACGCGGTGGCGTTCGCGCGGACGTGTCCGCGGGCAGCCGTACGTCCTGAGACGATGAGGCCAGTGTATCTGTCACGGTCTGTAGTCGAGCCACAACACGGGTCACACGAACGCTCCTCGGATCACTCCAACTCACACATGTGTCGGGTCATGCGGATCGGGTACCGTGTACACTTCAGCGCGCGGTTCACCTTGACGAAAGGAAGTGTGCCCCATGCCGTTTGTGGACGCGGAGAAGGCGCGGACCTACCAGCGCGAGTACCGGCGCACGCGGCGCGCGGGCGATGCGTGTACAACCCCCGGTACATCCCAAATCCCGGTCGCGTTCCGGTTGCAGACCGCGCAGGACGTGATCGACCTACTTCAAGAACAAGTCGCGCTCGTTCGCGCGGCGGAGCAAGCTGGGGCGCTGGAGAAGGCCCGCACCATCGGGTTCTTGGCGGGCGTCGCGCTGAAGGCCATCGAAGCCGGCAACCTCGCGGCCCGCATCGAGATGCTCGAGCGCGTGCTCAAGGCCCGAACCGAAGGGGGCAACTCGTGACCAGCACCAAACTCGCGCGCTACTACGACACCCTCGACTCGGCAGAACGGCTCTCGTTGGTGCTCGCGGCGTGCGCGCGGGGCGACGACGTGGAGCACGGACGCCTTGCAGGGAGCGCGCCGTCCGTGACGTGGAACGTGCCGCACACGTTCGGCCGCGCGCTGGCGCTGCTCCTGCTTGCATCGCACCAGCGCATGAAGCGGCTCGAACTCGCGGGCCTGTTCTTACGCGCTCGCGCGGTGGCCGACCAGATGGAAGGGGAGAACGCGGAACGCATGACGAACGTCGCGGGCGTGTACGGCTACCTCTTTTGCGCGCAGTCCGAGGGCTGGGCGCAGTTCTGCGAAGTCGAGCGGCTCGACCCGACCGTGTGCGAGCAAGCGTCACCGGGCGCGGACCTGCTCAACATCGCCGCCGGTGAAGCCGAAGCGTTCGGCTTCACCGAAGCGCAGACGCGCGACCACCTGAAGCGCGAGGGCAAAGCCGATCCCGACGCGCTGCTCACGGCCGCGTCGGTGGAAGCGCAGGTGCGCGAAGGATTCCGGATACTGCTCGGCCGCTGGGAATGATGTGCAGTCTCTCACGCTCAATGCCAACTTCGGAGGGGCTGGGTATCAGACACCTCAACCAGAGTTGTTACCCGATCTTGACCACGGCGACAGCGCCCGCGTCGGTGCCTGCGGCGAGGAATGTGCCGTCCGGTGACCACGCGAGGCGTGTGACGGGTGCGGCGAAGCGGCACTCCCCGAGGGGCGCTGTCGTGCGGTCGGGCAGCCACAGGTACGCGCGGCCGTCCGAGCCGCCGGTCGCCAGTAGCGGGCCGGCCGGTTGGAACGCGACCGCGGTGACGTAACTGGTTTCGTCGTGCGCCGCGAGCACGGCGGGGCGGGTGTTCTCCGGGCCGGAACCCGCACAGTCCCAGACCGTGACCCGCGGGCCACCGTTGGTTGCCAAGAAGCGCGCCGTGCGGTTCCAAGACAGTTCGGTTACCTTTCGCCGGTAGCCGTACATCTTGAGGTCTGCGGCGCGGGCGAGGACCCAACAGTGCGCGGTCGCGTCTTGATTGCCGGTGGCGAGCACTCTGCCGTCCGGCGACCACGAGACGCGCAGCACCGACCCTTTCCAACCGTACCGGTCGAGCGGTTCGGCGCGCGCCGCGGACCAGCGCGTGAGGCCGCCGTACGCCGCGGCGACGAGGTCGGTGCCGTTCGGTTCCCAAGCGAGATCGGCCACCGTGCTCGCGTGGTCGGTGTGGTCCCGTACGGTGCGGCCCTCTGCGTCCCAGACGCGCACGCCTCTCCCCGCCGCCGCCGCGAGGAACGCTCCGCCCGGGCTGACCGCCACGGTTTGCACCCATCGACCCGGGGCGGCGAGCGCGCGGCGTTCCGCCCCAGTGTCCGCGTCCCACACCCGCACGATTCCGTCTTGGCCGGCCGACACCAGTGCGGAACTCGTCAACCACGCGACAGCCGTCGCGCCGAACGCGTGCCCGCGGAGCGCGTGGCGCGCGCGCCCGTCCGCAGCATCTAGTGCCCATACACCGCCTGCGGCTCCCGCGACCGCGAGCACTCGGCCGTCCGGCGACCACGCGAGCGCAATCACGTGGTCGCCGGTATGTGTCTGCCATACTGCACCCACGGGCACACCGAACAATCGGTTGAGGCCGAACATCAGATGTCCTTCAGAAGTGAGCGACGAGCGGACTCCCGGCCCCGCGGGCGCTCACGAGAGGCACGCGCGGAACCCGGCGTTCAGTTCCTCGCGGTTGAGGTTGCGCCCGATGAAGATCAACTTGTTCGACCGCGGGCTTTTCCCCCACGGGCGATCGTCGCGCCCGTCGAACAGCATGTGCACGCCCTGAAACACGAAGCGGTTCGGGTTGCCCTGCACGCTCAGCACGCCCTTCATCCGGTAAATGTCCGTGCCGCGCTCCTGAAGCAACTTTCCCATCCACGCATTCAGCTTGTCCGCGTCGAGGTCGCCGGGGATCGTGATCCCCACCGACGACACTTCGTCGTCGTGCTCGTGGTCCGGCTTGTACTCGTGCGTCGCGGTTGGCTCCAGCGCACCCGATGGCCCGGTCAGTCGCGCCCCGAACTCGTCCGGCCCGTGTTCGGTGAACAGCGCGTACGCGCCGGCCGCCGGCACCGTCACCTTGAACCGCTTCTCGCCGCCCTCGGGCAGTTCCAGTTGGTACAGCCGTTTCGCCGGTTCTAGCGCGCCGCCGGGCGGCACCGCGAGCGCCTCGTCGCTGAACAGCAGCACCGCCTCTTTCTCCGCGGCCTTGCGCCCGGCCTCGTCGGCGCTCGGGCACGGCAGCAGCGCCACCGCCATCGCCGGGTCCGGGCCGTCGTTACACACGAACTCGTAGGTGCCCGGGGCGAGCGAATACACCCCGCCCCACTCGAACGGGTACTCCGGTTCCAAGAACTGCGGATCCACGTCCAGCGCGCGGTCGAGGTTGAACCCGCCCACGTTCAAGATGCGGTCCATCTCCACCGCGCTGTTCCGCGTGCGGTACACCTTCGCCGCCGCGTTCATGCCCTTGATCTTCGCTTCCAGCGCGTCCAGTTCCGCGGGCGACACGAGGTCGGTTTTGTTCAGCAGGAGCACGTCGGCGAAGGCGATCTGCGCTTGCACCTCGTCCGAGTTCCAGTGCTCGTGGACGTGCTTCGCGTCCACCAGCGTCACGATGCCATCGAGGGCGGTTTTCTGGCCGATCTCGTCGTCCACGAAGAACGTCTGCGCGACCGGCCCCGGGTCGGCCATGCCGGTGGTTTCGAC
>JALHNS010000517.1 GCA_022843445.1 Gemmata sp.
GGCTCGCCGAGAAGACCGAAGGCCCGTGGACGTTCGAGGTTTCACTCAAGCCCGGCATTCACGCACTGATCGCGACCGCGGAAGACGGCGGGCGGCGCACCTCGCGCCCGCACACCATCGTCGTGGGCGAGTAACCTTCCGCAGGAACCGACGAGGCACACCATGCGAACGCTCTGCTTTCTCGTCCTCCTCGCCGCCACGTGCGCCGCGGACGAGCCGACGTTCCGCCCGTTGTTCAACGGCAAGGACCTGTCCGGGTGGGACGCCGAGCCGGGCCTGTGGCGTGTCAAAGACGGCGTCATCGAGGGCGGCCACCCAGACGGGGGCCCGATCGCCGGAAGCACGTGGCTCATCCTCCGCGATGGGAATGCGGATGCGGTCGTGCGCGACTTCCACTTCCGGTGTGAGTTCCGCATGGGCGAGTTCAACTCCGGCGTCCAGTACCGCAGCACACGGTTGCACCCGAAGACGTTCAACGTCGGCGGTTATCAGGCCGACTTTCTCAACGGTCTCGGCACGGGTGGACTGTACCACCAGTCGCACAGCGGGCCGAACGTCGGGGTTGGGGAATCGGTCGTCAGCGAGAAGGGCAAGGGCGTCACGGTCGGGCAGGTCGCCGATATCAGGTGGCTGTACGCGAGGAAGTATTACGAGAAGGGCGAGTGGAACCGGTGCGATGTCGTGTGCCGGGGCAACCACCTCACGCACTTCATTAACGGCTACCCGGTCGTCGAATACATCGACCGCGACGAGGCCACGCCCGACCGCAAGCGCCGAAACGACGACGGGGTGATCGCCCTCCAGTTGCACGGCGGCAAGGGCACCGACATGCGGGTGAGCTTCCGCGAGCTGCACCTGAAGACCTACACCGACCGGTTCGGCGACGCCGTGCGGGTGTTCAACGGCGCCGACCTCGACGGGTGGAAGGCCCCGGCCGGCGAGAAGGCGTGGGCGGCGAAGCCGGCGGAGAAGGACAAGACCGGCCGCGTCCGGCTGGTCTGCGACGGCTCCGGCAAGCAACCGCTCGTGCTGGCCGCCGAGCACGGTCCGGCGTTCCTGTTCCGCTGCCAAGTGAGGACGGACGCCTGGAAGCCGGGCGAGAAGGCGCCGTTCAGGGGCGTGGACGGCTGGAACCTGCTCGAAGTGACCGTGCGCGGCGGCAAGGCGGCGGTCGAGTACAACGGCGAGCCGCGGAAGGATGTCCCGGCCCCGCTGGCCGGTGGGAAGCTCGCGCTGCCGGGCGACGCGGCCGCCGAGTACCGCAACCTCGTGCTGATCCCGATCCTGCCCGCCAAGTGAGTAACGGAGCGGCCATGTTCACGATCCGACCGGGCCAGAGCGACACGCGGCGGGCCTTCTTGAAGGTCGGCGCGCTCGGCCTCGGCGCGCTCGGTTTGCCGGCGCTGCTGCGCGGCAACCCGGCCGCCGACAAGCCGTGGGTGCGGGGCAAATCCGTCGTTTGGCTGTGGCTCGGCGGCGGCCCGCCCCAGGCCGAGACCTGGGACCCGAAACCGGACGCCCCGGAAGGCGTCCGCACGATGCTCGGCACGGTCAAGACATCCTTGCCCGGCATCGCCTTCGGCGGCCACTTCCCGAAGTTGGCCGAGCGGGCGGACCGGCTCGCGGTCGTCCGCTCCTTCCAGACGCCCTGCAAGGACCACCAGGACCACTGGGTCCGCACGATGCTCACCGGCACCGAGGCGAAGCCGTCCCCGCCTAGCGCCGGGTCGGTCTATTCCTACCTCCGCGGGACCAACCACCCGAAGACGGGGATGCCGAGCTACATCCTCCTCGACAGCGGCAACAACGGGGAGTTCCTCCAGGAGCACTTCCTCCGCGGGAACACACCCGGCGACCTGCCCGAAACCTACGCCCCGTTCAACCCGGCCGGCGTCATCACCAAGCCGCCGAAGCCGACCGGCCCACAGCGGAAGGTGGAAGTCGAGGCCACCTTCTCGCCGCTCCTGCGAAACATGGAGTTGCGTCTCCCGGCCGACCGGGCGGCCGAGCGGCGGGAACTGCTCCGCGGTCTCGACGACGCTGCCCGCGGACTGGAGTCCGACCCGGCGTTCGCCGCCCACGACGCCTACCGCGAGCAGGCGTACACGGTGCTCAACGGCGCAGTGGCCGAGGCGTTCCGGCTCGACCGCGAGGATACCAAAACAGTCGAGCGGTACGACACCAGCGACATCACTCTCACCTGCCCGAACTTCCTGAAACTGCCGGACTTCCCCCGGCGGCCGTCGATGCTCGGTCGGCAGATGCTCTTGGCCCGGCGGCTGTGCGAGGCCGGGGCCGGGCTGGTGATGGTCGAGAACTGCGGGTGGGACTTCCACGGCGGGGACGGGCTGAACCCCGGCGTGAGGGCCGGGCTGGAGGGGTTCGGGCCACAACTCGACCGGGCGGTGTCCGCGTTTCTCGACGACGTGAAGGACCGCGGGCTGGAAGATCGGATCCTCCTCGTGGTGTGCGGTGAAATGGGACGCACGCCCAGGATCAACGAGAAGGGTGGGCGCGACCACTGGCCTGCGCTGGCTCCGCTGCTTCTCGCCGGCGGCGGGTTCAGGATGGGCCAGGTGGTCGGCAAGTCGGACGCGCAAGCGGGCCGACCGACCACCACCCCGGTGACGACCGCGGACCTGGTATCTACCGTGCTGCAAACACTGCTCGACCCGACGAAACTTCGCCTGTTCCCGAACATCCGTCCGGACCTGCTCCGGCGAGTCGAGGAAGGCCGCCCGATTCCGGGACTCGTCTGACCCGAACCACAGGAAGACCATGCGCGCGATCGCTCTCGCCTGCGGCCTCGCCGCACTGGGCACCATGGCCCCGACCGCCTCGGCCGCGGAGTTCCCGCCCGGCTGGCTCCCGGTGAACCGGCTCGACGAGAAGCCCGCCTGGGCCGAGTTTCGCAAGATCGAGGACAAGGTTCACCTCTACCTGCCGAAGGACGTGAAGACCGTCCGCGGCGTGTTCGCGTGCTTCGTGTTCCACAGCCAGGATCCGCGCGAGCTGGCCGACCTGTGGGGGTTCGCGATGGTCACCGTGCCGTGGCCGTTCGAGTACGACCTCGGGCACAACGACAAGCGGAACGGCCGGTACAAGCTCGGCCACCCGGTCGGCGACATGGGCGTCTTCCTCCGCTACCTGGAGGCGGCGGCGAAGGAAACGGGGCACCCGGAGTTGACCACCGCCCCGATCGTCGGGTGGCTCATGCAGAACGGGCCGACGCTGTGTTCCGACATCTACAAGCGGGCTCCGGAGCGGGTGCTGGCGTGGAGCGACGGGTTCCCGAACCGCGTCGCGCAGGTGCCGGAGTTGACGGCGAAGGTGCCGTTCGCGTACGCCTGGGAGTTCACGCCGACCGAGGAGAAGGAACGCCGGGCGCTCCGGGAGGTGAAGTTCGACCTGCTGAAGGGCAAGCCCACGCCGCCGCCGAACCTGTCGTGCCGGGCGAACACCTACGGGTTCCCGCACGGCGTCTACTCGAAGTTCAACTTCTTCGCCTTCTACCTCGACCGGTGCATCGCACAACGACTCCCGAAGGAACTCCCCGAGCCTGGCAAGCCGGTGGCGCTGAAGCCGTGGGTGAGGGAGGACGGGTGGGCCGGGGATTACAACGAGGTCGGCAACTGGAACGCCATCGCCCCGGTGAATGAGGCGAAGGGAATGGTCGATCCGCAGTGGCTGCCGGACGAGTACGCGGCGTGGGCGTGGCGGGCGTACCACACGCACCGCCCGGAGATCCGGCTGACCGCCCCGGTGGCAGAGTACCGGAAGTCCGGCGACCGGAAGGACTGCGGGTTCGGGTTCGGCCCGGCGGTCGCGCCAGGCACGCCGCTGGCGTTCGCGGCCGAGGGCGACGGCGAGTTCGCGAAGGTCGAGTTCCGCGATGGCGACAAGTTGCTGGGCGTCGCGGGGAAGGCGCCGTGGAAGCTGGAAGGGGTGAAGCTCGACCGCGGGTTGCACGCGCTCATCGCGGTGGGCGTGAAGACCGACGGCACCCGCACCAGCAGCCGCCCGGCGTTCCTGACGGTGAAATGAACCCGGGACGTGCGACTCCGGTACGGTTGCGGCGCGGCTCGTTGTGGGCCGTCGCCCGGGCCTGTGCTGGTCGGGAACACCGGAGGAGGTGCCACTGCGGCCGACGGGGTCTCCCGAACGCGGCCGTGGGGCCGGTTCCCGCCCCTCGTCCGCCCCCCTCGATCGTTCGGGCCCGGTCAATGCTAACAGCCCGTTGAAAAAGGCGCAACTCTTTGGTGCCGGTGCGCGTCGAAGGGGTATCACCGTGTGAGGTCGTCGTCATGGCACTGGGTCGCCGTCGGTCGTCTCATCAGGGCGAAC
>JALHNS010000518.1 GCA_022843445.1 Gemmata sp.
CGTCTCGGGCGCACTTTCGATCCGCCCGGCCAGCCCGAAATCGGCCACGTAGGGCCGGCCGGCGCTGTCCAGCAGAATGTTGCTCGGCTTCAGATCGCGGTGCAACACCCCGCGCTGGTGCGCGTGGTGAACGGCCCGCGCGATGGTTTCGACCGTGCGGGCCTGCGCGCGCGGGTCGGTGTCGGGTCCGGCCGGCGCCGCGTCGAGGCTCCCGCCGGGGTACAATTTCATTGCGAAGTAGGGCACCGCCGGGCCGTCATTCGGCGCGCGCCACTCGCCCACTTCGTACACCGGCACGATGTTCGGGTGGTCGAGCCGCGCGATCGCTTCGGCCTCGCGCGCGAACCGCGCGCAGTGCTCGGCGCGGGGCACGGTAGCGAACGTTTTCAGCGCCACCTCGCGGTGCAGGAGCAAGTCGCGCGCGCGGTACACGACGCCCATCCCGCCGCGGCCCAGTTCGCCGAGGATCTCGTAGCCGGGCACCACCGGCGGGCCGGCCAACGGCGCGCCGGCCCGCTCCGCGGGGCGCGTCGAGGTGGCCCACCAGCCGGTCCGGTCGGCGGGCAGGCGCGCGCGCAACTCGTTCTGGTGTTCGGGGAACCGGAGCCACAGCTCTTCGGGGTACACCGGCGGGCAGTGCCGGTGCCGCAGCGCGAACTCCGCCGCGAGCAGGTCGAGCAGGTGTTCGGGGTCGGCGAGTGCGGGGAACCGGTCGCGGTACTCTTCGGCGCGCGCGTACTCGCCCGCGCGGAGCCGGAACTCCAGATCGATGTGAACCAGTTCCACCAGCAGCCGCACCGCGTGCTCACCGCCGCGGGTGGCGTACGCGCCCACGTCCGGGCGCGGGCCCTCGCGCCACGCGCCCTCGAACCGCCGAATCACCGATTCGCACGCGGCCCACTGCGTTTCGCCGAACGTCGAAGTTTGAGCCATCACGCGGTTCCCGGTTCGGGAGGGGGCGCGCCGACACCCCAACTACTACGCTCTCAGGTCGGTTCGGTTTGCATCCGCTCGAGCCGTTTGCGCAGGTGCTCGCGGAGCCGCCGCACGGAGCGCTCGGCCCGGCCCAGCTTTTCGCTGATCTCGGTCGCGGTGAACCCTTGCAGGCTCAGTTCCAGAATCGCGCGCTCGTCCGCATCGTCGATGGTACGAAACAGCGCCTCCACGGTTTCGGCGAGGGCCGCGGCCTCGTCCGGTTGCGGCTCGCGGTCGAGCGCGAAGTCGAGCGCGGCCGGGGTGCTGTCGTCGGCGCGGCCCGTGGCCGTTTCGCGCGCCACGTCCCGCTTCTCGGCCCGGAAGTAGGCGGCGCGGTCGGCGCACTTCCGGAGCGTGATGATCGTGAGGAGCCCCCACAGGCCGTCCCACGTGCCCACGTCCAGCGTGCCCTCGCGCTGGCGCAAAAAGAAGCTCTTGTACGCCGACTGCACCACGTCTTCGGGGTCCACCTTGGCGGACATGCGCGCGTCCAAGTGCCGGCGCGCCAGCCCCGCGAGCCGGGACGCGAACCGCACGAACACCTCGCGCGCGGCCGCGTCCTCGCCCGTCTTCAGGCGGTCCATCAGCAGCGCGAAAGAGTCGTTCGGCGACATCGTTCGTCCCGCACCGCGAAAAAATTGGCCGACTCCGACCGGCCCGCGGATGTACCCGCTGTGCCCGCCGGGGCGCTAGCGGCTGTTATACGCCGCGCCCGGCGGCCCGGTTGCACACTCACCTCCCCATCGGAGTTCGGTTCCATGTTACGCGAACTGTTCAAGGCGATGCTCCGCGGCTACCGCAAGTCCGTCGAACGGAAAAAGAAGATGGCGCAAGCGGCCCCGCGGTTCGCGCCCGCGGTCCAAGAACTCGAAGCCCGCGAGGTGCCGGCGGTGGTCGCCACCTTCTCCGCGGGCGTGCTCAGCGTGTTCGGCGACAACCTCGACAACACCATCGCCATCAGCCGCAACGCGGCGGGCCAAATTCAGGTGAACGGCGGCGCGGTCGCGGTGCTCGGCGGCACGCCCACGGTCGCGAACACCGCCCTCGTGCAGGTGTTCGGGCAGGGCGGAAACGACGTGATTACGATGAACGAGGCCAACGGCGCGCTGCCGCGCGCGAACTTGTTCGGCGGCAGCGGCAACGACACGCTCACTGGTGGCAGCGGCAGCGACTTCCTGTTCGGGCAATCCGGTAACGACACCCTGCTCGGCAAGGGCGGCACCGACTTCCTCTTCGGCGGCAGCGAGAACGACACGCTCACCGGCGGCGACGGCAACGACCAAGTGTTCGGCGAGAGCGGCAACGACCGCATGATCTGGAACCCGGGCGACGACACCGACCTGAACGAGGGCGGCGCGGGCACCGACACCGTGGAGGTGAACGGCGGCAACGGCGACGAGCAGTTCACCGTCACCGCGAACGGCACCCGCGTGCGGTTCGACCGCGTGAACCCGGCACCGTTCAGTATCGACATCGGCACCAGCGAGAACCTCGTCGTCAACATGAACGGCGGGAACGACACGTTCAGCGCCACCGGCAACCTCGCGGCGCTCATCAAGATCACCGTCGACGGCGGCACCGGAAACGACACCATCCTCGGGAGCAACGGCGCGGACGTGCTACTCGGTGGCGACGGCAACGACTTCATCGACGGGCAACAGGGCAACGACGTCGCGCTGATGGGCGCGGGCAACGACGTGTTCCAGTGGGATCCGGGCGACGGCTCGGACGTGGTCGAAGGGCAAGACGGCACCGACCGGATGCTGTTCAACGGCAGCGCGGGGAACGAAATCTTCACCGCGAGCGCTAACGGCGGCCGCGTGCTGTTCACGCGCAACCTCGGCAACATCGTGATCGACCTGAACGACGTGGAGGCCCTCGACCTCAACGCGCTCGGCGGCACCGACACGTTGACCGTGAACGACCTGAGCGGCACCGACTTGACCGAGTTCAACGCGAACCTCGCGGGTCTGATTGGCGGCACCGCCGGCGACGCCGCGGCCGACGTGGTGGTCGTGAACGGCACCAACGGCAACGACATCATCGACGTGTTCGGCGCGGGCACCTCGGTATCGGTGCTCGGCCTCAGCACGCGGGTCAACGTCACCAATTCGGAAGGCGCGAACGACGCGCTCGTGGTGAACGCGCTGGGCGGGAACGACGGCGTAACTGCCACCACGATGCCCGCGGGCGTCATCAAGCTGACGATGGACGGCGGCGCGGGCAACGACACGCTCTTCGGCTCGCAAGGGACCGACGTGTTCCTCGGCGGCGACGGCGACGACTTCGTCTTCGGCGACAACGGCAACGACCTCGCGCTGTTGGGTGCCGGGAACGACGTGTTCCAGTGGGATCCGGGCGACGGCAACGACACCATCGAGGGGCAAGACGGCACCGACCGCATGCTGTTCTTCGGCTCGAACGCCAGCGAGAACGTGAACGTCGTCGCCAACGGGGGCCGGGTGCTCTTCCTCCGCGACGTGGCGAACGTGACGATGGACTTGAACGACGTAGAAGGCATCGAGTTCCGCGCGCTCGGCGGTGCGGACAGCATCACGGTCGGCGACCTGACCGGCACCGACGTGACGAACATCGAACTCGACCTGCGCGGGCCGACCGGCGGCGGCGACGGCACCGTGGACACCGTGACCGTGAACGGCACCAACGGGGCCGACCAGTTCGGCGCGTTCGGCGACTCCGGCGGCGTCACCGTGTTCGGCCTTCAGGCCCGCGTGAACGTGTTCCAGATCGATGCCGCGCGTGACCGGCTCGTGCTGAACGGGCAAGGCGGCGACGACGTGATCGACGCCAGCTCGCTCGAAGCAGACGGCATGAAGCTGACCGTGAACGGCGGCCTCGGCAACGACGTGATGCTCGGCGGCGAGGGGGACGACCTGTTCAACGGCGGCGACGGCAACGACCTCGCTTTGATGGGCGCGGGCGACGACGTGTTCGTGTGGAACCCGGGCGACGACAACGACACCATCGAGGGCCAAGCCGGGCGCGACGAGATGCTGTTCAACGGCGCGAACGTGGCCGAGCGGATCAACATCTCCGCGAACGGCGGGCGCGTGCTGTTCACCCGCGACATCGCGAACGTGGTGATGGACACGAACGACGTGGAGGCCATCACGTTCAACGCGCTAGGCGGTGCGGACACCGTCACGGTGAACGACCTCAGCGGCACCGACGTGACCGAAATCAACTTGAACCTCGCGAGCATCGGCGGCAGCGGCGACGGCGCGACCGACACCGTGATCGTGAACGGGACGAGCGGCGACGACGTGGCGGTGGCGGTCGGCGACGCGGCCGGCACCTCGCTGTTCGGGCTGTTCGCGGTGGTCAACATCACCGGGGCCGAGGCGACC
>JALHNS010000519.1 GCA_022843445.1 Gemmata sp.
AACTCAGGTGCGCGATACGCTCTGAAGTTGTGAAACTCTACCGGCGGACTCACGTCGCGCCGCTCGCGCTCACCGCGAGAACACCACCGCGCCTGGGCCGAGCAGCATCTCCAGTTCTTCGAGCTTCACCGATGCGGGGTTCACGCGGTACTCCTCGCCCAACTTCATCTGCACCTGCTTGCCGTTCCCGTCGCGCACACTCAGATACACCGGGCACGCCCCGCGCGAGCGCTTCAAGATGCCACCCACCGCGTCCAACTTGCGGAGCACGTCCGGGTCGTCGGTGTAGGGCAACTTCAGCACCATGCTCTTGCTGAACTCGGTGCGCGCCTCGTCGATGGTAATCACCTTCTTCACCGCGAAGTCCGGTTCGGCGCGGTCCGCGGCCCAGTTCAGCACGCCCTCGAACAGCGCCACCAAGTCCGAATCCACGAGGTCTTTGAACCGCGAGTACTCGTCGGACCACATGATGCACCGCACGGAGCCGGTGAAGTCCTCGATGCGGAACATCGCGTACTTGCGGCCGACGTTCCGCCCCTTGTTCGCGGTGCGCACGTTCAGGTTGGTAATCATGCCGCCGACGCGGGCCTCGGCCCCGTTCTTTCCGCCCTTCGCGAGGTCGCCGGCGTCGTGCGTGCGGAACCGCCGCAGTTGCTCCTCGTGCTCCGCGAGCGGGTGACTCGAAATGTAGAAGTCCAGCGCCTCCTTCTCGAACTTCAGCCGCTCGGTTTCGGGCCACTCGGGCACGTCCGGTAGCCCCTGCACGGTGCCGCCGGCGTCGTCCCCGGTGTCGGCGTCGTCGAACAGCCCGCCTTGGCCGCGCTTGCGCTCGGAGGCGCGCTCGTCGGCGGCGGCGAAGGCTTTGGTGACGGCCGCGAACTGTGCCGCGCGCTTGCCGAGCGCGTCGAACGCCCCGGCCATGATCATCTTCTCGACCGCGGCCTTCTGCACGACGCGCCGGTCCACGCGCTCCGCGAAGTCGAAGAGGTCCTTGAACTTTCCGCCGGCGTTCCGGGCGCGCACGATCTCTTCCGCGGCCCCGCGGCCCAGCCCCTTGATGGCGGTGAGGCCGAAGATGATGCGGTTGTTCTGCACGTCGAAGTCCGCGAGCCCGCGGTTCACGTCCGGCGGGAGCACGTCGATGCCGAGCCGCCGCGCGTCGGCGATGTGGTCGATGAACACGTCCCGCTTGTTGCCGTCGTCGATCTCCGACGACAGCAGCGCGGCCATGTATTCGGCGGTGTAGTGCGTCTTGAGGTACGCGGTCTGGTACCCGATCTGCGCGTACGCGGCCGTGTGCGATTTGTTGAAGCCGTAGCCTCCGAACTTCACGATGAGGTCGAAGATTTCGTTGGCCTTCTCTTCGGACATCTCGCGTTGCACGGCACCGGCGACGAAGTCCGCCTTGCGCGCGTTGATGATCTCGAAGTTCTTCTTGCTGATTGCCTTGATGCAGGCATACGCCTTGGCGAGTTCGATCCCGCCGAGGCGGTTTAGTATACGCATGATCTGTTCTTGATAGACCATTACGCCGTGCGTTTCGCCGAGCACCTCGCCCATCACCGGGTGCGGGTACACCGGTTGGCGGCGGCCGTGCTTGCACTCCACGTACTCGTCCACCATGCCGCCTTCCAGCGGCCCGGGGCGGTACAGCGCCAGCACCGCAATCAGGTCGCGGATGTTGTCCGGGCGCATCCGCTTCAGCAGCTCGCGGATGCCCTCGCTTTCCAGTTGGAACACGCCCTTCGCGTCGCCGCGCTGGAGCAGCTTGTACGTCGCTTCGTCTTCCAGCGGGAACTTCATCGGGTCCACGGTCTCGCCGCGGGTTTTCTTGATGAGCTTCACGCAGTTGTCCAGAACCGTGAGGTTCCGCAGGCCGAGGAAGTCCATCTTGAGCATCCCGACCTTTTCGAGGATGCCCATTTCCCACTGCGTCGTCATCGTCGTCGTGTCGGCGGTCGAACCCTCTTCCTGCTTCGGCGGGCGCTGCACCGGCACGTAATCGGTGATGGGGCCGTTCGCGATCACCACACCCGCGGCGTGCGTGCCCACGTTGCGGTTCGTACCCTCCAGCTTCAGCGCGATGTCCACGATCTCGCGGATTTCCGGGTCTTGGTCGTACTCGCGGCGGAACTCCGGTGATTCGTCCAGCGCCTCCTGAAGGCTCTTGGAAATCGCGCCCTTCATGGGCACCAGTTTGCACAGCGCGTTCATGCGCTCCGGCAGTTGGCCGAACGCCCGGCCCACGTCCTTCAGCGCGGCCTTCGCCGCCAGCGTGCCGAACGTGCCGATCTGCGCGACGGACTTTTCGCCGTACTTCTGCTTCACGTACTCGATGACCAGCGCGCGGCGGTCTTGGCAGAAGTCGATGTCGATGTCGGGCGCTTCGGACCGGTTCGGGTCGAGAAACCGCTCGAACAGCAGGTCGTATTCGAGCGGGCACACGTGGCTGATGTAGAGCACGTAGCACGCCATCGCGCCGCACCCGCTGCCGCGGGCGGTGCTGGGGATGCCGGTTTCGCGCGCGAACCGCACGAAGTCCCACACGATGAGGAAGTAACTCGCGAAGCCCATCTTGCAGATGGTGTTCAGTTCGTGGTCGAGTCGCTTGCGAACGGCCTCGCTCGGTTCGGCCCCGTACCGCTCGTACATCCCCTGCTCGCACAGTTGGCGCAGGTACTGGTCCGGCGTGAGTTCGGCCGGCGGCGCGAACACCGGGAAGTGCCGCTTCTTGAAGTCGATGTCGATGTCCACGCCGTCGGCGATTTCTTGACTGCGCGCGACGGCGTCTTCGTAGTTCGGGAACAGCCGGTACATGTCTTCCGGGCTGCGCACGTAGTACGGGTTCGGCATCCGCTCTTCGGGGTAGCGGCGCTTCTTGCGGTCGTGCTCCTTCTTCAAGTTGATGCAGAACAGTACGTCGTGCGCCTGCGCGTCGTCGCTGCACAGGTAGTGCGCGTCGGCGGTCGCCACGAGCGGCACGCCGAGCTTCTGCGCAATATCCGCCGCGACCGGCGTACACTCGTCTTGCAGCGAAATGCCGTTGTTCTGAATCTCGATGTAGTAGTTCTCGCCGAACTGCTTGCGGAACCACTTCGCGCTCTTCTCGGCCTCCGCGCGCTTGTTCTGCGCGATGTACTGGTTCAGCTCGCCGGCCAAACAGCCGCTGAGGCAGATGAGGCCCTCGGAGTGCGCTTCGAGCAGCTCGCGGTCGATGCGCGGGTGCCGGTAGAACCCTTCGAGGTACGCGAGGCTGCTCAGCTTGATGAGGTTCTTGAACCCGGTGGCGTTCTTCGCCAAGAGCGTGAGGTGCGTGGCGTGGCCGAGGTCGTGCTTGTTGTCGCGGGCGTGCCGCGACACCGGCGCGAGGTACGCTTCGTAGCCGATGATGGGCTTGATGCCGCCCTTCTTGCACTCGTTGTAGAACTCGATCGCGCCGTACAGGTTGCCGTGGTCGGTGATGGCGCACGAGTTCATGTTCAGCTTCTTGCACTGCTGAACGAGCGGCGGGATGCGGTTGAAGCCGTCCAAGAGGCTGTAGTGGGTGTGCAGGTGCAGGTGGCAAAAGCAGCGCATCGCGGCGGTTCTCGCGGCCGGTGAACGAATGAGCAATTCGCGGGAACCGGAGTTATACCGCGAGTGCGCCGGTGGCGGAAGTGGAACCCGCGCTCAACCGCGGTGGCGTGCGGT
This sequence comes from Gemmata sp., assembly GCA_022843445.1. Lineage (GTDB taxonomy): Bacteria > Planctomycetota > Planctomycetia > Gemmatales > Gemmataceae > Gemmata. The sequence goes on from JALHNS010000519.1 coordinate 3,691, forward strand.
CGCGTGCGGCGGTACAACGGGAGCGTAAGGAAGTGCCTCTACCACCGGAAGGGACTGCTCATGCTCCGTTCGCTTGTCGCGGTCGCGCTCGTCTCCGCGCTCGCCGCTGCCGCCGGGTGCGGCAAGCCGATGACCGACTTCACGTCGGCGCAGTACAAGTTCAAGACCAAGTTCCCGGGCGCACCGAAAGAACAAACGAAGCCGATGGGCGAAACCACGCTTCACGCCTTCGCGACCGAAAGTCGCAGTGGCGCGTTCATGGTGGGGGTAGCCGACCTGCCGATTCCGGCCAACCTGCCGCCGGAGGCTCTCGAAGCCTCGTTCGACGAGGGGCAGCAGCGCGCGATCGCGAACGCGGGCGGAACGCTGAAAACCAGTACGAAAGTGACGCTGGCCGGAAAGCACCCCGGGCGCGAGTTCACCGCAACGATCAACAAACCTGTGGCCGGACAGATGCGAATGCGCATTTACTACGTGGGCAATCGTATGTATCAGGTGTTTGCACTCGGCAAGGATAGCTTCGTGACTTCGGCCGACGCGAACCTGTTCTTCGACTCGTTCGCGCTCACGGAGTGAGGCGGCGCACCGACGAGCCGGAAGCGTGTGCGCCCGTTGATATAATTAAGGTATTGGT
>JALHNS010000520.1 GCA_022843445.1 Gemmata sp.
CGCGTACATGGCGCAGCACCTGCGGCTCACCCGCCGCGAGGCGGCCGACGAGGTGCGCGCCCGCGACGAGCGCCGCGCGCGGTTCCTCGAAGCCGCGCTCGCCACCGACTCGGCCGACCTCACCGCCTACGACCTCGTGGTGAACTCCGACCGGCTCGGCGCGGAGGCCGCCGCGCAGTTCCTCGGCTGGGCCGCGCGCACCAAACAGCAGTTCGCCGAACTCGCCGAACCCGCGGCCAACCCGGTCCTCGAAACCCTCGACGAACTGGCGGGCGCGTGATGTCCGCGTTCGCCGAATTCGCGCGCGCCGCGGCGCGCCTGAAGCCCCGCACCGCCGTCGTGCTCGGCTCCGGCCTCGCGGGCGCTACCTCCGCGTTCGCGGAGCGCGCGTCGGTCGGCTTCGCGGACGTGCCGGGCCTCGTGCCGCCCACCGTTCACGGGCACGGCGGGCGGTTGCTGCTCGGCGCGTGGGCCGGCGCGCCGGCGCTCCTGTTCGCGGGCCGCGTTCACTTCTACGAAGGGCACCGCTGGGAGACGGTCGTCGGGACCGTTCGCACGGCCGCCGAACTCGGTGTCACGCGCGTCGTACTCACGAACGCCGCCGGCGGCATTCACGAGAAACTCGTGCCCGGCGAACTCATGGCGCTGACCGGGCACCTGAAGCTGCTAAGCGGCGAGTCGTGGCGCGCCCTCGCAACCGGCGGCGCGGTCGCGCGCCCCTATTCGGCGGCGCTGGCGGAGGCGGCGGTGGCGCACGAGCGCGCCGCCGGGCGCGAGCTGGTGTCGGGGGTGTACGCGGCGCTGACCGGGCCGAGCTACGAAACGCCCGCGGAGATTCGCGCGCTGGCCGCCTGCGGGGCCGACGCGGTGGGCATGTCCACCGCGATGGAAGCGGAAGAGGCGGTGCGGCTGGGGCTGGAAGTGGCCGCGCTCTCGTGCATCACGAACCGCGCCGCGGGCCTCGGCGGCGCGCCGTTGGACCACGCCGAAGTGCTGGTGAACGCGAAGCTCGCGGTCGCGCGCGTGGGCGCGCTGCTCGCGGCGCTGGTGGCGTGAACCGTTACTCGTCGCCGCCTTCGCCCAGCAGCACTTTGTGGATCAGCGTTTCCACCTCGCGCACGTCCTCGATTCCCAAGAACCCGAACTTGGTGACGCGCTCCCGGGTCTCGCTGCGCACCGTGCGGCCCGTCTTGCGGTCCACGTAATCGGTGCGCTCCGTGCGCACTTCCTTGCGGAACACCAGATCGCCCGCGCCCTTCGGCGATTTCGCCGGCTCCACCCGCATGCGCTTCAGTTCGTCCGGTTCGTAGCTGGTGGCCTCGCCGCTGTCGCCGAACAGGTTCGCACTGTACACGATACACCGCTGGTTCGTGACCGCGTACCACGAGCGCCCGGCCTGCGCGACCATCTTGCCCGGGAGCCACGTGGCTGCCACCACACCGATGACGACGAACAGCACCGGCACGAGGGCCGCGAGCTTCGCCATCCCCGGCGCGACGCCGAGCACGATACCGGTAAACACCAGCCCCGCGACCGCGAACACGACGCCGATGACGCGCGCGACGTTCGCGTTCTTCTGCGCGATCTCCGGGCACATGCGGCCGGCCCAGTGCAGCACCTCGCCCCGCGACAGCTCGGCCTCCACCTCCTTCATCAGCTTGGAGTTCTCGAACCCGGGGTTCAGCTCGAGCGCTTCGGCCTGTGTGCCGTCGCGCAGGCTCCCGCCTTCGCTCTTCTCGCGTTTGGGCTTGGGTTTGGCTTTCGCCTTCGGCGCGTCGTCGTCATCGTCGTCGCGCGTTTTCTTCTTGGCCTCCTCTTCGAGCGACGTGCTCTTGGCCTGATACTTCTTCTTGGCCGGCGGGGTCATGGTACCCTCGCACTCCGGGCACGTTTCCGGCTCGCCGTCGTCGGACTGTTTGGTGTGCCCGCAGTCCGGGCACTTCAGGGTGATTGCCATGGCAGCGGCTCTGTGGAACAGGGATGCGCCGCACAATCTCGCAGAAACGGCGCGCGAAGTGAAGGGAAAACAGGAGGGTGCGGGCGGGCGCTTTGGTTTTCGCCCTGAAGGGGCGCGCTTCCTTAGCCCCGGCCACCGGCCGGGGAATCGGCGGCGCGCGAATGCGTCCTGAAGGGACGCGCTTCCGAAGCGCGTCCCTTCAGGACGCCAGATCCAAAACGCAACAACCCCGGCCGGTGGCCGGGGCTGAGGAAGCGCGCCCCTTCGGGGCGAAAAACCTTGCCCTTACTTCAGGTAGCGGTTCATCACGTTTTCCAGCAGTTCCTGCCGGCCGCTGGCGTTGGGGGCCGCTTCGCCCTTCGCGAGCATGTAGGCTTCGAGTTCCTCGAACTTCGCCTTGCCGCTCTCGATGTCCGCGCCGATCCCGGTGTCCCACGAGGCGTAGCGCTGCTTGACGAAGCCGCTCAGGGCGGCGTCTTTGCGCATCGCGGCGGCGATCTTCAGCCCGTGGGCGAAGGCGTCCATGCCGCCGATGTGCGCGTGGTACAGGTCGATCGGCTCGAAGCTCTCGCGGCGCACCTTCGCGTCGAAGTTCATACCGCCGCTGCCGATCCCGCCCTGATTTAGCACGACGTACATGATCTGCGCGGTGAGGTACAGGTCCGTCGGGAACTGGTCAGTATCCCAGCCCAGCAGGAGATCGCCGCGGTTCGCGTCGATGCTGCCGAGCATCCCGTTGACGCTCGCGTACTGAAGTTCGTGCCACATCGTGTGCTTGGCGAGCGTGGCGTGGTTGGTTTCGACGTTGAACTTGAATTCCTTGTCCAAGCCGTAGCCGCGGAGGAACGCGAGCGAGTTCGCGCAGTCGAAGTCGTACTGGTGCGCGGTCGGCTCGTGCGGCTTCGGCTCGATGAGGAACGTGCCGGTGAAGCCGATCTTCTTCTTGTACTCCACCGCCATGTGCATGAACTTGGCGAGGTGGTCCAATTCGCGCTTCAGGTCGGTGTTCAGGAGCGTGACGTACCCTTCGCGCCCGCCCCAGAACACGTAGTTCTCGCCGCCGAGTTCCTTGGTCACTTCGAGCGCCTTCTTCACCTGCGCCGCGGAGTACGCGAACACGTCCGCGTTGCAACTCGTGCTCGCGCCGTGAACGAACCGCTTGTTGCTGAACAAATTCGCGGTGCCCCACAGCAGTTTGATCCCGGTGCGCTGCTGCTGCTCTTTCAGTTTCTTGGCGACGGTATCGAGGATCTTGTTCGTTTCGCTGAGGTTCGCGCCCTCGGGTGCGATGTCGCGGTCGTGCCAGCAGTAGTAGGGCACGCCGAGTTTCTCCATGAACTCGAACGCGACTTCGACGCGCTTGAGGGCCATATCGACCGAGTCGGAGCCGTCTTCCCACGGGCGCACGGCGCAGCCGGGGCCGAACGGGTCGCCGCCGGTGCCGCGGAACGTGTGCCAGTAGCACACCGCGAACCGCAGGTGGTCCTTCATGGACTTGCCTTCGACCAGTTCGTCCGGGTTGTAGTGCCGGTAGGCGAGCGGGTTGGTTGAGTCCGGGCCTTCGTATTGGATCTTCGGCACGTCCGGGAAGAACGCCATTTGTGCGCCTGTGCGTAAGGGAAAGGGTGGATGTGGAGAGGGTAGCGAACCGCGCCGCGTGCGGGTAGGCGCACGCCACCGGCGCGCCCTTCGGTACAATCTCCGGGCCGATTCCACTCGCTCCGGGGGCCGCATGGCGACGCCGTCTGATTCGGACATTCGCGCCCACCTCGCCGCGCTCGCCGCGCCCGCCGCGGGGCTCGGCGAGTTGTACCACCTCGCCGAACGGCTGTGCCAGATCCAGCGCACCCTCGCGCCCGTCACCGCGCCGCGGCGGCTGGTGCTGTTCGCCGCCGATCACGGCGCGCCGGTCGGCGCGGCCGATTGCGACCCGGCCACCGAAGCGTGCGACGTGAGCGCGACGCTGCGCGAGGTGCTCGCCGGCGGTTCGGCCAGCGCCGTGCTCGCCCGCGCGCACAGCACGGAACTGCTCGTCGTAGACGTGGGCACGTGGGGCGAAGTGCCGGCGAGCGCGCGCGGGTACCGCGCGCGGAAGGTGCGCCCCGCGAGCGACCGAACCGAGCACGCGCTCACCGAAGACGAGTTCCGCGCGGCACTCGGCGTCGGGCGGGACGAAGCCGACGGCGCCGCGAAAGAGGGTGCGAAACTGGTGGCGCTGGACGCGCTGGGCACCGGCAGCGCGAAGGCCGCGCGGTGCGTCGGGGCGGCGCTCGACCAGCTCCAGAACCCGACCGCGGACCCGGTGGCGGCGCTGGCGGGCGTC
>JALHNS010000521.1 GCA_022843445.1 Gemmata sp.
CGCCTGCCTCGCCGCACGGCACGCGGGGCAACGGGCGTGGTGCCAGAGATCCCACGCCAGCCACGGGACGAGGATGACGGCGTAGGCCAGCACCACCCACTCCCACCACGCCATCGCGCCCTCGGCTTCTGGTGCCGAACGACTAAGCTCACCGGCCCGGCCGCGACACCAGTGTGCGGCAGAGACGCGCAGGGAGCAACGGGAAACAGACTACGTGGCCGGGTCCGGTGCAGCGCCGGGTTCGGCCTGCCTTTGCTACGCGACCTCCAACCGCCAAAATACCTCCCACGGCTCGCGGCGGTAGTCCGGTTGCTCGACCCGAAAGAGAATGAACACCACGCCAGGCGGGAGCAAAAGCCGGAACTCGCCGGGGCGGACCAATCGGTCGGCGATCGGCACCCATGTGCACTGCCAGGACTCCTCGGGCGGTTCGTCCCCGGTGAACCCGACCGGCCCCGCCCACACACGGAAAGCCACCGCCTCGGGGTCCGGCTCACGGTCCGGTAGATAACCGCACCTGAGCCGGAAGGTCGTTGGGGCGGCGGACTGACACGGGAACGGGTCGGCCTCCGCCTCGAAGTGCCAGCCGTCGCCGAGTTGCCAGCACGGCTTGCGACGCATCTCCGCGAGGTGGGCTTGGTACGCTCGCTCCTGCTCGGCCTCGTCGGCCGGATCTTCCGTCAACTCGATGCCGCGGGCCGTGAGTTCGTCGAGCAGTGCAAGGCCCGCCTCTGGGCCACCGGCCACCTCGGACAGTTGCCGCCACGTCAGATGCCCCTGCCGGGCAGCCAGAGCGAGCAGCGCGTCGAGCGGCGATTCCAACACCCGCGTGCCCTCTGTTGCCGAACGGCGGAGCTCACCTGCGCGCGCCCCGTTAAGGGCGTTACCCCGGTGGGACAACCTGCGCGCGCTGGTGCAGCGGAAGGTTCGGCCCCGCGGCCAGCCACCTCAGGGGGGGCCGTGCGCAGGTGAGCTCCGCCGTTCGGCCCCGCGCAAGCAGCCCACGCAGGTGAGCCACGCTCAGTCCGTCCACGCCACGGGGGTCGGCGCGGGTCGGGGTCACCACTCGGATAGGGGGATGACCATCCCTCACCCGACCTCGCGCCGACCCTCGGGGGTCATCCGCGGGGCCGAACGATCAAGCTCACCGGCCCGGCCGCGACACCCGCGACCTGAACGACAAACGGATGAGCAACACAAAACCGGACAGATGGCCGGGTCCGGTGCAGCGTTTGACCTGATTCCCCCGCTACGCCCGCAAGACGCGACGTAACCGCTTGCCTTCCAACGCTTTCCGCATCAGAACGCTTCGGGACAATACGACGCGGGACGAAGGGCGGGACAATTTGCCTATACTGTTCGGGCGAATGGGGGAAGGCAAATGGAAAACGTGGCAAAGCACGGCAACGGAACCTACGACCACGACAAGCGGCAGTGGAAGGTTCGGACGAAGGAAGTGAAGCTGTCGGCAACCATCGCCCAGTTGTGCCGGGCGTTCAAGATCGACATCCCGGCAAGCGAGGACGGTAGCCGCCCGTACTGGCGGAAGTACCTTCAGGCGTACCGCAACTACCTTGCTCGCCAGCAAGGGAAGCGAAGCCCGCTTCAAGAGCGTATCGCTTCGCTCGAAGGCTTCATCGAGAACTTCCGCCTTCAGGGGCGGGACACCACACAGCTTGAAGCCGAACTTGCCGAAGCCCGCGCGATGCCGGAACACGGCATCGAGTTTGGGCCGCGACCGACTACGCCCGTGGTTGCCGCGTCGAACGGCATCGACCACGCGAAGGAACTGGCCGAAGCTCTGGCCGATCCGGTGATTGGCGTTCAACACGCCGACGCACCGGCCATTCACCCGGACATGCGGGAACACGCCGCCCTTCTCGACGCGACGGGCGACTTGAACGACTTCACCGCCCGGTTCCTCAACAGCATCGCCCCGAAGCCGGTTCCGAAGGCGGAAAGCCTGAAGGTAGAAGTCGAGGCGTACATTGCCCGGAAGAAGGCGAAGGCGAAGCCCGGAAGCAAGGGGTGGATGGCGGTTCGCCAGTTCCTGAACCTGTTCCTCGAACAGACGGGCGACATCCGCACCGCCGACATCACCGTTCAGCATTACCGCGACTATTACAAGGCTGTCACGACGCGACCGGGTTGGGGGAAGCGGAACTGGGCGAACGCCATGCAGTGCGTGAACAGCTTCCTCGAACGGATGGAGTGCGACCACGACCTACGCTTCGGGTTCCGCCACAACCCGGATTACAAGATCGGCAGGACCGAAGGGCAGAAGAAGCAGTACAGCATCGAGGAAGTGCGTACCGCCCTGCAACACGCCACGGGCATCAACCGGCTTTCGCTCCTGATGGGGTTGAACACGGGGGCGTATTGGGGGGACATCGAGACGTTGAAGCCCGAAGACATCGAAGACGGGTACTTGACGGGGCCGCGCGAGAAGAACAGCCACAAGGACGTTCAAGTCATCGGGACGTGGTACTTGTGGCCGGAAACGGAAGCGGCTCTGGCCTACGGGTACACCCACTGGCAGCTTCAGGACGGGTACAAGAAGTTCCGCGACGAACACGGGCTTCCCGAACACAAAGCCCTTCGGAAGACGGTGGCACAAATCATCCAAGACGACATCGGCGAGACGGAAGCCCGCCTGTATCGGTGCGAGGGCGTTCCGGGGGTTCACGGGAACAACTACGTCAAGAACTTCACCGAGGCTCAGATTGCCAGACTCGAAGTCGCCCTGAAGTACGTCCGGGGCGTGTTGCTCGAAGGGAAGCCCCGGAAGACGGCGGAACCGGCAGAACCGGCGGAAGCTTACTCGGAATCGCCCCGAAAGCAGATTGCCGTAAACTAACGGTGAAGTCCGGTGGAACAGCAGGGCGACTAAAAGAAGTGGCTCCGAAAGACAGGATCGAAACAGAGTAGCTCACATGGCAGCAAAGCCGGTCATTTCACTGTTTTCTGGGGCGATGGGACTTGACTTGGGACTCGAACAGGCGGGTATCGAAACCACGTTGGCTATCGAGATCGACAAGCATTGTTGTTCCACGATTCGCCAGAACCGACCGCAGCTTGACATCTGGGAAACTGACATCAACACGCTTACGCCCGAAGCTATCCTGAAGAGGCACAACAACCCGGACGAAGTTTACCTAATGGTCGGCGGTCCCCCGTGCCAATCGTTTTCTTCCGGTGGGAAGCGGGCGGGATTGTCCGACCCGCGAGGAAACCTCATCTACGTCTACCTCAAACTCATCGAGGCCATCCGCCCGCGCTACTTCGCACTTGAGAACGTGGCGAACATCGTAACGGCAGCGGTCAAGCACCGACCGATTGCGGAGCGACCCGGCAAAAACTGGAACCTCAGTTCCTACAACGGCAAATCGAAGTCCAGTGGCGACGATACGGCGTTGCCGATGCAAGCGGACGAGCTATCGGGGACCGCGATTCGGCAACTTATCGAAGACGTTCGCAAACTAGGCTACAACTTCAGCTTCACCGTCGTTGACGCCGCAGACTATGGCGCAGCACAACACCGCTTTCGGTTCATCCTGTTGGGTTCGCAACGGGGTTCCGCCCCTTTGCTGCCGCACCCGACGCACGGCGAACATTCGGAGGACGGCACCCCGTTGCGGACGGTTCGAGATGCGATTTACGACCTTCGAGAGAACCCCGGTGCGCACTCCGACTACACGCCGGATGTCGCCCGGTACTTCGCTCTCGTTCCGGCAGGCGGGAACTGGCGAAGCCTTCCGCGTGAACTCCAGAAGGAAGCGTTGGGCGAAGCCGCGTTCAAAGCCGGTGGGGGCAAAACCGGATTCTACCGTCGCTTGGGGTGGGACGCCCCTTCGCCTACGATTACGGGCAGATCGAACCGTAAGGGAAGTGCGATGTGTCACCCCGAAGCCGTTCGCCCTTTGTCGGTGCGCGAGTGCGCAAGGTTGCAAGGCTTTCCCGACGACTGGGCATTTAGCGGAGCGATGAACCAGCACTATCTACAGATTGGTAACGCTGTTCCCGTTCCTCTCGGACGGGCCATCGGTCAAGCAGTTCTGACCGCCGACAAGCAGGCCAAACGGAAGGTGTCGGACTTCGATGTCGAGGCCGCACTTGCCGCAGCGGTCAGACGGCTTCGAGCGTCGGCCCGCAACAAGCGGACAAAAACAAAGAAGAAACCCGAACAGCCAACGCTGTTCTAGCCTCATCAGCGAGAAACCAGCTTGAGCAACACCGTTCAACACGTTCCGGGCGACAGCAAGCTGATCGGAAGAGCG
>JALHNS010000522.1 GCA_022843445.1 Gemmata sp.
CCGGCTCACGGTGTGGCTGGCCCACGGCTTCGACGCGGAGCGCACCCGCGCCCTCCAAGACGCTCTCCGCACCTTCGCGGGCGTCTCGGTGCGCAACCCGACGCTCGCGCTGCGCGGCCCGGACCGCGCCGCGGCGCTGGGCGCGCTGGTGCCGCCGCTGCGCCACCTGACCGCCGGCGCGCAACCGGACGCGGCGATCGCGGAAGCGGAACGGGCGTGGCTGGAGGCGGACGCGCGGTTCCCGGCCGACCAACTGAAGCGCTGGCGCGCCCGCGCCGCGGGCGCGAACTGAGGGCACTAGGGGTTGAGCCAGAGCCGATATTCTTCGGCACGGCGTGCTGCTTCGCGGCGCGCTTTCTTTCCTGTTTCAGCGTCGATACGTTCGAGCGCGACGAGGACAATTTCGCGCGAACGGCGTAATACTCCGTCTTCCCGTCACCGGCATGGTACTTGGCATCAAGGCACGCCAAGAGCGTCGGCATTGCAGCCCGCGCATCCGGCCCGGCCGGATCAAGCAGACGCACCTACCCCTCGCCTTATCAAGAGCGAAACGCGCGAAAACTCTAGTTTGCGTTCGCGCACTCTTCACGGGCGGCGCGGTGGAGTTCACCCGGCGTTGAACGTGCCGCCCGCGCCGACGGTCCCGAGCGCGGCCCGGTTCGGGCGAACGGTGCGCCGCAGTTCGCCCGTTGACACGAATTGTTCGCATGTATAGTATACCTGTACCGGCGCGGAGGCGGTTCGGTGCGGGGCGGTTCGTTGGGTCGCGCGAACGCGACGCGCGCCGCGAAGCGTCCCGAAGGCCGCCCGAATGACGGGGCGGGGGGTATAGCGCGCGAGGGGTTGGCCAACTCGGTGGCCATGTCGCACGGAACCCTAGGATTTCTAGCATTTTGTGCGAGTTGGCCAGTTGGCCAACTCGGGCGGCCAACTCGGGCCAACACGGGGTAAGTTGGCCAAGCCGGTTCTGGGACCAGACGCGCGCGCGACTCGGCCCCGTTCCGCGCCAACGGACACCGGGCGAACTCCGCCCGGTCGCGGCGTTGCTCGCGCGCGCCCTTCGCGGTACACTGCACCTCACACCCCGCACCGGGAGCGCTCATGAGCTTCGGCGATCAGGCCGATATCGACTTCGCCACTGCCAAGGGCCGCGACTGGCCCAGCGTGCGCCAGTTCAACGTGTTCCTCGCCAACCGCATGGGGGCGCTCCTCGACCTCGTCCGCCGGTTCGAGCAGACCGACGTGCGCGTCGTCTCGCTCACCGTCATCGAGACCGCCGACTGCGCCATCATTCGGCTCGTGCCCTCCGACTACGAGCGCGGGTTCGAGATTCTCACCGCGGCCAAGTTCGCGTTCACCGAGTCCGACCTGCTGGTGGTGAAGTTGCCCGACGACGACCGGCCGCTGCTCACCATCACCAAAGCGCTGCTCTCGGCCGAAATCAACATCCACTACATGTACCCGCTGCTCATCGGCGTGGGGCCGATGGGCAACACGGCGGTCGCGGTGCACGTGGACGACTTCGAGTCGGCCGCGTCCGGTTTGGAAACGCAAGGGTTCACGCTGTTCACCGAGAACGACCTGCGCGAGTGAAGGGGCGGCGCGTACACTGCCGGTGTCGTCACGCACACACCGGAGTGCCCCTCCCATGCCTCGCATTCGCCGCCTCGCGGTGCCGCTCGCGCTCGCGGGCGCGCTCTTCGCGCTTCAGCCCCATCCCGCCCCCGCGGTTCAGCCCAAAAAGGCCGCGGTCGAACCGCCCGCCACCGACCCGCTCACCATGAAAGTGGCGAAGGGGTTCAAAGTCGAACTGCTATACTCCGTGCCGAAGGAGACGCAAGGCTCGTGGGTGAGCATGTGTACCGACCCGAAGGGTCGGCTCATCGTGAGCGACCAGTACGGCGCGCTCTACCGCGTCACCCCGCCGAAGGTCGGTGCGACGGGTGAAACGAAGATCGAGAAGCTGAGCGCGCAGATCGGGAGCGCTCAAGGGTTGCTGTGGGCGTTCGACGCGCTCTATGTGGTGGTGAACGCCGGCGGGAAGGCCAAAACCGGCGGCTCCGGCCTCTACCGCGTCACCGCGTCCAAGAAAGACGACAATCTCGACACGGTGGAACTGCTCCGCGCGCTCGAGGGCGGCGGCGGCGAGCACGGCCCGCACGCGGTGCTCCTGAACCCCGACGGCAAGCGCCTCACGGTGGTGTGCGGCAACCAAACGAAGCTCACGAAGTTGGTCGATTCGGACGTGCCGCAGGTGTGGGGCGAAGACCACTTGCTGCCGCGCCTGCCGGACGGCAACGGGTTCATGAAGGGCGTCCTCGGGCCGGGCGGCGCGATCTACGACGTGACGCCGGACGGCAAGAACTGGCACCTGCAAAGCACCGGGTACCGCAACCAGTACGACGCGGCGTACCACGCGAACGGCGACCTGTTCACCTACGACGCGGACATGGAGTGGGACTTCAACACGCCGTGGTACCGGCCCACGCGCGTGTGCTACGCGCCGCCGGGCGTGGACTTCGGCTGGCGCAACGGCGCGGGCAAGTACCCGCCGCACTACGCCGACACGCTCCCCGGCGTGCTGGACATCGGCCCCGGTTCGCCCACCGGCGTGACCTTCGGTTACGGCGCGAAGTTCCCCGCGAAGTACCAGCACGCGTTCTTCATCTGCGATTGGAGCTACGGCAAACTGTACGCGGTGCACCTCGAACCGAGCGGCGCGAGCTACAAGGCGACCGCCGAAGAGTTCGTGACCGGCACGCCGCTGCCGCTCACGGACCTCGTGGTGAACCCGACCGACGGCGCGCTGTACTTCGCCATCGGCGGGCGGCGCACCAAGAGCGGCCTGTACCGCGTCACGTACACCGGCACGGAATCGACCGCGCCCGCGAAGCCGGCGGCGCGCCCGGAATCGGAACTCGAAAAGACACGCCAGTTCTTCACCCGTGAGATGGGCCACAAGTCCGACGCGATCGCGTCCGCGGCCCTCAAGAACCTCGACAACGAGGACCGCACGATTCGCGCGCTGGCCCGCGCCGCGCTGGAGCATCAGGGCTTGAAGGCGTGCGACTACACGGCGCACCCGAAGCTCGACACGCCCGGGAAAGAGATCGCGCGGGCGCTCGCGGTGGCGCGCCTCAGCGCGCCGTGCCCGCAGCACGTCCCGAGCGCGAAGCCGGCCCCCGCGGCCCGCGCCGCGGTGCTGACCGCTCTCAACGCGCTCGATTGGGCGAAGCTGACGCCGACCGAGAAGTTGGACCTCGCCCGCGCCTACCAAGTGGCGCTGAACCGCCTCGGCGCGCCGACCGCGGACGAGCGCGCGGCGCTGCTGAGCAAACTGAAGCCGGCGTTCCCGACGAACAACCGGTTCTTGGACGGCATGGTGCTCGAAATCCTCGTGTTCCTCCAAGACGAAGCGGTCGCGCCGAAGGCCGTGAAGTTGCTGAAGGACGCGCCCACGCAAGAGGAGCAAATCGAGTACGCGCGCTCGCTGCGGATGCTGAAAGCCGGTTGGTCGCCGGACCTGCGCAAGGACTACTTCGCGTGGTTCGTGCGGGCCGCGACCTACAAGGGCGGCAACAGTTTCGCCAAGTTCCTGAAGCTCATCCGCGACGACGCGGTGCAGACGCTGACCCAAGCCGAAGTGGCGCTCCTCGGCGAGTTGGTGAAGGGCGACCCGGCCGCGGTGAAACTGCCGCCGGAACCGCCCCGCCCGTTCGTGAGGGCGTACAAGATGGAAGACCTCGTGCCGAAGTTGGACGCGCTGAAGGGCGGGCGCGACTACGACCGCGGGCGCAAGATGTTCGCCGCGGCGAAGTGCTTCGCGTGCCACCGGTTCGACGGCGAGGGCGGCAGCAACGCCCCGGACCTGACCGGCGCGGCCGGCCGGTTCAGCGCCCGCGACCTGCTCGAATCGACCATCGAGCCGAGTAAGGAGATCAGCGACCAGTACGCGGCGGTGGAGATCCGCACCAGCGACGAGCGCGTGGTGGTGGGCCGCATCGTGAACCTGAACACCGACAACGTGATGGTGAACACCGACATGTTCAACCCCGGTGCGACGGTGAGCGTGGACCGGAAGTTGATCGAGAGCCTGCGCCCGTCGAAGGTGTCGATGATGCCGACCGGCCTGCTCGACACGCTGAAGGAAGACGAGGTGCTGGACCTGCTCGCGTACATGCTGAGTCGCGGCGACCGCACGAACGCGATGTTCAAGAAGTAGCGCTCGTGGTGCGACGCTCCGCGTCGCATTCAGATGAGTCTTTACGAGCCGGAA
>JALHNS010000523.1 GCA_022843445.1 Gemmata sp.
CACCACCGCTCGCGGGTGCGGTAGCCGACAACGCCGAGCGCGCCGAGAACGGCCACGGCGACTACCGGGTAGATGATCGTGCGGAGTTTCATCGCACACCCTCCGAGAGCGTGTCTGAACGAGCCGTTGGGAAACGTGGGCGCAGAAAATGAACGACGGCGCGGAATGCCGCGTCGCAGTCATGCGAACGAGAAGGGGGCTAGTTTCGCAGCGAAAGGAACGTGATGTAGAGAGGACTTTTCGGCGCGTGTGGCCGTTGGGACGGGACCGCGACCGGGATTCGCGCGAGCGGCGCAGATTCGAGCCGGCACAAGTCGAGTGAGACGCTACTATCAACAGATTCGTCGGGCACCGGCGGGGCAACGGCTTCGCCCGCGAGCGGGCGCGGGGTCACGGTCGGGCAGTCGCGTTCGTGCCGGTTCGAGTGCGACTCGCCACAACTCCTTGTCCCGGCGTCTGCGGTTGCGCGGGCGTCGTGTTCGGTTGAAAGAGTGCCCTTTGCCGGCTCGTGATTGGCACAGCCACACGTCCGCGCCTTGACGGGAGCGGGCGACGTGAGGGTGTCGGTGGGATACGCGACCGGAACACTCGCGGCGCAGGTGCAAACGCGGAAGGGCATCGGCCCCACCAGCATCAGCACAGCGACGAGTAACCGGATCAGCATCGCGGCCCTTTTCCTCACGGGTCGGTATCAGTAGCCGGCCGGGGTTGTTCTGTCAACCCGACGGGTTCCCGGCATTGTATACAGGCTCAGGCTTTCGCAGTAACCGCGCCGCGCTTCCACCGACGGAAATCCCGAATGCTCGCGTAGATGCCGTAGCTCATGAACACGAGGACGGTGATCGCGATCCCGGCCATGATGACGTGTTCGGTCATCCCGTCGGGATAATCGCGGCCGTTGATCTCGACCTTGAAGAACGCCTCGGCGTGATGCGCGAACAAGCCCAGCATGGCAGAACTCCGAAGGGTTGGGGTACTCCGGGCGGAACCGGGTCAGTGTCGTTTCGGTAACGCCGTTCGTCAACCGTTGAGTCCGAATACCGGCCCCGATCACGGCCCTTTCGCGCCGCCGGGCGGAAGCGGGGGCAGCATCACGGGGCCGGCCCCCGGTCCCGGTGGCGCGGCCGGCCACGATTCCTCCAGCAGCAGCCCGGACAGTTCGGCGGCGGATCGCCACGCCTCGCCGAGCGACTTGTTCAGTTCGAGGCGCGCTTCGGCAACCGCGCGCTGGGCTTGGATCACTTTTAGATAGTCGAATTGGCCGCCCTTGAACGCGGCCAGCGACAATTTCTGCGTCTCCTCCGCGCGCGGGATCAGGTCTTTTTGGTACGCGGCGGCCCGCGCGCGCGCCGCCGCGTAGGTCTGGAATGTGAGCGCGACTTGTGCGGCCAGATCGTTCTCGGTCTGGCTCACCATCTGGATCGCCATACCGAGTTCGGCCTTCGCCGCGCGGATGTTGCCCTGATTGCGGTTCCACACCGGAACGGGCATCGAGAGGCCAACCGCGCCGTCGTGGGACCGGTTCTCGAACTGGCGGATGTAGCCCGCGTACACCGACACGTTGGGGATCGGCTCGGCCTCGGCGCGCCGCACCGCCGCCTGTGCCCGCTGGACGCCCACCCGCGCCGAGCGGCTCTGCGGGTGGTGCGCGAGGACCGCCTCGCGAACCGCGTCCGCGTTGTATTCCGGTAACCCGTCGAACGTGCCCGCAACGCTCGCCGGAATCGCCCCGTTGTTCCCCGCGACGGCCGCCAGCCGCCGGTACGCGCCGGGCAGCTCGTTCTGCACCGCCTGAAGCTCGGCCCGGTAGCGCTCGCGCTCGACTTCCAGTTGAAGGTAGTCGAGCCGGGCGATCAACGGGGGGTTCGTATCGAGTAGCACCTTCCCTTTGGCAACGGCTTCGTCCGCGAGGTTCGCCAGTTCCGCGAGAAGGTCCGCGCGGCGCTGGAGCGCGAACGCCTCGTAGAACGCGGCCCGCACCGAGCCGACAACTGCGAACCGCTCGCCCAAGAGTTCGAGCGTGGCCTGATCGACCTCGCGGGCGGCGACCGCCTGCGCCAGCGTGAGCTTCTTGCCCGTCACAATGGTCTGGCTGATCTTCGGGGCGGTCAGGATGCCGAGCCGGTCGGGGCTGGAGCGGTCGCCGAGTTCGTCCCAGTTCACCGCGACTTCGGGGTTCGGGTACAAGCCCGCTTGAAGGTGCCGCCCCCGTGCCGCTTCAATGGCGAGATTCGCCCGCGCGAGGCGCGGGTTCCGCTCGACCGCGAGGCGCACGAAGTCGTCCACGCCCGAAGGGGCGACCGCAGCCGGAATCGACGGAACCGCGCCACCGGGGGGCGCTGGGTTCTGGAACGACGCCTGTCGGATCGGCGGCGCACCGGTCGGCGGACGGGCCGCAAGCGGCGCGACCGGGGACGATGGCCGCGCGTAGTTGTAAGCGAACGGTCCCGGCGCGGGCGTCGGGAGCAGCGGCGGCCCGCCATCGGGAGACGCACAACCGGCGACGGAAACGGCCAGCCCGCCGGCCCACAAGCGCGCGCGGTGCCCAATTGTTCGGACGGTAAAGACCCGCATGACGAACCCTCGCGTGAACCCACGAATTGTGAGTGTGCCGAACCATGTTGGCGCGGAGGGTGAACTAGCAGCGAAAGGCGTGCGCGTAGCGCAGGAGACCGCAGGCGCGCGGCGCGGAAGGCAGAGTGCGGGCGATCCACAGATTACCGGCGAAGCAAAGGGTGAACTGCGAGCCGGCATCGAACGCCGGGGGCGCGACCCCGACACCGGACTCGGTGCCCGACCGCTCGCCGGTTGCACCGAGAACGGCCGCGTCTACCACATGACGGTGGTCGCACGGCGCGTCGGCCGGCGCGCCGGGTGCGGGCGGCGACGTTTGAGGTACGGCACCCGTTCGACCCGAACCCTCTTGATCGGTGACTTGGTGACAGCATTTGCACGAGGACAAGGGAGCCGATGTCGGGGTTGTCGGCGTCTGCACCGGCACCGGCGAACGAAGGCGCTCGGCGAATCGGCACGGACACTGCCCGCCCCCGGTGACCGGGATGGTCACTAAGAAGGTCGTCGTCAGTGTCCACACCAAGATCGACCGGAACATCGCAACTCGCCAGAAAGTCGGGCGCACAATCCCTGCGACCATTACAGTTATCGGCACCGCGCTCGTGGCTTCTTCAAGAACATTTGAGTCCGGAGCGCGAGCCGATCACCGGACGCGGACTTACTCCTTCGGTTTGGCGGTGAACGCCCCGGCCGGCCCTTCCAGTTTCGTCGGGTCGTAGCCGGCCGCCGCGCACGTCTCCCAGAGGATTTTGGGCGAGGGCGATTCCTTCTCCTTCGGAGTGACGGTCACCGTCTGGGCTTTCACATTGGCCTCGACCTTCGCGACCCCGGCCACGGCGGTCAGTTTCTTCACGAGTTTCTCCGCGCAGGATTCACAGTCCATATCGGGAACGGTGAGCGTCGTCGCGGTGGGGGCGGTGGGAGGGGCCGCGCCCGGCGCGGGGCCGCCCACTTTTTCGGCCTTCATCGGGGGCGGTTCGGTGCCGTACTTGGCGCGGTACTTGGCCGCGAACTTCTCCTTGTATTCCGGGTGACAGATGAAGCACTGCGAGTCCGCGCGGTCGTGCTTCTCGCACCAGTCCTTCTTGTCCTTGCACTTCTTGGCGTACTCGTCGCTGCACATGCTGCACTCGTGTTCGGGGATGCCGTGCGGCTTGCACCACCACCCGCTGTGATCGTCCTTCTCCTCCGGCTGGGCCTTCTCCTTCGGCTTGTCCGTGTTCTCGGCGACCGGGTCGGTCTTGCCGCACCCGGTGGTGAGCAGGACCGTTCCCGCGAACAGGGCCGCGAGCAGCCCGGCACGGGTCAGAAACGTCGTCATCGTCGTCCTCCACTAAGGAACTTGTACCGGCCGGTCCGGGGCGTCGGCGGAACCGTTCCGCACGTCCGCCCCGACCGTGCCGCCTTCTCCGTCACTCTCACCGGCATCGAGATCGAGACCAACGAAGCCGCGCGTTGCGGCTTCGTTGGTCCCGAGCACCCGGACGAGCGCCCACGCGACCCAACGGGCCGCCGTGTCGAACACCAAGTACAGCACTCGGAGAACCAAGAGCGACATGACCATCGCCCCGATCACCCCGCCGATCACCACCGTCGCCAGCGGGCGCTGCACCTCCGCCCCCTGACCCGTGGAGAGCGCCATCGGCACGAAACCGAGGCTCGCCACGAGTGTCGTCATGAGTACCGGTCGCAGT
>JALHNS010000524.1 GCA_022843445.1 Gemmata sp.
CGGCGCGATGTGCGTGCTCGCGTCCCCCGAGTATGTGACGTCGCGGGTCGCGATCTTCGTGGTTGCCGGAATCGTCGCCGGCGTGGCGCTCTGGGTCGTTAAGACGTCGGCCATGCGTGCGCACCGGACAGAGGAGCAAACGGATCACGTGCGGCCTGATGCGCGAGCACCGCGCGCGCGGTCTTGGCGGCGAACTCGTCCGGCAGGTCCGGCAGGTCCGCGAACGCGCTCTCCGCGCGCCCCGCGGCCTTCAGCGCTTCGGCGCGCACCGGGAACGCCTCCGCGATCAGCGGATCGCCCAGCGCCCACAGCGCGTCGAACGCCTCTTGCGCCAGCTTCAGCGCTTCGGCCGGCTTACCGCTGTTCAACAGCAGCCGCGCCAGCGGTGCCTTCGCGGCGCCGGCCGCGGGGCTGGCGGGCCCGTGCAGGTTCTTGGCGAACACCTCGCACTGCTTCAGCACCTTCTCGGCCTCGTCGAACTTGGCGAGCCGGAGCAGCGCTTCGCCGAACCCGTACATGAAGCGGAGCCGGTCGGCGCGCTCCGCGGGTTCGGGCGGCAGCGGGCCCTTGCTCGCGTGCTGGAACTCGACCGCGGCCTTCTGCGTTTCGCCCATTTGCAGGTGCACGCGGGCGATGTCCGCGTAGGCGCACGCCAGCGGGTGCGACCCGGAGCCGTGCCTGTTCTTGGCCTCCATCGCCGCCTTCTTCACGACCATTTCGGCCTCACCGGTCTTCCCGGCGGCGACCAACTTCAGCGCCTCGGCCAGTGCCGCCGACGGCGGGTCCGTCATCCACATGTGTGAAATTCCGGTAGCGGTGCGCGCGTGTCCAACTGGGCGATTATCTGCGCCCGCGGGCCGCCGGGCAAGGCCGGGAGCGCTCGCACGTTACGGCCGCGCCGAACTCGCTACGATGGCAACACGCCTTTTCACCACACGGAGCCACCCACATGCCCGGTCCGCGCCTCGCCCACAACGTGTTCTTCAAACTGAAGGACGCCTCGCCCGCGAAGGTCCAAGAGCTGATCGCCGCGTGCCACAAGTACCTGAACGTGCAGCCGGGCATCCTGTTCTTCGCCGCCGGCGGGCTGTGCGCCGAACTGGACCGCGAGGTGAACGACCGCGACTGGCACGTCGGCCTGCACCTCGTGTTCGTGGATAAAGCCGCGCACGACGCCTACCAAGACGATGCCACGCACAACCAGTTCATCGCCGAAAACAAGGCGAACTGGGCCGGTGTGCGCGTGTTCGATTCGCTGGTGTGACGTGCGAAGTACCAAAGTGCCCGCGGACGGAGAAAACCCGCCTTCGTTTCTGGCATTCTGGTACTCTGGAACTCCCTCACGGAGTGCGCGCCATGCTCCCGCTGATCCTGTCGCTGGCGCTGAGCGCCGACCCGCGATTGCCGAAACCGGAACCGCGCGTCGTGATCGGGCACCCGCTGCCCGACGGCGCGGTGAAGCGGTTCGGCCCCACCGAATTCACCTACGCCGGGTTCGCCCCGCAACTGCGCGCGCTGTCCTACTCGCCGGACGGCAAGCGCCTCGCGCTGAACACCAGCACCGGCGTGTACGTGTGGGACGCGGCAACCGGGAAGCGGCTCCTCTGGGTGCCGAGCGAAGGCGACGTGCTCAGCACCTTCGTCGGGTTCGGCACGGGAAGCGAACTCGTCGTCGCGTGCGCGAACAAGTGGGACGACATGCGTCAGATCGCGTTCCGCATCGACCACGCGACGGGGAAGGTGACGGCGAAGTTCGACCCGGGCGCACCGCGGCACCGCTTCGGTGCGTGTTCGCCGGACGGCACGGTGCTGTACTCGCGCCTGTGGGACGGGATCGAGCGCTCGACCGTCGCCACCGCGTTCGCCACCGGGAAAGAGTTGTGGCGCACCAATCCCAACTCGAGCGACGACTGGATGCGGCTCTCGCCGGACGGCTCGCGCCTTCTCGTGTGGAGCTCGCGCGCCGCGTGGGAGTGCAAAGTGCTCGACTCCGCGACCGGTAAGGACGTGGACCGGTTCGGCCACCCCGAAGCGTCGCCGTCGTGGACGAACGGCGGCATCGCGATCGCGCCGAAGGCCGAGCGCGTGGCGGCGGCGCACTCGTGGGACCGCGGGTTCTCGCTGTGGCAGAGCGGCACCGAAAAGCCGCAGTTCTGGCAAAAGGGCGCGTGGCACGATCACGTCTTCTTCCTGCCGGGGGCGAAGGAACTGGTCGCGCTGCGCTGGCGAAAGGCGCACGAGATCGAAACGTGGGACGTGGCAACCCGGAAGCTCAAAACGAGCGCGACGAGCGAAGTGGACGGCACACCGGCACTTTCGCCGGACGGCCAAACGCTCGCGCTCGCGGACGTGCGCTTGCGGTGGAACTCGATCCAACTGGTGGACGTGGCGACCGGGAAGCGCAAAGACCTCTCCCCGGACGCCACGAGCGGCGAGTTCGTGTGGTTCGCGGACGCGAACACGGTCCACACTTTCGACGTCGGGCAGAAGCGCGCACGGCAGTGGGATGTGAAATCGGGCGAGGTGCGCGATCTGCCCGCCGCGACGCGCCCGCCGGTCGCACCGAAGTGGCCCGACGGGTTCCGCCCGGCACGCGGCACCACGAACGTGGTGTTCGCACCGGGCGCGAAGCGCGCGGTCGCGTACCGGCACGACCCGGACGAAACCGACGGCATCCCCGGCGATCACTGGTACGCACTGTTGGACGCGGACGGCGAGATCGTCACCAAGTTCGACTGGCCGGAAATCGGCGCGCGGGCCGCGTTCGCCCCGGACGGCAAGACGTTCGCGCTGGCCCACGGCGACGGCACGATCACCTTCTACGACGTGGAGAAGGGTAAGCCGTTTGGCGCGCTGCGCGGGGCGTGGCTGCCGCACGCCATCGCGTTCTCGCCGGACGGCACGCAACTGGTGACCAGCGGCGGCGAGGCCGCGCTAACGCTGTGGGCCGTGCCGAAACGGAAGAAGTGAGCGCGCGGCCCTTCGGGCCGCCCGCGCGCGCCGCACCGCGCGAACCGACCAAACCGCGGGGCCGGCTGTCGCGTAGTAACGGTGCCCCCTAGAACGACACCAGTTTCCGCCCACGGCACCCGGGTTGACGCACTCATGGCCGATTCCGCTCCCGCGCCCGCGCCGCAAGGGCCGGCGCTGCCGTCCACCGCCGACGCCACCCCGTACGTCCCGCTCGCGGGCCTCGCGGTCGCGGCGGTGATCTCGTCGGGTCTGCTCGCGGGCGCGCTGTTGGCGTTCGGCATCCCGGCGTTCCTGAACCGGAAGCCGCTGCTGGAACCGTGGCTGCTGGTGCTGGCCGCGGTGGCGGTGGCGCTGGCGTTCGCGGCGCGGCGGGTGATCCGCAACTCCGAGGGCACCCGCGGCGGCGACAACTTGGCGGTCGGGGCGTGGTGGCTCGCGGTGGTGCTCGGCCTGTGTTACGCCGCGTACCTGATGGGCATCGACTTCTCGATCAAGCGGGAGGCGCGGCGCAAACTGGACGAGTGGCTGGCGCTGATGAAGAAGGGCACCGACGCCGACACCGCGACGGCCGTGTGGCTCACCCTCACGCCCGGCGAGCGCCAATCGCTGGACCCGCGCGACGAGAGCGCGATTCGGATGCGGCACCGCGACACGGTGCTGGTGCTGGGCACCTGCGACCTCGCCAAACTGCTGAAGCGCAACGGCGATACGGTGGGGCTCGAGCACACCGGTTCGTCGTGGGTGGCGCGCCCGGGGATGATCGAATCGGGGCTGAACCTGCTGGCGACGTGCCCGGAGGGCGCGTTCCCGCTGGCGGTGCAGATGCGCGGGCTGGACGGCACGCCGGGGCCGGACGGGGGCCGCGCCGGGCCGCGCGTGTGGCTCGTGTCGCGCCCGCAAGGGGGCACGTTCGTGGACGCGGCCCGCGCCGCCCGCACCCCCTACGGCTGGCTCGTGGAGTACCTCGAACGGGACGGCGGCGCGTTCGGCCGCGGGTTCGTCTCGTTCGCCTCCAACGGCCCCGCCGCTCACCCCTACGCGTACCGCGCGTTCGTGGCCGCCGACGACGGCGACCGCGCCGGCTGGCGCGCGATCGGCACCAACGGCCGGCTCCAACTCGCCTTCGGCTCGCAACCGGCGCGCGGGGCGACGACTGGGCCGCCGGGTACGCGACGTTCCGCGACACGCAGCTCATCAAGAAGCCGGACGGCACCGATCACCCCCCCGCCGCGCGCGCCACGTTCCTCAACA
>JALHNS010000525.1 GCA_022843445.1 Gemmata sp.
GCGGCGAGAAGGCAGCGAATTTTGTGAGAAGTGGAAAGGCGAATGCGACCTTCGAGGACGCGTTCGGGCGCGGCTTCGATCTTGTCGAGCAGGCCGCCGTAAAGGCCTTGCATGACGGCGTAGACGGCCCGGCCACTGGCGGGGAGATAACACGCGAGTTCGCGCGACTTCTGGTAGTAGTCGCGGGCGCGGGCCACTTGGAACCGCATGAGGGCGCGGAACCGCACGCGGTGCGCCGGGTCGCGCCACGCCTCCGGCGGGCACTCGAACCGCGCGAGTTCGCTTTCGGGCAGGTACACCCGGTCGCGGGCGCGGTCTTCGGCGAGGTCGCGCAGGATGTTCGTGAGCTGGAACGCGACGCCCGCGGCCTCGGCCGGCGCGTCGGTGTCGGCGAAGGTCGCGCCGGCGCGCGTGCCCCAGATGCGCACGCACGCGAGGCCCACCGCGGAGGCGACGCGGTAGCAGTAGCGGTACAGTTCGTCGAACGTTCGCACGCGCACCGGGCCGGCGTCGGTGTCGCAGCCGTCGATGGCGTCGAACAGGTACTGTGGCGGGATGGCGTAGCGCCGCACGGTGTCGGCGAGGGCCGCGTGAATCGCGTGCGAGGGCTGCCCGTCCAGCGCGGCCGAAAGGCCGGCCCGCCATTCGTTCAGTTTGGCGCGTTTCACTTCGGGCGCGCCGGGTTCGTCCGCGAGGTCGTCGGTGACGCGCATGTAGGCGTACAGCGCGAACATGGCGTCGCGCTTGTGGGGCGCGAGCAGCCGGAACGCGGCCGGGAACGAACTGCCCGCGGCCCGTGTGAGGGCGCGACAGGCGGCGTATGAGTCGGCCGCGCCGGTCATTTATTTGCCGAGGTGCACGCGGACCCGCTGGCCGACGAGCAGCGGCGGTTGGTTCGCGGGGGCCGCGTCCGCGATCTCCACTTCCACTTCGATCACCCGCGTCTCGCTGGACACGAGCGCGTCGGCGGCGCTGCGCTTGCGGAGGAACGTGCTGCCCACGCGCTTGATGGTGCCCGCGTACTTGAGGTTCGCGTTCGCGTCGTCGGTCACGGTCACGGCGCGGCCCTGCGGGTTCGCGCCGATGCGGTGAACGAAGTCGGCTTCCACCTCCGCGCGCACGATGCGCGGCCCGGCCGGGATCAGCCACAGCGCCGGTTGCCGCGTGCCCATGCCCATCGCCTTGCCCGCGGCCACCGTCACCTGTTCGATGGTGCCGTCGGCCTTCGCGCGCAGCGTACACAGTTCCACGGCGGCTTCCGCGTTCGCCTGCTCGGTCTCGGCCTGCTTGACGGCGGCCTCGGCCTCGTCCACCTTCACCTGCGGGTTGATCGCCTTGAGCTTCGCGAGTTCTTTCTCCTTGTACTCCTTTTCGAGCACCGCGACGCGGTACGCGACGTTCGCGTTCAGCAGGTCCGAATCGCCCTTCTTTTTCGCCTCCCATTCGGCCATCGGAATGCGCTCGGCCTTGTACGCGCTCTCGATCTTCTGGTTCACGAGTTCGTACGCTTGCAGTTTGAACTGCACCGTGGTCTCGGCCGACTTGACCGCGAACTCGGCGAGCGAAATGGCGCTCTGGTGCTGCGCGGCCAGTTCCTTCGCCTCCGCGACCTTCGTCTTCGCGTACGCGACCGCGGACTTCGCGCGATCGACCAGCCCGCGCTGCACGGTGGTGTCGAACTCGTACAGTTTGTCGCCGGCCTTCACGGAAACGCCGTCCTTCACGAACACTTTCGCGATGGTGCCGGCCGCGAGTACCGGGGGCAGGCCGTACTCCACCTGCGGCGTCGCGGTGTCCACGGTGCCGAGCACGACCGTGCCGCCGGGCTTCGGCGCGGGGGTCTTGTCCGGCGCGCCGCCGCTGCCGCCGGTCTTCGGCTCTTGGCCGCCGGTGAGCGCGGCCGCGCCCGCGAGCGTGGCGAGGAGCGTGCCCAGACCCAGCACCACCAGCACCGGGCGCGTCTTGCGGAGCCACGACATGGGAAACCTCCTGCGGTGGGCGGGCGTAGGACAGGCTGCTCGCCTGTCCCGGTTATCATCTCGACCGGCGATTCGGGACAGGCTGGAAGCCTGTCCTACGTTGCGGGCAGGGCGCGGCGCTCCAAGCGGCCGTCGTCCAAGTGGTAGAACACGTCCACGAACGGGAGCAACCGCGCGTCGTGCGACACGCACAGCACCGCCGCCCCGCGCTGGTGCGCGGCGTCGCGCAGCAGTTCGATCACCTTCTGGCCGTTCTCCCAGTCGAGCGCGCTGGTGGGTTCGTCGGCGAACACCAGCGTCGGGTTCTTCACGAGCGCGCGGCCGATGGCGACGCGCTGCTTCTCGCCGCCGGAAAGCTGCGCCGGCTTCTTGTTCTTGTTCGCGCTCAGGCCCAACTTGTCGAGCACCTCGTCGGCGCGGCGGCGGGCCTCGCCGCCGCTCGCGTTCTCGCCCCACTTTAGCACCAGTTCCAGTTGCTGCCGGGCGGTGAGCGCGGGGAACAGGTTGTAGCCCTGAAACACGAACCCGGTGTGCCGGCGGCGGTACGCTTCGCGCTCACGGGCGCTCATCTGCCACACGTCGCACATGCGCCCGTCGTCATCGGCCGCGAGCACCTGCCCGCTGTCCGGTTCCAGCAGGCCCGACAGTGCCGCGAGCAGCGTGCTCTTCCCGCTGCCGCTCGGCCCCATCAGCAGCACCAACTGGCCGGGGTACAGGTCCACGCTCACGTTCTGCAGCGCGCTGCGCCGGGCCGTACCGTCGCCGTAGGTGCGCATCAGGTTCACCCCTTGCAGCACCGGCGACACGTTACTCGCGGCCCACGGCATCATGGTCGTTTTCGGTTCTCAGTTGTGAGTAATCAGTTCCCAACTCAACTCAACGCCGCACTGTCTTTACTGGCCACTGAATACTGAACACTGACGACTACCTGAGCAGGTTCATCGGTTCGATCTGGCGCACGCTGCGCAGCGCGAAGAACCCGGCCGCGAGCGCCATGCCCACGGTGATGACCGCGGTGCCGACCAGCACCTCCCAGCGCAGGTCCACGTCCGCGCCCACTTGGCGCGCGCCGTACTTCAGCCCCAAGCACACCGGGTACGCCAGCGCGATGCCGACCACGCCCACCCAGAAGCTCTGCGCCAGCACCATCGCCGAGATGCGCCACCGCGGGATGCCGAGCGCGAGCAGGATGGCGAACTCCTTCGCGTTCGCGGCCGTCGCGGAGTAGAGCGTTTGCGCCGTAATCACCGCGCCGACGAGCAGCCCCAGTAGCGCCGCGTAGCCGATGGCGATGCCGGCCTTCGTGCGGAACAGCCAGTACACGCGGCTCCCGGTGGAGAACTGTTCCGCGGTGTACACGGCCATGTCGTCGCCGTACTCGGCCTTCAGTTCGGCCGCGAGTTCGCGGGCGCGGTCCGGCGTGTCGCACTTCGCCAGCAGGTAGGTGATGTGGTCCGGCGGGAGCATGAACCCCAGCAGGTGCCGCGCGGTGTGAACCGAGCAGAACACCCACGGGGCCGCGAGGCTCTTCAGCCCGTTCACGGTGCCCACCACCAGCACTTCCTTGCCGTTGATCTTGGCTTTCTTCTCCTCCGTCACGCCGAGCCGCTTCACGTCCGACTCGTCCACGATGATCGCGTTCGGCATCGTGAGCATGTCGAGCTGTTCGCGCGAGAGCACTTTGGCCGCGCCCGCGGCGTCGTAGTCCAAACTGCTGCCCAGCAGGAAGCACATCTCGGTACCGCCCGCGGGCTTCGCGAAACTGGCGAACGCGGCGACGTACGATTCCACGCTCGTGATCCCGGCGCGGCCGGCGACCCGCGACAGGTACGACGCCGGGATCGGCCGGCCCAAGTCCACGCTCTCCACTTTGTTCGACCCGACCCACACGTCGGCGCTGGTGTTGTCGATCGGGATCGACGTGATCTTGAACAGCCCCAACAGCAGGCCGCACTGCAGCGCGATCAGCACCGCGGAGAACGTGACCGCGAGCACGCCCGAGGCGTACCGCGTGCGCTCGTGCCACAGCGTTTGGAGCGCGATGCTCATGCGGCCTCCTTGCTCGCGGGCGTCACGCGCGACGGCAGGTCGCACAGCGAGCCGTCGATGTACAGGTGGTGCCACAACTGCGTGGACAGCACGCCGGTGAGGCCCATTTCGAGGCTCGTGCGGCCCGGGCCGCGCCCGCCGGGCTTCGCGAGCTTCTGGCGCGCCACCTCAACGGCCGCGTGATCGAAGTAC
>JALHNS010000526.1 GCA_022843445.1 Gemmata sp.
CAACCGCAGTTCGGGCCGTTCGTCGAAGGGCCGCACGTCGCGCTCGCGGGCGGCGAGATCGCCTACGCGGTGCTCGACCAGAAGCGCCTGCAAGCCGTTTCGCCCGGCACCGTCGAAGAGTGCCTCCGCGACTGGGCGCAGGCGCTGCCCGCGCGCGCCGCCGGCGGAACCGTCATTTCGCGGGCGTGGGAACTGATCGACCGCAACGGCGAGGAGATCGCGCGCGACGCCGACGCGCTGTGCGACCCCGCCGACGCCGGCCTGCACCCGAACGCGCTGGCGCTCGTCGGCCCGGCCGACCGGCTGTTCGTTCACCGCTCGGCGACCGTCGATCCGATGGTGGTCGCCGACACGACCCGCGGCCCGGTGATCGTGGGCGAAGGCGCGCAGATCGGCGCGTTCACGAAGCTCGAAGGCCCGTGCTTCGTCGGCCCGCACACGCACGTTCACGGGGCGCGGATTCGCGGCGGCACCAGCATCGGCCCGCACTGCCGCATCGGCGGCGAGATCGAGTGCAGCGTGATTCTGGGCTATTCGAACAAGTACCACGACGGCTTCTTGGGCCACAGCTACTTGGGCGAGTGGGTGAACGTCGCCGCCGGTAGCGCCACCGCGGACCTGCGCTACGACTACGCGAACGTTCGGGCCGCCCTGCCCTCCGGCGACGCCGACAGCGGGCGCACGAAACTCGGCGCGCTGATCGGCGACCACGCGAAGACCGGCCTCGGCGCGCTCTTGGACGCGGGAACAGTTCTCGGGCCGTTCGCTCAAGTGGTGCCGAGCGGCACGTTCGCGCCGCGCACGGTGCCGGCGTTCTACCGGGCTTCGCCGAAGGGACTCGTGGAGTTGGACGCGGAGAAACTGCTGAAGGTAGCCGATGTGGTGATGCGCCGCCGCGGGCGCGCGCTGACGTCGGAACTCGAAGGCGCGTACCGCGCGCTGCTCGGTGCCGCGCCGAAGGCCGACCCCGCACCGGTCACACTCCCGATGCGCAAGACCGCGTGACCAACCGTCGCCACCAGCATTGAGTGGCGCGCGACACTCGGGTAAGGTTTTCATTCCCGCTGCGGGTGTCGCGGTCGGGCGGTGTCGTTCGGTTGGGTATTTCGGAGGACTCGGAGATGCGGATCGTGGCGTGCGTCGCGGTGCTGGCAGTAGGCGTTGTCGCGGGGCGGTGCTCCGCGGAGGAACCGGCGGACACCCGAACCTACTGGGTGTACGAGGGCGGGTGGTTCGCCAAGGCGAAGGACGGCTCGTGGTACGAACTGAACGAACTGACCTATCGCAAACTGGGCAAGCCGTCCAAGTTCAAAGAGGCCAAGCGCACCAAGGAGTACGTCGAGTTGTACGACGCGGAGCGGAAGGTCGCCGTGCGGCTGGCCGAGGAGGGCGCCGAGGTGCGGGTCTCCGACTCTGCGGACTGGGAGAAACTCGCCACAGGTCGGTGGAAGACGCCGACCCCCGCGGAGTAGGTGATCGACAGCACCGGTGCCGCCGAACGCGGTGCGGCACCGGCCCGAGGGGCGGAGAGGGCGCGTTGGTGTTCGGCGCGCCGGGTCACTTCTTGTCGGTGGGTACCTTTGTGGTACCGGCGATGCTCGCGCTGGCGCTGGCGCGGGTGGCCCGGATGCGCTCGAGCAGGTTGTTGCGGGCGATGGCCGCGGGGTCTTGCGGGCCGAGAGGGGCCGGCGTGGGCACCGGGGCCGGCGTTTGCGCATCGGCCGGCGTGTTCGCCGCCTTCTCCTCGGTCGCGGCCGTGCCGAGCCGGTCTTCGGCGTCCACGAACCCGGTCTCGCCGTACATCTGCTTCAGTTCGCTGAACTTCACCACGCGCTCGAGCCGGATGTACGAAATCTCGTCGTAGGGGACGAAGAACCCGCGGCCCTCGTCGGTGGTGCCGCCCTCGCGCCCGCGGAACACCATGTAGAGCGGTTCGTAGCGGGCGATCATGTCGATGGAGAGCACCGCGCCGTTGCGCAGGATCAGGTTCATCTGCGCGTGGTACACCTCCGGCACGCGCTTGAACATCTCGATGCACTCTTCGCGGCGCATGCCGGGCCTCGGTTCGGAAAGCGGTCGTTACCCGCGCTTCAGTTCGAGCGCGGTTGTGGGACTGGTGAGCCGCCGGTACAGCCACACCTGCGACGCCGCGGCCGCGCACCCGCCGAGGCCGCACACCCAGCGCCAGTCGAACCAGCCGATCAGCCCCTCTAGGGGCGTTTTGGGAATGTCGGGCGACACGCCGAGTTGGTCCGGGCGCGGCGCGGCGGCGCGCAGGGCGGCGCGGGCCGAGGCGAAGTCCTCGAACACGCTAATCAGGATCACCAGCACCGCGGTCGCCAGCAGCGCGCCGAACAGCAGCGCCAGCGGCGCGCGGGCCAGCGACCAGAAGTCGCGCTGGCCGTTGGTGGCCTTGAACCCGTCGCCGAGCCGGCGCCACAGCTTGGTGAACACCGCGTCGGCCACGTCCGCGGTCTCGAACGTGACGGACGCGCGGCTGGTGCCGATGCCGTCCTTCGCGTACTCCACGGAGAGCGTGTTCGTGGGCAGGTGCAACCGAACCCGGCGCACCGCGACGAGGTCGATAACGGTGGCGAGCGGGCCGAGCACGTCGTCGAGGTCGTCGTAGGCGGCGGCGACCAGCAGGTCGGGTTTGGGCGGGCCGGCGAGCGGGGCGAGGTGCAACCGCTCGAACGTGAGCACGACCACGGAGTGCGATTTCACGTCCGGGTGCGCCCAGACGCGCCGCCGGTTCGAGCCGGGGGTCGTCGCTTCGGTACCGGGGTCCAGCGCGGGCATGTTGGGGCGCGTGGGTAGGCGGGCGCACTGCGCCAAGCGGGCTGCCCAACCGTAGAACCGAGACGCGGTGCGGTCAAATCCCGGAGGAGCAGGCACGCCCCGGGTGCCGTCGCCGAAGAGCGAAAGCGGGGCGCGCCGCGCCGCACTATGCCGGCGGCACGCGGTCGCCTTCGAGCACCGCCCGCGCGACTTGGTCTTGGCGGAACGGCTTGAAGAGCACGTGCCGCATGCCGTCGGCGCGGGCCTTCACGATGCTGTGCGCCGCGTCGTAGCCGAAGCCGGTGGTGAGCGCGACCGGCGCTCCGGGGCACGCGGCCCGCAGGCGGCGGAAGCAGTCGTAGCCGCCCGAGTCCGGCGGCTTCACCTCTTGGAAGATCGCGTCGTACGCGCCGGCCGCGGCCAGTGCGATGCCGTCTTCGGCGGTGCCGGCGGTTTCGGCCGTCGCGCCGAGCCGCTCCAAGAGCAAGTGGGCCTGCCGGCGCAACCGCTCGTCGGATTCGACCACGAGCACCCGCTTGCCGGCGAGCGGCTTCTCGCCGGTGGCCGCGTCCACCAGCGCGCGGCCGACGCGCGACACGCCGGCCTGAACTTGGCGTGCGGCGTCGAGCACGCGGCGCAACCGGGCGGCGGCGTCCGGGTCCGCGACGGCCACGCGGGCCAGCACCGCACTGGCCCCGGCCAGCACCTCGTCGAGCGGCAGCGCGATCTCCTTGCTCACCGCCTCGATGCTCTGCCCGGCGGTACACACCTGTTGGGCGTTCAGCAACTCGAGGGTGTGCAGCGCGGTGGCGATCTCCCGGGAGAACAGTTCGGTGAACTGCAGGTCGTCCGGGCCGAACCCGTTCACGTGCGGGCTTTCGACGTTCAGCGTGCCCACCACCTCGTTCTGGTACTTGAGCGCGACCGTCATGGAGCTGCGCGCGCCGGCGGCCCCGGCGATGTAGTGCCGGTCGCTGGCGGCGTCGCGGCACAGGTAGCTGGTGCCGGTGGCGGCGACGAGGCCGGTCACCCCGTTGCCCTCGGCGCGGGCGAACAGCACGCGCCCGGCGGCCTCCGGCAGCATCCCGTCTTCGAGCAGCGGCTTCAGTTCGCTGGTCTTGCGGTCGAGCAACCGCACTTCGATGGTGTCGTACTGGAGCACGTCGTGAATCGCGCGCCGCAGGTTCGCCTTGAGCAGCTCGACGCGGGCCTCGACGTTCATGTCGGTGAGCTGGTCGGCGTCCAGCCCGGCGAGGGTGCGCCCGGCGGCGTGCAGCGCGTCGAGCTTCTGCTGCTGGAGCACCTCGGCGGTCACGTCGCGGAGCATGACCACGATCGCGCCGACCGAATTGTCGGCGTTCAGGGCCGGGCGCACGTCGGCATCGAGGAACGTGCGGTCCGGGCCGGTGGTCCGGTGCAGCCGCAGCGCCGCCGCCGCCCC
>JALHNS010000527.1 GCA_022843445.1 Gemmata sp.
CGTGCACGAGCACCGGGGCCGGGCGGGACTGGTGAACGGCGGGGTACAGCGGGCCGAAGGTGCCGCGCTCGGGCGCACCGGTGATGCGGTACGGGCCGACCACCAGTTGCTTCGCGCCGCCGGTGAGCGCGCGGGCGGCTTGGTACGGCGTCAGCGCGCCGGCCCGCTCGAGGTGGGCGGCGAGCGCGGCGGCGTCGCCCCCGCCGAACTCGGCGAGCAGGCCCGCGAGGCGCACCGAGTCCACGAGCTTGGCGCGGGCCAACTCGTCGGCGAGGGCCTTCGCGTCGGCGGCGATGGTGGCGGGGGCGGGGAGCATGCGGGTCGGTGCGAGCCGAGGTGCGCCCCGCGGCCGCAGGGCGCATAATCAGCATAGAACACAATTTCGCACCAACCGGACCGGGCGCGAACAACCCGATTTGCGTTCCGGGCGCGGGCGCTCTACGTTGGGATAGCAAACGGTCGGGCGGGTTTTCGCTGCCCGGCCGGGGGCGCGCGCGGGCGCGCCCCGCGGCGCACACACCTTTCATCCTCGAAAGGGCAAACCGGTCGCGAGGCCGGGGCGCAAAGCTAACGGGCCTGCGGTTCACCCCACCTATCGACCGCAGGTTGCCGGGCTGCCGAAGGGATCGGGCGGTGAAAACCTGTCCATCCCGGGCGCGCGCCAGCGCGCCAGCGCGCCGCGGGGCACGGCTCACCACCGGCGACGCCGGCGCGCCCCGCTACCTACCTCACATCAGCCGCCGCGCCTCGTGCGCCAGCGCGGCGCTCACGAACGCCAGCATCGAAGCGGTCTGCGAACCGGTCGCGCGCAACTCCGCGACGTGCGGAACGCCCATCGCGTTCAGTTTCTCGTGCAACCGGTCGTTGCCCCGCGCCGCGAACTCCCCTTCCCCGCACGCGAACCACAGGTGCCGCGGCCACTCGCGCTCGCCGACGTGCAGCACCGCCGTATCGAGGCGCGCCCGTTCGCGCGATTCGTACATCGCGTCGAGCGGCGTGCCGCGCCCGTGCCACTCGTGCATGTCCATCGCGCCGCTGACGCTCGCGGCGACGGGGAAGCGCTCGGGGTGCCGCACCGCGAGCCGCACCGCGCCGTGCCCGCCCATTTCGGTGCCCGTAAGCGCGACCGCCCGCGCCGGGAGCGCGTACCGCGCTTCGAGCCACGGGACCAGTTCGCTCAGGATGAACGCTTCCGGCGCGAGCGGCGACGGGAACTCGGCGCACGTGCGGTTCGTCCACCAGCACCAGCCGCCGCGGGGCGCGGCGCACCGCAACCGGTGTTCGCGCAGCAGCGCGGAGAACGCGGGGTCGGTCGCGGGCGATTCTTCGGCGAGGGAGTGCAGGTAGAGCACGCACGCGGGCCGCGCGCCGGGCGGGTCGAAGGTGTGAACCTCGACGCCCCCGACCGCCGCCCGCGCCCATCCCGACATGGTGAAAGCCTTTCGTGGTAGTAGGCACGCTCCGCGTGCCGTCGCTGCGGAACTGAATACACCTTCGCGGAAGGCGAATCGCGCTGCACAGCGACGGCACGCGGAGCGTGCCTACTACCATGTTAGTCCGTCAGTCGATCTTCTTGTCCTTCTTCTTCGGAGTCACCTTCGGTTCCACGCCTTCTTTCTTCAGTTTCGCGACGATCGCCTCGCGGCGCGAAATGTCGCGCTTCGAGATGTCGTCGAACTCCAGCGCCTTCTGCCACGTCGCGATGGCGTCTTTCTTTTGGTCGAGCGCCATGTAGCAGTCGGCCAAGTGGTCCCAGATTTCGAGGTGGTTGCCCTCGTCCTCGTCGGCCGCGGCCTTCTTCAGTTCGGCGAGCGCTTCTTTGTACTTCTTCTTCTTGTACAGCACCCAGCCGAGGCTGTCCGCGTAGGCCGCGTTCGGCTTTACGGTGTCGATCAGCCCGTCCTTCTTCGCCTTCTCTTGCGCCTTGAGGTCGAGGTCGATGGCCTCGCGGATCAACTTCTCGGACTCGTCCAAGTTCAGGTCGTTGTCGCACCAGATGAACCCGAGGTCGTTCTTGTAGGTCGGGTTCTCCGGGTTTCGCTTGATGAGCGTTTGCAGCTCTTTCGCGGCCTTGTCCACCTGCTTGTTGTCCACGTACAGCCCGGTGAGGATGTACCGCGTGCGGTCCTTGAACCGGTCGCGCGTTTCGCCCTTCAGTCCCTTGTTCGCGTCGATCTTGTCCAGCGATTCGAGGTACGCGTCGATGGCCGCGTCGAGCTTGCCCTGCTCGCGCAGCACCCAGCCCTTGGTTTGGCGGAAGTACCAGCCGCCGCTGTCGGCCTCGATGAGCAGGTCGGTGAGCCGCAGCGCCTCGTCGAACTTTTCCTGCTTGGCCTTGGCCTGCGCGAGCTTCTCGAGCACGAACGGCTTCGCGTCTTCGAGCTCGTCCGGGCCGAGCGTGTCCACGAACTTCTCGCACACCTCCGCGGCCTTCCCGTACTTCTTGGTGTCGAAGTACAGGTCGATGAGGCCCTCGTGCGCCTCCACCATCTTGGAGCCGCTCTTCAGTTTGGTCGCGGTCTCCACCATGTACTTGTAGAACGGTTCGGCGGTGTCGTACTCCTTGGTGAAGTGCGCGAGCCGCGCGACGATCGCCGCGCCGTTGTACTTGAACGGGTTCTCTTTGCCCTGCGCCTCTTTGAGCATCGCGGCGGCCTCCGCCACCAGCTTCTTCGCCTTCGCCTTGTCCTTCGCCAGCGCGCGCAGCTTGTCGCGCACCGCGCTTTCGCCGGTCACGGTGTTGAGCTTGAGCAGCTCGTCGCGCAGCGGGTTGTCGTCCGCGCGGGAGGTGCCCAGCAGCGCGGCCATGCCGAGTGCCGCGAGGGTGAGTCGTACCGCCGTCATAGCGCCTTCTCCGGGATGGGTCGTGCGGATACTGGCGATTCTACCGGCGCGGGCCAACCGGTGCCATGCGGCTTTCGCCCCCGTTACGCGTTCATAGAATCTCGTGGCCGGCGCGCCCCGGCGCATCACGGGACGGAACGGAGAATCGGGATGAAGACGCTCGCACTGCTCGCCGGGCTGGTGGCCTGCGCCGGGCTGACCGCCCGCGCCGCCGACGACAAACTCGACATCAGCGGCACGTACGCGCTCGTGACCGGCAAAAAGAACGGGGCCAACATCGACGACAAGTTCAAGAAAGCCAGCTACACCGTGACCGCGGACCAGTTCACCATTGTCGGCGGCGAGGTCAAATTCGTAATGGGCTACAAGGTGGACGCCGGCACCGCGCCCGCGAACATCAACATGGAGATTCAGGAAGGGCCGGAGGGCAGCAAGGGCAGCAAGGCCGTTGGCATCGTGGAACTGAAGGGCGACGTGCTCAAGATCGCGTACGCGCTGGACAAGGACAAGCGGCCCAAAGACTTCGACGGCAAAACCGGCTTCTACATGGAGCTGAAGAAAGGGAAGAAGTAATAGCGCCGCTACGGCGAGTGTGCCGGTGTCTCGCAATTCCGAACCGCCGGCACGCTCGCCGGTGTCTACTTCCCCTTCGCCCGGGCGTGCAGGATCAGCCACGCGGTCGGCGCGATCACCAGCGCCGTACCCGCCACGGCGGTCGCGTTCACCGAGCGGCCGAACAGTACCGCGCCCAGCGCCAGTACGAACACGATTTGCGTGAGGCCGACCACCGACACGCGGGCCGGCGCGCCGCGCCCGAACGCGAGCGTCAAGAACACTTGGCCGACGGTCGCCGAGACGCCGATGCCGAGCAGCGCCGCGACCACCCACGGGTCCGCGAGGTTGCTCAGCGGTTGTTGCCGCGGCACCACCGCGAACGCGCCCAAGCAGAACGCGGTCGCCACGAGCGAGAAGTGAACCACCACCGCGCGCGGGTCGAGGTCGCCGAGCCGGTTCAGGCCGAGCATCGCGACCGCGGTGAACCACGCCGCCGCGAGTGCCGCGGCCACGCCCCAGTTCCCGGATTCGATGTGCGGCTGCTCCACCAGCACCACACCGGCCACGCCCACCAGAATCGCGACCGCAGTTCCCCAGCCCGGCAGTTCGCCGTAGAGCGGCCAGCACAGCACCGCCACCCACAAGGGGAACGTGTTGCTCAGCGTCACCACATCGGCCGAGGGCAAGTTGCCGAAGGCGTAAAATGCGCACACCATACTGCAACTGCCCGCGACGCTGCGCACCCACAACCGGCCGGGCCGCACCCACACGAGCCGCGCCCCGGCGCGCGCGGCCAGCACC
>JALHNS010000528.1 GCA_022843445.1 Gemmata sp.
GCCGCGCAAGCGGGGCAGGCCGACGACCTCGTGGACGTGCTGAACGGGCTGTTCCAGTCGTCGGACCCGATGGCCGCGTTCTTCGGCGAGGGGGCGTCGCAGTTCGGCATCGGCGCGCCCACCGAGGGGCAGGCCGCGGCGCTGCGCCCGGTGCTCCAGAACGCCTTCGCGAAGTTCCGCGTGCGGCTCGCCGACCCGGACCCGGCGGTGCAGTTGGCCCGCGCCAAGCTGCTGGTGAGTGTGGGCAACGGGATGCGCACCCTCGCCATGTACGCCGAGGCGCGCGAGGCCCTGACCGAGGCGCTGGAGTTGCGCCGCAAGCACCTGCCCGAAACGGCCCCGGAGGTGTGGCAGAGCGAGCTGGCGCTCGCGCAGTGCGACGGCGAGAGCGGCGACGTGCTGCGGGCCGCGGCGCGGCTCCGCGCAATTCGCGCGGAGCACGACCGGGGGCAGGTGCCGGAGGAGGTCGCGCTGACCGCGGCGCTGTTCGAGGGCGTCGCCCTGTCGATCCTCGGCGACCCCCGCGCCACGACGGTACTCGCCGCGACCGTCGAGGGCCGCAAGCGGCTCCCGGGGCCCGACGGGAAGGACCTCGTCATCGCGCGCGCCTTGTACCTCGCGTGGCTCATCGAGGCCGGAGCGCCCGCCGAGATCGTGTCGACCGTCACCGAGTTCCAGAAGGATCTCGCCAACGTGACCAACGAGCGCGTCCGGGTCACGTTCCAAGCGCTGCTCCAGTTCCAGACCAAACTGGTGCTCGGGCGCGTCACCGGGGCGAAGGCCGCCGTCGAGGGCATCAAGAAGGACTTCGCGAGTCTGGAGCGGCACTTCAACGCCGACAACATCATGCTCAGCGTGTGCCGGTTCGAGTTGGGCCGGTTCCTGCTCGAAGCCAGCGACCCCGCGGGGTGCGACGCGCTCTGGGCGCGCGTCCTCGCCGACGTACGCAACACCGTCGGCCTCGCCCACCCGAAGGCGCTGCCGCTGCTCACCGGGATGGTCGTTCGGTACAAGCAAACCGGCCAACCGCAGAAGGCGCGCGAACTGCTCGCCGAGTTCGAGACAGCCAACGTGAAGCGGTTCGGCCCGGCGAACCCGTGGCTCGCGACCGTCCTGCTCGAGCGCATCGAACTCGAACTGGAAGACAAGCGCCCGGCCGCGGCGCGCCCGTTCGCCGAGCGCCTGCTGGGGTTGGTGCGCAACGAGCAGAACCCGCCCTCGCGGTCCGGCGTGCTCGCGCTCATCGAGTTCGCCCCGGAACTGGCGAAAGTGCCGGAACTCGGCCCCGCCGGGCCGGCGCTGCTGGCCGCCGCGCGCCAGTTGGTCGATCGCACCCGCGGAACCGACAGCACCGCCGCGATCAACCTGCTGCACGCCGAGGCACAGGCGCTGGCGAACAAGGGCGACCGCGCCCGCGCGGTTGAGCTTCTCGCCGACGCCCGCGGCCGGTTCGCGAACGCCAAACTGCCCCCGCTCCCCCGCGCGCGCGTGCTGTTCCTCGCCACCGAACTCGAACTGGCCCGCGCCGACTTCCCCGAAACGCTCGCCGTTGCCAAAGACCTGCGCGCCGCGCTCGCCGAACTCAAAACGATCTCCGAAGAGGACAAGTACGAGGTGGGGCTGATGGAAGCGAACGCGCACATCGGCAGCGGGAACTGCGACGCCGCCCTGCCCCACCTGCGCGACGTCCGGGCGGCCGCCGCGAAGCTGAACAAGCCCCCGCGCGAACTGGCACTGCTCGACATGCGCGCCGCCGAGTGCCTGCTGCTGGCCGGCGAGCGCGACAAGTACCGCGACGCCGCCACGAAGTTGCTCGCGGCGCACGACAAGGCCACCGAACTCGACGTGCTGGTGCGGCTCGCGTGGACCGCGGCGCTGGGCCCGCAACCGGGCGACTGGGACGCGAAGGCGTTCGAGGCGCGCTTCGCGGCCGCGTTCCAACCGACCACGAACTTCGCGTGGGGCTATCGCGCGCTGGCGCTGGTGCGCCTGCGCGCCGGTAAGTTGAAGGAAGCGGAGGAGGCACTCGGCCGCGCGAGCAAGAACGCATCGCCGCAAGACCCGCTGTTGCGCGGGCTGATCGCCGCAGCCCGGGGCGACAGGGCGACCGCGAGGGAGCAGTTGGCGAAGGCCGAGGAGCAACTCGCGGCGCGCGCCCCGACCGCGGCGAAGCCGTTTTCGTACGCGAACCACCCGTGGTACGCCGAAACCGGCACGCAACTGCTGCTCCGCGAGTTGCGCGCCGCCGTGAAGTAGGCGCACCGAGCGCACCGAACCCGGCCGCCCGGCCGGGTTCGCTTCGCCCTTCTGCGGGTCAGAATTGGAAGATCAGTTCGGTGAACCCGCTGAACAGCGTCGGCACTTTGCCGTCCTTGTTGTTGTACAGTTGGCGGAACCCGCCGCCCGGCACCAGCGCCGACAGGCCGGTCATCATGATCATCTGGTTGTTCAGCCGCGGCCGCCACTCCAAGCCGGTGCTCAGGTCCACGCCGAGGAACCGGTTCGTCACCTTCTGGTAGATGAACGTCTCCAGCACGTTCGTCTTGTCGAAGAACAGCGCGTTGGCGTTGTTGATGGACCGGAGCCGCGGGGTGATGTCCAAGTCGAACCCGCCGCCCACCAGCCACAAGCCGGGGTTCACGAAGTTGCTCTGCCCCTGAATGCGGCTGGACCGCAGGTTCACGAACTGGCTCTGGTCGTTCGTGAGGCCCACGCCGAACAAGGGGATGCGGTTGCGGCGGAAGAAGCTGAAGTCGCCGCCGAAGTTCTGCTGGTCCAAGATGCCGTCGAAGCCGGTCGCGTGGCCGTCTTGGGCGTTGCCGTCGCCGGACTGGTACAGGCCGCTGAACCGGAACCGGGCCCAGTCGCGGTCGTAACTCAGTTCGAGCGCGGCCATCTTGCCGCTGATCGAGGTGGGCTGCGCCGCGATCGGGTTGCGGCTGTCGCGGCCCACCACCCAGTACAGCGCGGTGCTGATGTTGTACCGGTCGATGTGCCCGTCGCCGGCCAAGCCGAAGTAGTGCGCGGTCACCCGGTGCGGGGTGAACACGCCCGCCGGGTCCGGCCGCACGAGGAACCCGTTGCGGTCGAACAGGAACGCCGGGTCGTCGTTGTTGAAGTGGTAGCTGGCGCTGGCCGTGAACCCGGGGAAGATGAAGTCCTGCCGGTAAATGTTCGCGACCACCACGTCTTGGCTGCGGTCGCGGAACCCGTTCAGGCCGCTGTTGGTGTCCTTTTCCAACTGGCGGAAGTACGCCAAGTTGAACTGCGTGCGGTTGCCGTCCAAGTTCCCGAACAGGCGCACGCCGCGGTTGATGTCGCTGAAGATGAACCCGCGGAAGTCCGAGGTGAACGGCTGCGAACCGGCCCGCACGCTGACGAAGTCGTACTGGTCGCTCAGGTCCGCGAGCTTGTACTCCGCGAACCACTGCTGGAACGCGCCGAACGAGCGGTTCCGCACCGTGCCCTTGCGCACGTCCGGGTTCACCACCGCCAACTCTTCCACGCTCAGCGCGTTCGCGTTGAACGCCGGCTGCACCAAGACGCGCCAGTCGTTCGGCTTGAACGAGGCGTCGCCGTGGAACAGGTCGAACGTGAGGCTGGTCAGGTTCGAGAACACGAACTGCCCGGGCCGCCCGAAGAACTCGTTGGTGAACGGGCGCTGCGTGCTCTCGAACGGCGTGGTCGCCGTCGGGATCATGCGGCCCTCGAAAAGCGTGCTGTTCAGCGCGGTGAAGTTGAAGAACGTGTGCTGCCCGAAGATCGGGTAGTCGCCCTTGATCACGTTCTGGCGGAACGGGTCGAACAGTTGCCCCGGCTGCCACGGGTAGTCGTTCACGCGCGGGTGCCCGAGGCCGTACCGGTCGTACTCCGGCAGCCCGATGCGCCACCGGTCCTCGACGGTTTCGTACTCCTCGTTGCTGCCGGAGCGCGGGAGCACCCCGCTGCGCCCGCTGAAGCCGGGCGTGGGGAAGTGCAGGTACTCTTGCGGCTTCCCCTTCTCGCCGGTGTACGCGCCCGCGCCGCCGGGTACCATCTGGTTCAGGATGCGGTCGATCGGCTGGCCGGTGGTGTCCGGCTTCAGATCGTCGTCCTTCGGCTGCGAACTGGGCGGCTTCACCACCGGCGGTTGGGCCGGCGCGCCGCCCGGCTGCGCGGGCACAACCGGAACGGCGGGGATCGCGGGCAACTCGCG
>JALHNS010000529.1:0-1792 GCA_022843445.1 Gemmata sp.
CCGGCGGCGGCCCGTGGCGACCGGGCGGGCCGTTCGGGGGCGGCCCGTTCGGCAAGAAGGACGGCCCGCCGGGCAAGGGCAAGAACTGACCGCGCCCGCGTTCTTGTGCGGACCGTTCCGGTGGGTAGAATTAGGCGGCACAGATCGGAGCCGCCCGTGAACGAGCACGACGAAACCCGCGTTCCGCCGCCCGTTCCGCCCACACTTTCGCAAGTGCCCGAAGCGCCCACGCCCACCTTCCTTCCGAACAACGCGACCGCGGCCCAAACCCCGGAGCAAATCTCGTCGCTGCTCGCGGCGTCCGACCGCGACCCGCCGCCGGTGGTGCCCGGTTACGAAATCCTGTCCAAACTCGGTGCGGGCGGAATGGGCGTGGTGTACCGCGCGCGCGAACTGGCGTTCGACCGCGCCGTGGCCGTGAAGGTGCTGAAGGCCAAGTATCCGGCGCATTCGCCCGTCTTGCGCCGGTTCCTCGAAGAGGCTCGCATCACCGCACAGTTGCAGCACCCGGCGATCCCACCGGTTCACCACATCGGCGAACTGGCGGACGGTCGGCCGTTTCTGGCGATGAAGCTCATCAAAGGCGACACCCTCGCGGACCTGCTGAGCGCCGAAGGTGCGGTGCGCGCGCGCTTCGTGCCGGCGTTCGCGCAGGTGTGTCAGGCGGTGGCCTACGCGCACGCGCACAAGGTGATTCACCGCGACCTGAAGCCGCACAACATCATGGTGGGGGCGTTCGGCGAAGTGCAGGTGATGGACTGGGGCTTGGCGAAGGTGCTCGGCGCGCCGGAATCTGCGAGTCTGGAATCGGGCGCGGAGGTGAGTACCGAGATTCGCACGGGCCGCCACCCGGACAGCGAAACGCAGGCCGGCAGCGTGCTGGGCACGCCCGCGTACATGGCCCCGGAACAAGCCGCGGGCGAAGTGGACAAGGTGGACGAGCGGGCTGACGTGTTCGGGCTGGGCGCGGTGCTGTGCGCGCTGCTGACGGGCGACCCGCCGTACACCGGTTCGGGCAAAGACTCGCTGCGCGTGAAGGCGATTCGGTGCGACACGTCCGACGCCTTCGCCCGGTTGGACGCGAGCGGCGCGGACGCGGAACTGATCGCGCTGTGCAAGCGGTGCCTGAGCGCGGACCGCGAAGCGCGCCCGCGAAACGCCGGGAAAGTGGCGCAGGCGGTGGCGGCGCACTTAACAGCAGTAGAGGATCGCGGGCGGCAAGCCGAACTGGAACGCGCGCGCGCGGAGGAACGTCGCAAGAAGCGCCGCGTGCAATGGGCACTCACAGGCGCGGTGCTACTGCTGGCGGTCGCGGGCACTTTCGGCGCGGTAGTCACGAACCTGTGGCGCAAAGCCAACAGTGCCAAGGGCGAAGCCGAAGTGCAGCGCGACGCGGCTGGCGCGGCTAAGGCTCGAGAGACCGTGGCCCGCGAAGCGGTGGAGGTGTACGCCTACGGCGGCACGATGCGCGTGGCCCACCAAGAGTGGCGCGACGGTAACTTCGCGGCCATGCGGGCGCTCCTCGACAGTACACAGCCCAAACACCGTGGTTGGGAGTGGAACTACCTGAACCGATTGTACGACCCATCGTCACTGACCCTCAACGGGCACACGGGTGGCGTACCCGCGGCGGCGTTCAGCGCGGACGGCACGCACATCGTCACGGCAAGTTACGACCGGACGGCGAAAGTGTGGGACGCGAAAACGGGAGCGGAGGTGCTCACCCTCAACGGGCACACGAAAAGCGTGCTGGCAGCGTCGTTCAGCCCGGACGGCACCCGCATCGTCACCG
>JALHNS010000529.1:1802-4188 GCA_022843445.1 Gemmata sp.
CGACCGGACGGCGAAAGTGTGGGACGCGAAAACGGGAGCGGAGGTGCTCACCCTCAACGGGCACACGAAAAGCGTGCTGGCAGCGTCGTTCAGCCCGGACGGCACCCGCATCGTCACCGCGAGCGGCGACGAGTTCACGAAGTCGGGCGAAGCGAAGGTGTGGGACGCGAAGACCGGGGCCGAGGTACTCACCCTCAACGGGCACACGGGTGGCGTACCCGCGGCGGCGTTCAGCGCGGACGGCACGCACATCGTCACGGCAAGTTACGACCGGACGGCGAAAGTGTGGGACGCGAAAACGGGAGCGGAGGTGCTCACCCTCAACGGGCACACGAAAAGCGTGCTGGCAGCGTCGTTCAGCCCGGACGGCACCCGCATCGTCACCGGGAGCTTCTACAACACGGCGAAGGTGTGGGACGCGAAGACCGGGGTCGAGGTGCTCGCCCTCAAGGGGCACACGGACCGCGTGACCGCGGCGTCGTTCAGCCCGGACGGCACCCGCATCCTCACCGCGAGCAGTACTCTCCAGACGGCGAAGGTGTGGGACGCAAAAACGGGAGCGGAGGCACTCACGCTCAACGGGCACTCGAACTCGGTGGAAGCGGCAGCGTTTAGCGCGGACGGCACCCGCATCGTCACCGGCAGTCTAGACGAGACGGCGAAGGTGTGGGACGCGAAAACGGGAGCGGAGGTACTTACCCTCAACGGGCACTCGACCCACGTGACCGCGGCGTCTTTCAGCCCGGACGGCACCCGCATCGTCACCGGGAGTTGGGACCAGACGGCGAAGGTGTGGGACGCGCGGACCGGGGCCGAGGTGCTCACGCTCACGGGGCACACGAACGGCGTGAACGCGGTATCGTTCAGCCCGGACGGCACCCGCATCGTCACCGGCAGCGACGACCATACGGCGAAGGTGTGGGAGGTTCCCTCCGG
This sequence comes from Gemmata sp., assembly GCA_022843445.1. Taxonomy (GTDB): domain Bacteria; phylum Planctomycetota; class Planctomycetia; order Gemmatales; family Gemmataceae; genus Gemmata. The sequence goes on from JALHNS010000529.1 coordinate 2,739, forward strand.
GAGGCCGGAGGGGGGCGCGAAAACGGGAGCGGAGGTACTCACCCTCAAGGGACACACAGACAGCGTGCGTGCGGCGTCGTTCAGCGCAGACGGCACCCGCATCGTCACCGCGAGCAGCGACAAAACCGCGAAGGTGTGGGACGCAAAAACGGGTGCGGAGGTGCTCACCCTCAACGGACACACGAACAGAGTGTGGGCGGTGTCGTTCAGTCCGGACGGCACCCGCATCGTTACCGCGAGCGGCGAGTTCAGGAAGTCGGGCGAAGCGAAGGTGTGGGACGCGAAGACGGGAGCGGAGGTACTCACCCTCAAGGGGCACACGGACGGGGTGTGGGCGGCGGCGTTCAGCGCGGACGGCACCCGCATCCTCACCGGGAGTTGGGACCAGACGGCGAAGGTGTGGGATGCGAAGAGCGGGGCCGAGGTGCTCACCCTCAAGGGGCACACGGGCGGGGTGAGTGCGGCGGCGTTCAGCGCGGACGGCACCCGCATCCTCACCGGGAGTTGGGACCAGACGGCGAAGGTGTGGGATGCGCCGCTTCCGCCCGCGAAGTGAGCAGTCACAGCGCGTTCAGGAGTTCGCGCCAGCCGACTTGCGTGCCGAGCGCGACCAGCGCGCTGGCGAGGCCCAGCACCAGCACGCACTCGTGGCCCGCGAGGCCGGGCGAGTTGTGCCCGGCGCGCCGCCCCCCGGGCCGCGACCTCACACCCGCACGCGGCGCAGGCGCAGCGCGTTGGCGATCACCGACACCGAGCTGAGGCTCATCGCCGCCGCCGCGAACATCGGGTCCAGTAGCAGCCCGAACAGCGGGTACAGCACCCCGGCCGCGACCGGCACACCGAGCAGGTTGTAGCCGAACGCGAACGCGAGGTTCTGCCGCACGTTCCGCATCGTAGCCCGGCTGAGCGCCCGCGCCGCGGCGATACCCCGCAGGTCGCCTTTCACCAGCACCACCCCGGCCGCGCCGAGCGCCGCGTCGGTGCCGGTGCCCATCGCGATGCCCACGTCGGCCGCGGCCAGCGCCGGTGCGTCGTTCACCCCGTCGCCGGCCACCGCGACCACGCGGCCCGCGGCCCGGCGCGCGTTCACCTCTTCGAGCTTGCGCTCCGGTAGCGCCTCCGCGATCACCTCCTCGATGCCGAGGTGCCCCGCGACGGCTTCCGCGGTACCGCGCGCGTCGCCGGTGAGCATCACCACCCGCACACCGGCCGCGCGCAGGTGCGCGAGCGCCTCGGGCGTCGTCGCTTTGATCGGGTCCGCGACCCCCAGCAACCCGATCGGCGCGCCGTCCACCGTCACGAACACCACCGTTTGCCCCGCGCGGCGCAGTTCGTCCGCGGGCGCGTCCCAGTCGCTCGCGCCGACGAGCGCGCGGTTCCCGAGCGCGACCGCGCGCCCTTCGACCGTGCCGCGCACCCCGCGGCCCGCGAGCGCCTCGAACGCCGCGGC
>JALHNS010000530.1 GCA_022843445.1 Gemmata sp.
CCGTCCGCCGGCGAGCGCGCCCGCGCCGCGCTGGATTTCGCCCTCGCCGCGCTCATGCTGGTTCCCGGCCTGCCGGTGATGCTGGCCTGCGCGCTACTGGTGCGGCTCACCTCGCGCGGGCCCGCCATCTACGCGCAAACCCGCGTCGGCCGCGGCGGCGTCGTCTTTACGCTGTACAAGATTCGCACAATGTACCACGACTGCGAGCGCCTCACCGGGCCGCAGTGGAGCAAGCCCGGCGACTCGCGCATCACGCCCGTGGGCCGCGTGCTGCGGGCGCTGCACTTGGACGAACTGCCGCAACTGTGGAACGTGCTGAGGGGCGACATGGCGCTGATCGGCCCGCGCCCGGAGCGCCCGGAGATCGTGGCGAAGTTGCGCGAGCAGGTGGTGGGCTACGACCGCCGCCACGCGGTGAAGCCCGGCATCACCGGGTTCGCGCAAGTGCATCTGCCGCCCGATTCGTGCCTGCGCACCGTGCGCAACAAACTGGTGTACGACCTGTTTTACATTCGCAACCGCGGCGCGCGGATGGCGCTGTTCGTTCTGTTCGCCACCGGGCTGAAGGTACTCGGCCTGAAGCGCCTGTACGTGCGCCCGCCGCGGTACGCGGCGTAGTGGCTCGTGGTTGGTGAAAGGCAAGGACAACGGTCCGCACCCCGAAGGGGTGGAACAACTTAGCCCGGTGCAACGCACCGGGAACCGCGCCCGCCCGAAATGTACCCCGCAGGGGTGCGACGGACGGCAATTGCGGTTCGTGTCTCATGCCTTCGGCCTGCGGTTGAATCGGACAGCGAACCCGGTGCGTTGCACCGGGCTAAGTTGTTCCACCCCTTCGGGGTGAAATCTGCCCTCGCGCAACGGTTCGCCTCGCGCGCAACGCAACATCTGAGGGGCACGCACCATGTCTTCAACTGCCCACTGCCCACTGCCCACTGCTCACTGTTCGATCAGCGTGATCGTGCCCGTGCGGAACGAGGCGCGGTCCATCGAGCACACACTGCGCCTGCTGCTCACGCAACACTTTCCGACCGACCGCTACGAGGTGATCGTCGCGGACGGCGCGAGTACCGACGAAACCGTGCCCGTCGTGCGCCGGTTGCAGGGCGAGTTCCCGCACCTGAAGCTGGTGTTCAACCCCGGCCGGTTCTCGTCCGCGGGCCGCAACACCGCGATCCGGCACGCGACCAAAGACGTCGTCGTGATCGTGGACGGCCACTGCCACGTTCCGAGCCGCGACTACCTCTCGCACCTCGCCGAAGCGTTCGAGCAAAGTGGAGCCGACTGCCTCGGCCGCCCGCAACCGCTCGACGTGCCGAACCCGACGCCCTTTCAGCGCGCGGTGAGTGCGGCGCGCAGCAGCCGCCTCGGGCACAACCCGGACTCCGACATCTTTTCGGACGAAGCGAAGTTCGTGGAACCGCAGAGCACCGCGGTCGCGTACGCGCGCAGCGTGTTCCACAAGATCGGGTTCTTCGACGAAGCGTTCGACGCGTGCGAAGACGTGGAGTTCAACGAGCGCGTCCACGCGGCCGGGCTGACGTGCTACTTCGCGCCCGCGGCGCAGATCGTGTACGAACCGCGGCGCAGCTTCACCGCGCTCTTCTACCAACTGGGGCGCTACGGCAGCGGCCGTGCGAAGCTCGCGTGCAAACATTCGCGGTCGCTGACTGTGCCGGCCCTTGTGCCGCCGCTGTGGGCGGTGTGGTTCTTCGCGGGCGCGCTGCTGAGCCTCGCGGTGCCGTATGTGGGCTGGCTGTGGGCCGCGAGCGTCGCGCTCTACTGCGCCGTGCTGTGCGCCGCGGGCGCGGTGCTGGGCCGCAAGCAGGGTACGGGCGTCGCGGTGCGCGTCCCGGTCGTGTTCGTGGCGATTCACTTCGGGTTCGCGTGGGGCTTCTGGAAGGAACTGGCGAAGCAGGCGCGCCGCGGGTTACAATCGCGGGGTTCCGCGCCGCAACCCACGGGGTGACGCTCATGTTCGCCGCCGCGCTCGCACTGCTCACGTTCGCCGCCGCCCCGGTTCCGAAAGACCTCCCGAAAGCGCCCGCAACACCGGAGGGCGAGTGGAAACTGGTCGAAATGGTTCGTGGCGGCCGGCCGGTCGATGTGAAGTCTCTTGGTGCGACGGTTACGATCAAAGACGGCATGTTTACTGTAACGACCGCGCAGGGCAACGAACCCGCGACGTTCACATTCGACCCCAAAGCGACGCCTGCGACGATGGACATCAAGCACAATGAGAAGGGCGAATCCGTCGTGAAGGCGATCTACAAGTTGGATAACGACAAACTCACCATCTGCTTCATTAACGGCGGGGGCAACCGACCGACGAAGTTCGAGTCGCCCGCGTGTAGCGGTACCGGCCTGCTCGTGATGGAGCGCGTGAAGAAGTGAGTCCGCTCGCGCTCGCGTGGTCGAACCTCGTTCACAAGCGCGCCCGAACGCTGGTCGCGGCGGCGGGCGTGGCGTTCGCGGTCGTGCTCGCGTTCATGGAACTCGGGCTGCTCGGCGGCGTCGGCCGCACCGCGACCATCCTCTTCGACAAACTCGAATTCGATCTGCTCGTCACTTCCAGTGAGTACCTCGACCTGAGCCGGCCCGGTAGCGTCTCACGCGCGCGCCTCGCGCAAGCGCGCACCGCGGCCGACGTGGTGCCGGTGTCGTTCGGCCCGGCCGCGTGGCGCGCCTCGGACGGGAGCGAACTGAGCCTGAACGTGATCGCGGTGCCGCCGGACCAAGTGCCGCGCGCGTTCAAGATCGGCGAAAGTGGCGTGTTCGCTTCGGAAGCCGACGCGCGCAAAGCGGGCGCGCTCCTGCGCCGCGACGGCACCTTCCTGCTCGACCGCCGCAGCAAGCCTGATTACGGCACACCGAATCAACCGCGGGTAAACGGGCAGCGCGCCGAAGTGAGGGGCGCGTTCGACCTCGGCACCGGGTTCAGTTGGAACGGGATGCTGATGTGCGCCGAAGGCACCTTCGCCCGCGTCGCGTTCCAACCGGCCGACGAGTGCAGCTTCGGCCTCGTGCAACTGAAACCCGGTGCCAACGCGCTCGACGTGCAGCGCGAACTGCGGGCCGCGCTCCCGCCGGACGTGACCGTGTGGACGCGCGCGGAGATCAGCGCCGCCGAGCGCCGGTACTGGCTGCGGCTCACGTCGGTGGGTCAGTTCCTCGCGGTCGCGGTGGTGCTGGCGGTCGTGGTCGGCGTCATCTTCGTGTACCAGATGATGGCCGCGGACATCCGCAACATGCTGCCGGAATACGCGACGGTGAAAGCACTCGGCTACCGCGGCCCGTACCTGTCGCGGGTGGTGCTGTGGCAAGCGCTGATATTGGGGCTGTTCGGCTACGCACCGGCGTTCGCGGTGTCGCTGGGGCTGTACGAAGTGGCCGCGCGGTTCGGCGGCATTCCCACGCAAATGACGCCCGAAATCGCGCTCGGCGTACTCGCGCTGACGTGCGGCATGTGCTTGGCGTCCGGGCTGCTCGCGGTGCGCAAAGTCCACGCCGCGGACCCGGCCGACTTGTTTTGAACGTGCCGCGTCAGTCCTCTTCCAGCCACCCGAGAAGACACTCGTGCAGCCACGCAGTGTGGTTCGGCGCGAGTTCGTTGAATGGCGTGTTGCGGAACGGCATGTGGTATACGACCGGGTGTTCGCCGTCCGATGTTGTGCGACTGAAATCGAGGCACACGTAACCGTCTTCGTCGGGTTGAACTACAAGGTAGTGCAGCGGAAGTTGACAATGCTCCCGAGCCATTTTGGTGACGGTCCAAGAGCACTCGCGACCGACGTCGATGTTTCCGTCGCTGATGCCGGAATAGGTGTCGTTCGGAAGACTCAGCGCGCCGAACCGTGCCAAGAACGCGCGGTAGCTCGGCGGAACCGGTCGCCCGAATGCGCTCTCGAGTTCTGCGATTTGTTGGTCCGTTGCTGGCGCAGAGAGCCAAAGTTGTGGATCGCTTTCGCGCAGGCGCTCGATCAATTCCGCGATGTCGTCCATTTCTGCACACCACGGACTTATGTGCTCGTGACGCGCGCGACGGCCGCGAGCGCGGCGGTTTCCACTCGCAGCACGCGCGGGCCGAGGCTCGCGGCGCGCCAGCCGTGCGCCAGAGCCAGTTCCACTTCCTCCGGCGCGAAGCCACCCTCCGGGCCGATGGCGAGCGCGCACCCGCCGC
>JALHNS010000531.1 GCA_022843445.1 Gemmata sp.
GCGGCGCTACTCAAGACCCCGCCGCGGGTGCGCGCCGTGGTGGCCGCGGTGCGCGCCGCGGTGCCGAAGCACGTGCCCGTTTCGGCGAAGATGCGCCTCGGCTGGGACACCATCGACGCCATCGACGAGAACGCGGGCATGGCCGCCGAGGGCGGCGCGGCGTGGCTCACGATCCACGGGCGCACGCGCGTCGCGGGGTACGCGCCGCCGGTGTTCTGGAAGCCGATCGGGCGCGTCCGCGAGCGGTTGCGACTGCCGGTCATTGCGAACGGCGACATTTGGACGCTCGCGGACTTCCGCCGGTGCCGCGACGAGAGTGGGGCGATTCACTTCATGCTCGGCCGCGGCGCGCTCGCCGACCCGCTACTGGTGCACCGCGTCGCGGCGGAGTTGGGGCTGCCGCACGCCGCGCCGCGAGGGGTGGCGTGGGTGCCGCTGCTGCGGAAGCTCGAAGAACGGGCCGCGCAGTTCTACCGCGGGCCGAACCGCGTGCTGTTCCGGTTGAAGCAGTGGCTCAGCACGGCCGCGAAGGCCGGCGCGTTCCCGCACTTCGACGCCGTGAAGCGCGCCGCGAGCTGCGCGGACCTGTTCGTCGCACTCGAATCGGCCGAACGCGCGGAGCGCGGCGCTCTCACGCACTTCTCACATTCCGCGGGGTAAAACTCGCAGCACTCGTTTTCTCGCACCCACAACCCACACCACCATGACCCGCACCCGCTATTTGGCGCTCGCGGTGTTCGCCACGGTCGCACTGGCGACCGCGGCGCGCTCCGCACCGGACGTGGCCCCGTTCCCTACGCCCGGGGGCTACAAGACCGTTCGCACCGCGAAGACCACCAAAGACACCCGCGAACCCGCGAGCACCGACCGCGCCGCCGCCGGCTTCCTCGGCGTGGCGATCGCCGAACGGGCCGGCAAGCCGGTGGTCGAAGCGGTCGCGCCGGACTCGCCCGCGGCCGCCGCCGGGCTGAAGGAAGGCGACACGGTGCTGAAAGTGGACGGCACCGCCGTTCCGACCGCGCCCGCCGCGCGCGAGGCGCTGCGCGGCAAGTTGCCGGACGAGAGCGTGAAGCTCACGGTGAGCCGCGGGACGGCGGAGCTGACCGTGAGCGCGAAGTTGCGCGCCGCCAGCGCGCCGCTCAAGGAAGAAGAGCGGCCCGGCGGTTTCGGCGGCAAGGGCGGCACCGGTTGGAACGACCGCATCGGCCGGGCGTGGCGCAAGCCCACCTACAACCTCGCCATCATCGGCGTCGAATACCCGGACGTGAAACACAACGCGCAAATCAAGGACAAAGACTGGGAAGACTCAATGTTCAGCCTCGGCTCGTACACCGGCAAGAGCGCCACCGGGCAGCCCGTGTACGGCAGCATGAACGACTACTACCGCGAACTGAGCTACGGCAAGTTCAAGATCGAGGGCAAGTTCGTCGGCTGGTACGAGGTGTCCAAGAAGCGGATGGACTACAGCAGCGGCAGCGGGACGAGCGTGAAAGAGAAGACCGGCCTGCTCACCGAGGCGCTGGACCTCGTGACGAAGAAGTTGGGCAAAGACGGGCTGAAGGAGTTCGACGGCGTGTTCTTCATCTACGCCGGGGCGCGCGTGAACACCACCCGCGGCGGGCTGTACTGGCCGCACCGCGCCACCGTGAGCTACGGCGGGCGCGGCCTCCCGTACTTCATCGTGCAAGAGGGCGGCGCGCAGATGAACGACATCAGTGTGTTCTGCCACGAGTTCGGCCACATGCTCGGCCTGCCGGACCTGTACGCGCGCCCGGAAGCGCCCGGCAGCGAGGGCGTGGGCCAGTGGTGCGCCATGTCCAACCAAATCGGCGGCGGCCGGCCGCAGCACTTCAGCGCGTGGAGCAAACTCCAACTCGGCTGGATCGCGCCCGCGGTCATCGACCCGACCGTGAAGCAGAAGCTGATCCTCGCGCCCATCGAAGACGACCCGACTCAGTGCTTCAAGGTAAAGGCGCGCCCCGACGGCGCGGAGTACTTCCTCTTGGAAGTGCGCAAGAAGCAGGGCTGGGACGAGCGCCTGCCGGGCGAGGGGCTGCTCATCTGGCGCGTGATTAACGGCAAGCCGATTCTGGAGGAGAGCCACGGGATCGAAGGCCCGCGCGGCCCGGGTTCGTACCTCAGTTCGGTGCCGTTCCCCAGCAAGTCGAACGACAGCTTCACGCCGTACACGATCCCGAGCAGCAAGTCGCAGTTGGGCGGCAGCCTGCCGGTGTACATCACGAACATCACCCGTCTGCCGGACGGCCGGGTCACGTTCCACATCGGCTACGAGTACCAGTGACCGCGGTTGAGGATGAAGGACGAAGGGTGAGGGATGAAACGAGCCTGCGGCGCACAGGGAACGCCCACTCAGGCGACTTAGAGAAGAGTTCGGGATCCCACCCTTCTCGGTTTTCTCGGTGAGCGGTTTTCATGCTTCCGTGGTTCGTTTCGTCCTTCGTCCTTCATCCTTCATCCCTCCGGTCGGTGCCCCCTATCTTCTGCGCGCGTTCGTGGTAGCATAGCCCCGGCGCGCGCGGCCGCGCGCACCTGTCACCCTTCTTCGCGCGAGTTGCACTCATGGCCCACCCGCTTACCGTCGTCATCTTCGGGGCGTCCGGCGACCTGACGTGGCGCAAGCTGATCCCGTCGCTGTTCGCGCTCGCGCAGCGCGGCAAGCTGCAACCGGACGCGCGCATCGTGGGCATCGGGCGCACCAAGCACACCGACGACGCGTACCGCGAGGAACTCGAAAAGCAGATGCGCGAGCAGGTGCTGAAGGAGAAGTTCGACAAGGCCACGTGGGACGCGTTCGCCAAGCGGATCCATTACGTGATTACCGACGCGACCAAGCCCGGCGGGTGCAAGCCGATCGCGGACTGGTTCGCCGCGAACGAAACCGACCCCGAGGCGCGCCGCCTGTACTACTTCTCCATGGCCCCGAAGTACTACGCCGCGATCAGCAGCGCGATGGCCGAAGTGGGGTTGAACAAGGGCGGTGCGGCCCGCCGCCGGCTCATCATCGAAAAGCCGTTCGGCACGAACCTCGCCACCGCGAAGGCGCTGAACGACGAGATGCACAAGCACTGGGAAGAGAACCAGCTCTACCGCATCGACCACTACCTCGGCAAAGACACCGTTCAGAACATCCTCGTGTTCCGGTTCGCCAACACGCTGTTCGAACCGCTGTGGAACGCCTCGTACATCGACCACGTCCAAATCACGGTGGCCGAAAAGGTGCGCGTGGACGGCCGCTTGGACTACTACGACGGTAGCGGCGTGATGCGCGACATGATCCAGAACCACCTGCTGCAAGTGCTCACGATGGTGGCGATGGAGGACCCGAACAAGTACAACGCGGACAACCTGCGCAACGAGAAGATGAAGGTGCTCTCCACCATCAAGGTGCACTCCGAAGCGGACGCGCCGAAGGTGATGGCGCTGGGCCAGTACAAGGGGTACTTGGACGCGCTCGAGAAGGAAAAAGAGGAACTGCGCGCGAAGGGCGAGGACGTGTCCAAGAAGGCCGGGCGGAACTCGCGCACGCCCACGTTCGCGGCGATCAAGTTGGAACTGGACAGCCGCCGCTGGCACGGGGTGCCGTTCTACCTGCGGAGCGGCAAGGCGCTGAAGAACCGCTACAGCGAGGTGCTGATCCAGTTCAAGTGTCCGGCCCGGCTCATGTTCCCGCTCCCCGCGGGCCAGATGCTCCAGTGCAACCGGCTGCGGATGGTGATCCAGCCGAACGAGAGCATCTCCATCAACTTCCAGACGAAAGTGCCCGACGTGGACGGCGTGTCGCTGAAGCCGCACGACCTGACGTTCGACTACAAGAAGTCGTTCCCGGATCAGGCGATCCCCGAAGCCTACGAGCGGCTCATCCTCGACGCGATCATGGGCGACGCGAGCCTCTTCATGCGCGCCGACGAGATCGAGCGCGCGTGGGAGATCATGGACCCGCTCATTTCGGCGGCGGAGCACGCGACGGAGCAGCCCGAGCAGTACGACGTGGGTTCCAACGGGCCCGCGTGCGCGAACAAACTGCTCGACTGCTGGCAGCCCATCGGGTGAACCGCTTCCGAGTGGGCACTGACATGGCGAACGGCCGGCGTGAGCCGGCCGGTGGGCGAGCAGTCGCGCACACCGGCCGGGTCACGCCGGCCGGTGGGCCCCCGGAGGT
>JALHNS010000532.1 GCA_022843445.1 Gemmata sp.
CGCTGCCCGCCGGTCAATTGCTCACCGGCGACCAGAACCTCGTGAACGTGCAACTGGTCATCGACTACTCGGTCGGCGAGAGCGACGACGACCTCGACAACTACGTGCTGCACCGCGACCGCGCGGAGGCCGCTCTCGCGCGGGCCGCCGAGGCGCTCGCCGCGGAATGGGCCGCCGGGCGCACCATCGACCAAGTGCTGCTCACCGGCAGCGCGGCGCTGCCGGCGTGGGTAATGGACCGCCTCGCGGCGCGCGTCGCGGACCAGAAGCTCGGCGTGCGCGTGCTCCGCGCGAGCGCGGGCGCGCTGGCCCCGCCCGACGAAGTGCGCCCGGCCTTCGACGCCGTGAACCAAGCGCAGACCGCGATCCGCACGCGCGAGACGCAGGCCCGCCAAGAGGCCGAAGTGCGGCTCAGCACCGTTCGGGCGCTGAAGTACAAGCTCGAACAAGAGGCGGCGACGTTCCGCGACGAACAGCTCGCACAGGCGACCGCCGACGCGACCGCGTTCGCCGACGAACTGGACTCGTACCGGCGCGCGGCGCGCACCAACCCGGACGCGCTCGCGGCCCTGTGGTGGTTCGAGATGCAGCTCGCGCTCGACGCACTGGCCGGGCGCGGGGGCGAGGTGAAACCGCTCGACCACTACTTGCAGAGCGGCGAACTGAACATTTACGAGGTGAGCAAGTTCTTCGCCGCGCCGCGCCGCTGAGCAACCGCCTGTAGCCCGGCGCGCGCGAGGGAATCGCAATTGCCCCGCGCGCGCCGGGCTACCAGAATTACTCGAACAGGTCCGGCACCGGTTGGCCGGCGCTCACCGGGCGCGAGAAGCCGTCCGCACCGAGTTTCGTTTCGGGCGGCACGCCCAGCGCGTGGAACAGCGACGCGCCGAAGTCTTCCGGGCGCACCGGCGAATCCTTCACGTAGCCGCCGATCTTGTCGCTCGCGCCGTACACCAGCCCGCCCCTCACGCCCGCGCCCGCGAGCAGTGCCGAATAACACTGCGGCCAGTGGTCCCGCCCTTCCCCGCTCACCTTCGGCGTGCGCCCGAACTCGCCCACCAGCACCACGAGCGTGCTTTCGAGCAGTCCGCGATCGTCCAAATCGGTCAGCAGTGCGGACAGGGCTTCGTCCACCCGCGGTAGCGCCCAGCCGAGGCCGAACGCGCCCGCGCCGAAGATGCTGCCGAGGCCCGGCCCGGTGCCGTGCATGTCCCACGTTTGCACGTTGCGGAACTTCTCGCCCGGCGGCAGACCGGTCCACGCGGTCACGCTCACGAGTCGCGTGCCGGCTTCGATCAGCCGCCGCGCCATCAGCAGGTTCTGGCCGAGCGGGTGCCTACCATATCTATCCCGCACCTTCGACGGTTCGCGGTCGAGGTCGAACGCGGCCCGCGCCGCCAGCCCGGTGAGCAGGTCGAAGGCACGTTCGCGGTGCGCGGCGAGCGCATCGGTACCGTGTGCGCCGCGCGCGTCCACACGCGCCAAGAGCGCGCCGCGGTCGCGCAGGCGCTCCGCGGGCACGTCCGCCGGCGGATCGAACGCCCTCACCCTGAAGCCGGGCGCGGCCGGGTTCTCGAGATCGGTGCCCACGCGCAGCGGCGCGCACGCCGGCCCGAGGAAGCCGCCGGTGAGGTACCGCGGTTGCACGTCGCCCGCGAGGTTCTGCAACCACACGTATGGCGGCACGTTCGCGCGCGGCGGGCACAGTTTCGCCGCCACCGCACCGTAGTACGGCGTGTTCTCGACCGGCCGCGAGTGCCCGGTCATGGCGACGTGCATGCCCCCGTCGTGCCCGGGGTCGGTGTGCGACATCGAGCGCACGAGGCAGTAGCGGTGCGCGAGTGCCGCGAGCCGCGGCAGGTGTTCGCACACCCGCGTACCGGACACGCTCGTGGGAATCGGCTTGAACGGCCCACGAACCTCGGCCGGCGCGTCCGGCTTCATATCGAAGCTGTCGATGTGACTGCACCCGCCGTACTGCACGACGAAGATGCACGACTTCGGTGCGGCAGTCGGCGCGCGACTCGGCGACGCGCGAAGCAGTTCCGGCAGCGCGAGACCGAGCGCGCCGACACTACCGATCTGAAGCAACGCGCGACGGGACGGAGCGGTTCGCATCGGCTGGCCTCGGCGCGGGGAAGGTTCCGCGAGTGTACCACACCGAGACGACCGTTCGAGAGCGGATTCCCGGGACCGCGGGCGTCCCGCCCGCACGGCGGAGAGGGTGCGGGCGAGACGCCCGCGGTCCCGGGGTTAGGACTCCGCGGCGGCGCGCAGAGCGTGCCAGACGGCTTCCACGTCCGCGCGCTCGGTGGTCAGGCTGCCCACGCTCACGCGCACCATCCACCGGCCCGCGAGCACCGCCGGCGTAACGTAAGCCGCGCCGCTCGCGTTCACGCGCTCGGCCCACGCGCGCGTGTGCGCGTCCAAAGCGTCGCCGGTTACGCCCGGCGGTTCGTGGCGCACGCACACCGTCTGAAGCGGCACCGGGGCGACCACCTTCCAGTGCGGGGCCGCGCGCACCTGCTCCGCGAGCCACGCGGCGTTCGCAATGTCCCGGCGGAGGCGCGCTTGCAACCCGCGCACGCCTTCGGAACGGAAGAGGAACCACAGCTTCAGCGCGCGGAACCGGCGGCCGAGCGGGACGCCCCAGTCGCGGTAGTTCGGCGCGAGGCCGTCGGTCGCGGTGCGCAGGTAGCTGGGGCTGGTGCTCATCACGCGCACCAAGTGCTCCGGGTCGCGCACGAAGTACAGCGAGTTGTCGAAGGTCGCCCCGAGCCACTTGTGCGGGTTCAGCACGAGCGAATCGGCGCGCTCGATGCCGTCCCACATGTGCCGGCACTCGGGCAGAATCATCGCGCTGCCGGCCATTGCCGCGTCCACGTGAACCCAGAGCGCGTGGCGCTCCGCGACTTCGGCCACCGCGCCCACCGGGTCCAGCGCGGTGCTCGCGGTGGTGCCCGTGGTGGCGACGACCGCGCACGGGCGCTTCCCGGCGGCGCGGTCGGCGCGCACCAGTTCGTCCAGCGCGCGCGCGTCGAGCGCGAAGGCGGAATCGGTGGGCACGGCGCGCACGTTGTCGCGCCCGAACCCGGCGAGCAGCGCGGCCTTCTCTACTGAAGAGTGGGCCTGTTGCGATGCGTACACGGTGAGCGCCGCCGGCTCGCCTTGTAACCCGCCGCGCGCGAGTGAGAAGGCGGACGCGCGCTCGCGCGCGCAGACCAGCGCGACCAGCGACGCGGTGCTGGCGGTGTCGTGAATCACCCCGCTCCACGCGCTCGAAAGGCCGACCGCTTGTCGCACCCAGTCGCAGCACACCTCCTCCAATTCGGTGAGCGCCGGACACGCCTGCCAGTTTAGGCCGAGCACGCCGAGGCCGCCGGAAAGGAAGTCGGCGAGGACCGCGGGCAGAGCGGAGTTCGCGGGGAAGTAGCCGCAGAACCGCGGGTGCTGCCAGTGCGTGAGCGCGGGCAGAATCACGCGCCCCACGTCCGCGAGCACGCGCTCGAACGGTTCGGGTTCGTGCGGCGGCGCGGCCGGAAGCAGCGCGCGGGTGTCGCCGGGGTGCGTGGCAGCGCGCACCGGGCGCGCCGCCACGGTCTCACGGTAGTCGGCGATCAGATCGACGAGTTGGTGACCGAACGTGCGGAACTCGGCAGGGGTCATGCGCTCCTCGAAACGGCTACTTCCACTCGGGCACGAGGACGAGCAGGTCGGCGGAGCGCGGCCCGCCACCGGGCAAGCCGCGCCCGCCGCCGTCGATGCGGTCCGGGCCGACGCTCCACAGGATCGCGCGCCCGGCTTCGACCTCGAGCGCTTCGGTCGGCACGGGCAGTTCGCCGCGCTTCAGTCGGTTCTCGTTGGTCACCGACAGGAGCGTTTCGCCCGTCGAGACGCGGTAGCCGAGCGGCTTACCGTCGGCGTAGGGGTCGGCGGGCAGCGCGGCGAGGTACCCGCGGGCGACCAGTTCGTCGGCGCGCGCGGGCAGCGCGCCGCGCTCCAGTTGGTGGGCGCGAAGGGCGGCCTTCAGCACGAGGAACCGCTGCGCGGCGCGCAGGTGGTGTTCCGGGTCGGTGAGTTCGACGTTCGGGCGCGCGCCGAACAGCAGCCGGCGGCCCGGGCGCCCGTCGGCGAGGCGCACGAGGTTCGCGCCGCCCGCACCGAGCGGCTCGCCGT
>JALHNS010000533.1 GCA_022843445.1 Gemmata sp.
CGCGGCCCATCGTGCTCCAAGCCGCCCCGAGGCGCGACCGGTCATCCTCGCGGCGAATGCGGTTGTAATACTCGCCGGGCGTTTCGTTCGGGCGCTCGGGGCGGGCGGTCGCGGCCTCGTAACCGAGCGCCGCCACGGCGGTGACGAACCCGCCCTTGGCGAGCGTCCCGGCACTGAAGCCGCGGCGCGCGGCCGCACCGCCGGCTGCCGCGCCACCGGCTTGAGACGCGAGGTTCGCGCCGACCGAAGGGGCGACGTTGGCGGCGGTCGCAGCCGCCGTTCGTGCCGCGGCACCGCGCCCGAGGCCGAGCAGGCCCATGCCGCCCAGTCCCAGTCCGCCGAGCCTCATCAGCCCGTAGCCAGTTGCGGCGATCCCGCCGAGCATCACGAGGTTCTGCCCGGCCGGGCCGAGCGCTTCCATGAACTTGCGCAGTTCGCGCACGACCCTTGTCGCCACCTCAATGACGGGCTTAAACGCCCCCGCCATTTCGCGGGTGAGCATCTTGAACTCGAGGTCGAACTTGTTCTGCTCGACGGTGCCGTTGAACCCGCTCTTCGCCATGGCGATGCTGGCGCCGCCGGCGGCGAGCGCGGCCCCGCCGAGCACCCGCCCGAAGCCGCCGTACCGAGCGGCGATGCCCCCCCAGCGCTCGCCGTACTTGGCGATCAGCTCGGTGCGGCGCTGGATCTGGGCGTATTCGGCGTTGAGCGCGGTGACGCTGCGCAGGTGCTTCGCCGCGGTGCCGTCGGCGAGGCCCTGCGCGGCGGCGGCGTTGCGGGCCGAGAGGGACAGCAGCTCGTACTGCTTGCGCGCGCCTTCGACGCGCGCCGCGAATTTGGTCCAGCGGTTGTCGCCGAGCAGCCGCGCGAGCGTCTCGCTCTTGGTAGTGGCCTCGGCGATCTGGACGCCCATCGCCTTGGTGCGCGCCTGAATCTCGGTCAGGCCCTGCGCCTGAAACCGGATCACCTCGACCAGCGTTTCGTTAACCACGGGGCACCTCCGGCGCGAACCACGCCGGTGCGACCGGCGGCAGTCCCTTCGGCGCGCGAACGACGTGGTTCACGCGGTGCAGCTCGGCGAGCGGGTCGGGCGGCTCGCCGTCACCGTCCGCGGCGAACAGCGCCACCAGTTCCTGCGGCGTCAGCGCCAGCAACTGCGCCGGCGGGCGGCCGAACCGCTTCCACTGCTCGCGCGCGAGCGCGGACAGATCCCACTGTGCCTCGATCACGCGCGCGAGCAGCAGCGGGTCTAGGAGTTTCCCGGTGCGCCCTCGGCGTCGCCCCGCAGCAGTTCACGGATGGCCGCGGCCACGGTGTCCGCGTTCACCTCGGTCACGACGGCTTCGAGGGCCGCGAGCGTGAGACCCGGCGTGCGGGCGCGGCCGCGGAACCACAGCTCGAGCGCGACGCCCTTCGGCGAGCAGCGGAAGTCGTGCACGGCCGCGTCGCTGGGCGGCTCGCGGCGGGCGGCGACGCGGGCCAGTTCGCGCAGGAACTCGACGCGGTCGGCCGGGTGCTCCTTGAGCGCGGCCAGCTCCGGCGCGGCGAGCGTGTACACGTCCGCGACGCCGCGGCGCAGCGCGCGGTCGAGCGCGATCTCTTCCCCATGGGACAGCGGCGCGACGGTGATTTCGAGGCCGGCGACGCGGATCAGACCCGTCGCGCCGGCCAGTTCTTGGCTCTGGCTCATTCGCTCACTGGCTCACTTTCGGTTAAGCGGCAAACCCGGCCGGGGCCGACACGTTGCGGGTGAGGCTGCCGTACTCGCAGCCGATCACCACGCGCCGCGCCTTGCCGTCCTGCGGGTTGCTGTGCCGGCTGCTCTTCACGATGGTGTTCGAGATCACGTCCCACTGGTTGGCCGCGCCGCGCTTCAGGTACAGCGTGACCACGTTGCCCTCGTACAGCCCGAGCAGCGCGAGATAGAAGAGCGAGTCTTCGGGCGCGCTGATCGTGCACGACTGGAGCTTCACCAGACACGGCAGCCCTTCGGCGACAAAGTTGCTGCCGGACGTGGTCACGTCGTCGATGATCGTGTCGTTCTCGTACTCGACGTCGCCCACGTCGATGCGCTGGTTCGGCGCGCCCGCGAGGACGATGTAGCCGCCGTGCGCGTTGATCTTCGGCATAACTCACCTCACGGCGTTCGGTTCCCGTCCACGATCAGGGCCCACTGCCCGGCGGCGGCGAACACGTCTTTGCCCTCGCGCAGGTCCGGGGCGTGCTTGCCGTCGTACCCGCGCGGCAGGCCGCTCATCACCACGCCGGCCCGGAGCGTCGCCCACGGCACCGGCTGCGGATTCAGTGCCGCCGCGAGCGCCAACTGCGCCGCGGCCGGGTCGCCGCGCCCTTGGCTCGTGTAGCACGCGACGCGCAGCACGTACCCCTGCAAGTAGCTGCCGTCGCTGAACCACTCGGTCTCGCCCTCGCGCGCGAGGGTGAACACCGCGTACGCACCGGCCGGTTGGTCCGGGCCGCGGTCGAAGTACGTGCCGCCCGGCAGCGCGGCCGCGACCTTCGGTTCGGCGTCGAGGCGCGCCTTCACGGCGGCGGCGAGATCGTCGAGCGTAATCACGCAACCGCTCCCCCGCCGGCCACGAGCGCGCGGAGCCGGTCCCTCACGCGCCCGTAGGTGTCCGCGAGCCCCTTCCAGCCTTTGCCCTTCAGGTAGAGCAGGTGCATGCCGCCGGGCCGGAACCCGACGCTCACCTGCTCGGTTTGCTGCACTTCGGCGACACTGGCCGGCACGATGGCGACGTTCGCGCGCCCGCCGCCCGTGCGCAAGCGCGGAAACTCACCCTTCGGGGCCGGGTTCTCGTGCGGGGCCGGGTTCCCGGTGCTCAGGTCGTTGCGGTACTCGGACTGGAGCGCGAGCGCCGCGGCGATCAGTCGCCGCGCGCACTCCGCGCGCACCCGGTTCACCATTGCGTCGGTGTCGAAGGCCATGCGCCCATGATGCCGCCGCGCGCCCGTCCGAAGCGAACCGGGCGCTCACGCGACGAGTTCGAGGTCGAGCTGCATCAGGTCCCAGATGCGCTCGGCGTTGCGCGCGGCCTTGATCGTATAGCGCTGCACGGACGCGATCGCGCCGCCGAAGCTGACGCGAGTCGTAACCTCGAACACGTCTCTGGCGCGCGCGTCCAGTGGCGCCGCCAAGTAGGCCGCGAGCGCGCGGCGCGCGGTGACGCGCTGGTCGATCTCGGCCGCGGCTCCGTCGAGCGGTTGGACCCGGCACCGCACCGGTGCGCCCACCTGCGAGTAATTGGGCGCGGGCCGTCCGGCCGCGTCGGTGGTCGCGTCCGGCCGCAGCAACCGGCCCGAGGCGCTCAGCTCGTTCACCACGGCGAGCGCGCGGCACACGCACCGGTAGGTCTGGCCGAACTTGCCGACGGCCACTTCGCCGACCGTCCAATCGACGTCGCTCGCGTCGCGCACCTGATCGCCCGGTCGCGGCACCACGCCAACGGGCAGATTCGCGGCCGGAATCAGCCACGCGCGGTCGCGGCTCGTGTACGCGCCCGCGCTCGCCGTCATCTCCTTCCACGTGATCGCGCGGCGCTTGACCGCGCCGCCGGTCGCGGTCAGCGGGTGCGAATCGTAGACGCCGAGCGCGGTCCGGGCGCGCAGCGTCACGTCCTCGCGCTCGGGCCAGTAGCGCCAGTCGCCGGCCGTCATTTCGGCGAACCCCATGCTGCCCTCCGGGTGAGTGCGGACGTCCGCACTAGACCGCGTTGCGCACCGCGATCTTGCCCTGCACGACGGCGACGCTGCCGGTGCTCAGGGTCGCGGCGCACTCGACGAGCGCGTCGTCGCCGGCCCCGCCGCCGGCGAGAGCCACTTGCACGCCCTTCCCGGCCGCGACCGTGTTGCCCAGCGCGTCGATCACCGCGGCCGCGGCCAGTACGGCGGGCGCGCCCGCGACGAGGCCGCTCAGTGCGGACCCGCCCGGACCGGACACCGCGGCCGAAACGATCGTCGCGCCGCCGACGATCTCCGGGAAGTTGGTGAAGTCGAACACGATCGCGAGGATCTCGGTCGGCGTCTTGGTGCGCGTCTGGTAGTCGAGTGTGGCGCTCATGCGCGGGAGCCCCTTGATCGAGCGGTTGCGGGCGCCGGCGCGCCGGAGGACGCCGCCGGGCCGCGCGCCGACCAGTGTCGGCC
>JALHNS010000534.1 GCA_022843445.1 Gemmata sp.
TAGCCGCCGGCCTCACGCGCCCTCGAGTTCGGTGAGTGCGGCGGCGAGAAACTCTTCTCGGCTCGGCCCAGTTCGCCCGCGCCGCGGTGGCGTGCAGTTCGGCCACCAACAAGCGGAAGCGCTCGCCGAACACGCACAAGAGGTCGCAGAGAACCCACTCGTACCGGTCCCGCTGCGCCGCGGTCGGTGCGCGTGGCGGTGCCGTACCGGTTAGTGTGCGTGGGTTGACACGTGTGTGTGTCAAGTCCGTGCTTGTCACGGGTCAGAAATGTGTGAGCCGTGTTCAGACGATCCCATCGCGTTTCCGTTACCGTTCTTGAGAATCGGGTCGGCGCAGCAGCGCCGCGCGCGGATGCACAGTAACGGGGACGCGATACCGACCCGAGCGATCAACTCGGGAAGCACTTTCCGAACGCCTTCAGCAGCCGCAGCGGGCCGCGCACGCGCACCTTGCGCCGTATGATCGCCCACACGATGCCGCGCTCCTTCCGTAAGAAACCGAGCCAGGCGTCCGAATCGGCGGTGATCGCACAGTCGGCCGTGCCGTGCAACCCGTTCTGGACGGTGAGCCGCTGGTCGCGGATCGTTACGGTCGCCTCCGCCGGCTCGCACCCGGTGAAGGTGAAGTGGTACACCGCGCTCAGCCCCTTCGCGCGGCCCCGTTGAAACACGACCTTCATCCCGCTCAGGAACCCGGCGACGCTCGCGGGGCGCACGCCGTTCACGCGGCGCAGCGGCTTGTGCGGGAACTTCCGGGCCGCGTACTCCTCCGCGTCCGACCCGGGTACGACATACAGCGGTTCGACCTTCTGCTGAAGTGGCTTCACCACTGCGCCCACGAACCCGGCGCGGTCTTCGAGGAACGGGGGGATCACCTCTTCGCCCGCCGGGCACACCGCGAGGCAGTACGCGGCCTTGTAGTTCGGCCCGAACGCGAGGCTCTGCCACACCGACGCGGTTTCTGCATCGGTGACGCGCGCGCGATACGCGCGTTTCGTGCGGCTCTCCACCACGGTTTCCACCCAATCGGTGAACCCGCTCATGAACTCGCGGTAGTTGTGCGTCATGCACGCGGCCGGGTCGAAGTGGCCGTCGGCCGCGATCGCCCCCACCGGGCACGCGGCCACGCACAGCTTGCAACCCAAACACGGGTTGTAGTCGATCGGCGCGCCCTGCTCGCTCACACCGACGCCTAGCAGAACGGTGGCGAGGACGACGAAGTTCCCGAACTTCGGGTGAATCACGTTGCGGTGGATGCCCATGCGGCCGAGGCCCGCGGCCACCGCGACCGGCTTGTGCGACACCACCCACACTTTGCCGGGGAACCGCGCCATGTCCATTGGGAACCCGGACGCGGGGTTCAGCGCCGGTACGCCGGCTTCGGTGAGCCGCCGCACGATTTCGCGGGCCACTTCGTTCGCGCGGTCGGTGGTCTGGTGGAACTCCAAGTTCGAGACCGCGCGCGCCGGGCTGACCACCGCCGTGCGGTTCATCCGGCACACGATGCTGAGCAGCGCGCGGCACTTGGGAAACGCGGCGCGCACGTCGGCGATCTGATCGGCCAGTTCGGGCCGGTCGAGGGCGACGACGCCGGCGTCGTCCGCGCCCGCGGCGCGCGCGAGCCGCTTGAGCCACTCGGTATCAAGTGTGCGGGGCGACTCGGCCATCGGCAGCGCGCGGACCGCGCGCACCGTCGGGTGTTCGTCGAGCGCGGACATCGGCTCTCCAAATTGGTGTATATGCAACTAATGCGCGCGGCAGAGAGCGGCGGAACGGTTCCGCCGCTCAATTCGGATCGCGCAGATCGGCCCAGACGCGATCGGCGATGGCGAACACGCCGGCCAAGTACACGTCGCCGAGGCGGTCGCGCAGCGCCTTCTGCGCCGCGCGCCACGCGGGCAGCAGCGCCGCAACCTTCTCGCGCCCGGCGGTGGTCAGTTCGAGTTTGTGGCTGCGCTTGTCCGCACCGGGCACCTTCTTCAGCCAACCGGCTTTCAGCAGCGGGGCGACATCGCGACTGAGCGTGGATTTGTCCATTACTAGCGCCGCGGCGAGGTCCGTCGGCGCGAGCGGGCCGGAGTGCCCGACCGCAACTAGCACGTTCACCTGCGCGACGCTTACGCCGTGCCCGCGCAAGCCCGAGTCGCACACCGCGGTCACGAGCCGGTTTAGCAGGCGCACGCGCACCGCGATGCAACCTTCGGCGATTTCGGCGACGGGATCGGGCTTCGCCACGGGGCACCTCGAATTCAATTGTATATGCAACTAATTTGGAAGTCAAGCCGCCGGCGCGGGCCGCCGGTACACTGGGTGCAACCACACTCGCGGGGCCACCGATGATTTACGAAGGCGATTTCAGCTCACCGGTCGGGCGGTTCGCACTGGTCGCGGCCCGGTTCAACGGGTTCGTCGTCGAACAGCTCGTGACGGGCGCGACCGACGCGCTGGCGCGCCACGGCGTCGCCGCCGACCGGATCGACCTCGCGCGCGTGCCCGGGTCGTTCGAGATTCCCCTCGTCGCCCAGAAGCTCGCCCAAAGCGGAAAGTACGCGGCCGTGATCTGCCTCGGCTGCATCATCCGCGGCGACACCGACCACTACGACCACGTGGCCGGCGGCACCACGAGCGGCATCGCGCAGGCGGCACTCGCGACCGGCGTGCCGGTGATCTTCGGCGTGCTCACCTGCGATACGCTGGAACAGGCGATCCACCGGGCCGGCGCGAAGGCCGGCAACAAGGGCTTCGAGGCCGCGGTCGCGGCCATCGAGATGGTGAACCTGTTGGCGCAGCTGCCGAAGTGAGTCACGCCGCCCGGAGCGTGGTGCCGCGGACGCGGAACGACACGCGGCGGCCGTCCGCGAGGTGCTCGCTCGCGCTGAAGCTCAGGCGCAAGCGGCCCGCCGGTGCGTCGAACCGCACGTCCGCTTCTTCGCTCGCGCGCAGCGGCACTTCCGCGAGCACTTCGCTCCCTTGGAACACGCGCAGCACGCCGTCTCTCGCGGGCACACCGGTGAGCCGCAGTTCGCCGCCCGCGTGCGACACGGTCGCGTCCGGGCCGAGCCACAGGTCCGCACCGAGTTCGAGCGCCGCGGGGCGCGCGCGGAACCAGTTCAGCGGGTTCAGCGCGCGCACGAGGTGTGGGCGCTCCGTTCGCGCGATGTTCGCCAGCGCCCGCCACCGGGTAAGTTTGCACCGCTCGCGGTTGTGGTGCCACTTCTGCACGACGCGCACGATCGGTTCTTCGCACCGCAACAGCCACGGGTGCCGCACGAACAGCCCCGCGTGCAGCCGCGCGTAGACGTACCGCGTGCTCACGTAACCCGCGTGCTTGCGGCTCACCGCGAACACTTCGCGGAAGAACGTGTCGCGCCGCTTCCCGGGTGCGCTCGTCTTCGTTTCCGCATGCATGCGCGTACTCGCGAGCACGTCGGGAACGTGCTCGAGCACGCAGCCGGCGCGGTCGGCGCGCAGCCAGTAGTCGAAATCCATTACGAGGTGCAGCGATTCGTCGAACGGGCCGACCGCGTCCGCGAGCCGCTTGCGCCAGAACGTTGCCGGTTGGCTGATGCAGCACGCCTCCACGAGGCGCTCGAACGAGTACGGTTCGGTGGGGAACGTGCCGGCGTAGCGCCCGGCGGCGTCGATGAGGGCGTCCCGGCCGTAGATCAGGTCGGTCGCGGGCCGCGCGCGGAAGTGCTGCACCACTCGCGCCACCGCACCGGGGCGCAGTACGTCGTCGGAGTTCAGGTACGCGCGAATGCCGCCGCGCGCTTCCGCCATGCCCTTGTTGATGGCGTGCGCTTGGCCGCGGTCCTTCTCGCTCACCCACTTCACCCGGTCGCCGTAGCTCTTCAGGACCGCGCGCGTGTCGTCGGTGCTGCCGCCGTCGATCACGCGGTAGTCGATGTGCGGGTAGTTCTGTGACAGCACGCTGTCAATCGTTTCGCGCACGAACGCGCCCTGATTGAACGACGGCGTGACGATCGACACGATCGGTGGCGTTTCCACTCGTGCGGTGGGCGTGGCGGCGCGTTCGAGCGCGGCGCGCAGTGCGTCGGCACCCAGCACGAAGCACGGCGTGCGTGTGGCCCAAGCGTCGGCCGCGAGCGCGGCGCGGGCGCGTTCGTCCGGTGCCGCGAGCGCCCCGAGGCGGGCCGCGT
>JALHNS010000535.1 GCA_022843445.1 Gemmata sp.
CGTGAGCGCGCGGGTTGTTCTTGCCGAGGAGCGAGCGGCGCGCGTGTGCGCGCCGCTCGCCGAATGTCCGATTTACTTCTTCTCGCGCGGGGCCGGAGCCGCTTCGAGTTTGCCGGTCGGCTTCGGCTCCGGCTCAACGGGTTTCGGCTCCGGCTTCGGTTCGGGCTTCTTCGCCTTCGGATCCTCCACGCGCTCCGCCAGCAGGTCGAGGTCCGCGAGCTTTTCGCCGCCGGCCCGCGTCGCCAACCCTTTGAACACGTTCGGGTCTATGTTCGCGGGGATGAACCGCACCGAGCCGTCGCCCATCAGTGCGTAGGTCCCGGGGTTCGCACGGTTCGGGTGCGAGTACTTGTACGCGAACATCGGGTCGGTTTCGTCGAGGCCGCGCACCGTCGCGCCGCCGCCCGCGATCCACGGCTGCTGAAGGCCCGGCGGCGTTTGCAGCATGTAGATCGTGTTGGAGAGGCCGTCCGTTACCTCGTCGGGCTTCGACCCCCAGTTGTAGCCCGTGATGCCCACTTTCGTTTTGAACTCCGGCTTCGTGGGATCGGCCCGCGGCGTGTCGAGGCCCACTCCGGCTACCGCGACGTAGTTGGTCGCGCCCAGCACGTGGTCCGGGGCGTAGGGCGAGGTGGCCCGCCACGCGGACTGCGGGTAGTAGGGCACGAGCAGTTCGGGTACCCACGCGCCGGCCCGGTCGAGGCCCGGTTCGGGCAGGTTCTTCGGGTCGAACCACGCGAGGTTCTTGTTGATCGAGCGCGCGAGCGGCTCGCGGCCCATGAACGGCAGCAGATCGACGAACAGGCTGGTGCGCTGCACCGGCGGGTACTCGAGCCCGAGCCGCTCGAAGTTGCTCTTGCGGTCGGCGGTGCCGCGCGGGAACGCCGTCAGCACCTTCACCGCTTCCGGCCCGGCCAGTGCGGTGCCGTGAACGGTGAACTCCGCAGAGAAGATGGCGATCTTCCCCTTGATCTGGTTCGCGACGCCCACCAGCCGCGGTTCCACCGCGGTGCGGTAGATGCCGCCGGTCAGGTTCAGGTCGACGCCGATGAGCAGTTGGTTGTCGATCATGCCGAGGTCGAGGTGCGACTCGGTTTCGACTTTGTCTTTGGGTTGCGGCACGCCGGGGCCCTCCTCGCCGTCGCGCCCGGGGCCGGGACCGCTCCCGGGGCCGGGGAAACCGGGACCGGGGCGGGGCGGGGCACCGGGGCCCATTGGCCCCATCCCCGGCCCGATGGGGCCGAGCGAACCCATCGGCCCCATCGGACCCATGCCCGGTCCGATCGGGCCGAGCGAACCCATCGGCCCCATCGGACCCATGCCCGGTCCGATCGGCCCCAAACCCGAGCCGGGATAGCCGATGCCCGGGAAGCCCGGCGCCCCGGGGATGCCGCCGTTCGGGTTCGTGGTCGCGCCGCCCTGCGTGTAGTCGCGGAACGCTACCGGCGTGGTGAGCAGCAACTTCGTGACATCGGCCACCGTGGTGAGGCCCGGTACGAGGTGCTCCTTTGCCAACTCGCGCGCGTCCTCGCGGGTGGCGAGCGCCACCCGCAGGTTGGCGAGCAACCGCGACTGGCTGAACTCCACCACGTTGCCGCTCAGGTACCGGGTGCGGGCCGCGATCGGGTCCAGCGTTGCGGAGAGCAGGCTCAGGTCCTTCTTCAGCAACTTCGGGTCGTACTGCTTGGCGTCGAACTTCTCGGCGTACACCATCAGGGGTACGCGGGCGCGGTCGGCTTCCATGTCGTCGAGGGCCTTCTTCAGCGGGAACTCGATGGTCCGATAGGTGTCCAGCGCGGCGTACATCTTGTCGCTCGGCAGTTCCTTCTTCGGCTCTGCCGGCTTCTTCGGGTCGCTCGGCGCGTCGGCGCCCGGTACGGGTGCCGGCGCGCCCTTCGGCGGCACACCCGGTGCGGCCGGCGGCGCGCCGGGCGCGGTTTCGGGCGGCGCGGGGGGCGGAACCGCACTGGTGTCGAGTTCCGTCTTGAACGGCGGGTACCCGTTCGCGTCCAACTCGCCGAGGAACCGCTCCAGCGCCGCGTACTCGGCGATCAGCACGTGCTGCGTGTCGTACGCGCACACCGCGTACTGCGGGGCCGGCGCGCCCGGCGGCGCGGCCATCGGCACCCGCTCGAAGTAGTCGCCCACCAGCGCCGACATCGAGAGCGCGTGGCCCAGCGCGAGCGCGAACGGGTTCGCGCGCACCGCGTACAGGTCGCGGCCCTTCACCGCCTTCGGCTTGGGCATCAGGGCCATCTTCGAGGTGATCTCGTTCGGCTTCGTCGGTGCCTTCAGTTTGATGACGCCGAACGCCTCGCGGGCTTGGCCGGTGTAGCAGTGGATGTAGGTGTCCACGTCGTCCAGCGCGAAGCCCATCGACGTTTGGAACGTGCGGGCCACTTGCGCGTCCACGAGCGCACCGTACACGGTGCTCTCGCGCACCTTGTCCATGTTGAACCGGTAAACCGCGACCGCCTGACCGGGCAGCAAGTTCGTCGTTTGTACCTTGCTGCCCGCGACGGCCGGTTTGGCCGGCGGTTTGCCTTTGTCGTTGTCCTTTTCTTTGTCCTTCTCGTCGGGGGTCTCGGGGTCGGTATTGCCGCTTCCGCCGGGGTTCCGGTTTACCGTCGGGATGGTCGGCTTCTTGCTGCCGCCCGCGAACATCATGTAGCCGACCACGCCGACGAGCACCACTGCCGCGCCCGCGATGAGGATGGGCACGAGTTTCTTCTGCCCGCCCGCGGCCTTTTTGTCTTTGGCCTTTTCGGCCTTCTTGTCCTTCTTGGCGTCTTTGGCGTCCGGCTTCTTGTCTTTGGCGCTGGCGTCTGCGGTCGGTTCTTCCACCTTGAACCGGTACTTGCACTTCGGGCACTCGACTTTCGTGCCGACGAGGTCCGGGTTCTTGATGAGGACGGCGGCCTCGCAACTGGGGCAAGGCACTTTGAAACTGGGCATGGAACGGTCCCGCGGTGATGTGCGGCGAAGATTGAAGTGTTATCTTAGCCGCGCCCCGCGCCCGCGTGCAAAGAGTTTTTGGCCGTTACACTTGTGAAGGGCGCGCGAACCGAGCGCGCATCCGGCGAGGACCGTGCCGGAGCGCGTCCGATTGTGCGAGGCCCGGCAAGCGGTAGCGGTTCGCGCGGCGCGCCCCGCGCGAATCCGCCCCGCCCCGCGATTTTTGCTTCACTCGGCGCGCCGGCACGCTATCTTGTACTGCTCCCGGTCGCCGCCACAGAGACCGGGCGCGGAGCCACCCCCGCCATGCGTTCCCCACTCAAGGGATTGCTCGACCGACTGCGCCCGCGGTACTACGCCCGCCGGCAGCCGCTCGTGCTCCTCAACGGCCTCGCCGAGCAGGCCGAGTCGTGGTACCGCAACCGCAAGTTCTGGGCGCGGTACTTCGACGTGCACGCGCCGAACATTCTCGCCTACGAGGGCGACGCGCTGCACCGCAAGATCGCGGCCAAAGAGGCGATCACCGTCGAGTACCTCGTCGAGCAACTGCACACCTACCTCGATCAGTTCGTGCAAACGCCCCCGTACCACCTCGTCTCCAGCAGCCTCGGGGGGAAGGTCGCCGTCGAGTTCGCGGTCAAATACCCGCACCTCGTGAACCGCGTGGTGCTCCTGTGCCCGTCCGGCATGGGCGACAAGGAGCAGCTCCCCATTATGGAGGGCGTGCGTGCCCACAACGCGCAGGCGATGGTGAAGAGCGTGTTCCACAAGCCGCGCCGCGTGGACCGCGAGATCGAGCGGTACTACAAGTCCAAGTTCGCCAACCGCCAGTGGAAGACCGGCTTCCTGCGCACCGTGCGCGGCACCCTTGAGCACTCGGTGCGCCCGCAGCTGAAGGCGCTCGTTGCCCCCACGCTCCTCGTGACCGCCAGCGGGGACAAAGTGTGCTGCCCGAAGACCGCCGAAGAGGCCGCCAAAGACCTGCCGTGCGGCCACTTCCGCCGCATCGAGAAGTGCGGGCACGCGCCCCAAATCGAGAAACACTGGCTCATCAACCGGCTGGTTGTAGACTTCCTTAGCTCGCCGAACCCGACCGCTCATCCGTCATGGACAAAACTCATTCTGGCGAAGCCTACCCGAGCCACCAAATGACACCAGCGCCCGCCGTTCCGCTCGCGCCCGTT
>JALHNS010000536.1 GCA_022843445.1 Gemmata sp.
CCCGCTGCGGCTCGGCAGCGTCACCTTCGATTGCGGCGCGCCGGCCCGCGACGCCGGCAGCCCCGGGCGGCCGCCGCTGGAGTGCCCCTTCAGGCCCGGCCGGCTGCCGGACCGCGGCGGCGCCCCACCCTGAATCAGCGCCGGATCGCCCACGAACTCCTCGAGCGCTTCCACCACCTCGTCGCAGCCGGTGTAGCGGCCCTCCGGGGCCTTCGCCATCAGCTTCGCCACCACCGCGGCGAGACCGGCGGGCACTTCCGGCGCGAGGTCGCAGATCGGCTCCGGCTCTTTGGTCTGGTGCGCCATCATCTTCTCGACGGCCGACCCTTCGGGGAACGGCACGCGGCCCGTGAGCGCGAAGTACAGCACGCACCCGAGGCTGTACTGGTCGCCCGCCGGCGTGCGGTTGGTCGGCTCCATGATGCTCTCGGGGCTGGTGCAGTCCAGCCCGCTGGTGAGCGTGTTCGCCGTGGACATCGTGTCCACGAGGCTCTCGCCCTCGTTTTCCACCAGCAGCGAGCCGATGCCGAAGTCCAGAATGCGCGACTGGCCGTCCGAACCGACCATGATGTTCGACGGCTTCACGAGGCCGTGGAACAGGCTGTTCTGGTGGGCGACGGCGAGGCCGTGCGCCACCTGCGCGGCCATCAGCGCCGCGGTCTGCGGGTCCAGTTTGCCCTCTTGCTGTACGACCGCTTCGAGCGTGCGCCCTTCTACGAGCGGCCACGCGAGGTAGTGCAACCCGCCGGCGGTGCCCACATCGACGAACGGCACCACGGCCGGGTGCGTGAAGTTGCCGAACGAGCGCACCTGCCGGCGCGCCAGCCGCACGTTCCACATGCTGCGCCGCGGGAGCACCTTCACCGCGTACAGGTTCGTGTCGTTCTTGGAGTTCGCTTTGTACACCTGCCCCATGCTGCCCGCGCCGATGGCGTCGAGCAGCACGTACGGCCCGAGCACGAGGCCGGCGCTCTTCCCGTTCAGGATGCGCTCGGCTTGGAACGCGGTGATGGTGCCCTGATCGACGAGGTACTCGGCCAGCGCCGGGGCTTCGGCGCGCGGGTTGCGGCGCAGGTACTCGCCGACGATTTGGTCGAGCGGACCGCGGTCGATGAGGCCGCTGCGCCGGAGGTCCCACACGAACCATTCGCACGCGCCGAGGTCGTTCGTCACCATGAGAAAGTGGTCCTTAAGGCGAAATCCCGGCGGGCCGGGGTGGTCGTTGGGGGGCCGGTCGCGCGCGTTTTCGCGCCACAGTGCGCTTTCAGGGGGCACCCAAAACTAGGACGCGGTTCGGGGGTGTCAAACTCGCCCCGCCCCGTTTTCGGGCGCAACCCGACCCGCTATCCTGAACGGAATCGCCGACACAACCGGGCGCGCGGCACCCGCGGCGCTTCCGAAGCGACCCTTACGACCACTAAAGGCTCTCCAAATGGCCCTCGACGCGTACGCCCCGTGCCCGTGCGGTAGCGGCAAGAAGTTCCGCTGGTGCTGCTCCCCGTACTTCGCCACGGTGGAAAAGGCGTTCGAGCAGGAAGAACAGGGCCTGCACGAGGCCGCCGCCCAGACCATCAAGGGCCTGCTCACCGCGCACGCCAAGAACCCCTCGGTGTGGCTCTACTACGCGCAGTTCCTCTACAAAGCCGCGGGCGCGGAGCAGAACCAAGAGGCCCAGAACAAGAAGGTGGAACAGGCCGAAGAGGCGCTCTCCGAGGCGCTGAAACTGGACCCGCACTTCGGCATGGCGTACCTGCTGCGCGGGCAGTTCCGCGAGAACGAGGGCGAGTTCCTCGGCGCGCTCTTACTGTACCGCAAGGCCGCCGAAGCGTTCGACCCGACCGCACACGACCCGCTCACGAACGTGTACCTGAAGATTTACCAGTCCGAGAGCATGCTGAACCGGCCGGTGGCCGCGCGGGCCGCGCTGGAGCGCGCGGTCCACTGTCAGCCCGCCGACCCCGATCTGAAAGGCCAACTCGACGGCGAGTTCGGCCCGGACGGCCCGTACCCGCAGGCCGCGTATAAGGCGTACCGCTTGCGCCCCACCGCCAAGCCGGTGCCCGAAAGCGCCGCCACCGGCAAGTTCGGCGACGCGCGCAAGGCCTACGAGGGCCTGACCGCCGCGACGCCCGACGACCCGGCCGCGTGGTTCAACCTCGGCCTCGTCCTCGCGTGGATCGGCGAACAGCCCAAGGCGGTCGAAGCGCTCACCAAGTCGATCGAACTCGAAACCGACGACTACCGCGCCGAAGAGGCCGGCGCGCTCGCCGAAGTGCTCCGCTGCGGCTACGGCATGGAGAACGACACCGACCACCTGTCGCACTCGTTCGTGCTGCCCATCCGCGACGCGCAACCGGTGCAGCGGCTCCTCCAGACCTACAGCCAGAGCGGGAAGCTGCGCGGCGTGCGCGCGATCCGCGAGCAGAACACCATCGTCGGCGTGCTGGTCGAAGAACTGCCGTCGCTGCTCGCGGTCGGCACCGTGAACCTCGCGCGCGTCCTCGCGCGGTTCATGGTCGGTCAGGGCGTCATTCGGCTGAGCCACCCGAACCGCGACGCGGTGGCAAAGGCGGCCGACGAACTGCGCACCGAACTGCAACTGGCGGTCGAGCAACCGGCCGAGAGTACGACCGCGCTGAACTTCGGCGACGTGGTGCTCGAAGCGCTCGCGCAACCGAGCGGCAACGGAGACGAACTCGCGCTCGAAGCGAAGCTGAAGGGCCACGCGGCGCACTACTTCGAAGAGGTGTGGATCCACAAACCGCTGAAGGCCCTCGCGGGCAACTCCGCGCTGAACGCGGTGGGCAGCAAGGTGCTCCGCAAGCACGCGTTCGGCGTCATCAAGTTCCTCGAAGACTGCCTGAAGGCCGTTGCGCCCGCGAAGCAGGTGGGGGAAGAACTGGTGCCCATCGACATCTACGACTTCGCCGCGCTGCGCCACAAGTTGGGGCTGGAGTACGTGAGCGCGGCGCCGCCGCAGGTGAACGTGCCCGCGGCCCCCGCGGCGCCGGTCGCGCCCGCCGCGCCCGCGAAGCGCGAGATCGGCGCGATGAGTGTGGCCGAACTCGCGGCGCTGGACCTCGGCGCGGCCACCGTCGGCGACCTCGACCAAGCCGTGCGGGCGGCGCTGAAGCTGGACGCGCGCGACTTGGCCGTCGCGTTCGCGCAGGCCGGCGTGCTGAAGCCGTTCGACGCGGCCCACGCCGACCGGTACCCGCTGTACGCGGTGTGCATCACCGGCGCGGCGGCGGGCGGCGACACGGCCCGGGCCGCGGAACTGATCGACGCCGGCGCGAAGTACGACGCCGAGCACAACGGCGGCGCGCGGGCCACCGACTACAAGCTCCGCAAGGCCCAACTGTACGTGAAGGCGAAGGACGCAGAGAAAGCCGCGGCCGAGTTCGAGGCGCTCACGGCGCTACACCCGGACGAGGGCAAGTTCTACACCACCGCGGCCGAGGAAATGCTCCGCCTGAAGGCCGGCGCGAAGGCGCTGAAGTTCGCGCAAGCCGGCTTGGAGGCGGCGCAGCGCACGAACAACCGCGACCTCGAGGGCCACTGCCGCGAACTGGTGAGCGCCGCGCAAAAGGCGGGCTGAGCGTGGCACGGCGCTCCGCGCCGTTCTGTGACGATGAGGCGCGGAGCGCCGCACCACGATACGGCCGTGCCAACCTCACCGCCCGGAGCACCACGATGAGCGCACGCGAGTACGTGTTGGGGCAGTCGGAGCGCGCGGCGCGGCGGCTCGAACTGCAAGACCGGCACTTCGCCGCCGCGAGCGAAGCGCTACTCGACGCGCTCGAGCTGAAGCCCACCGACCGCGCCGCCGAACTCGGGTGCGGGCCGGGCGGCCTGACGAAGCGGCTCGCGCGCCGCCTACCGGCCGGAAGCGTGGTCGCGGTCGATGCGTCCGACTCTCTGCTTGCGCAAGCGCGAGCCGCCCTCGCGGGCGCCCCCAACGTGTCGTTCGTAAAGGCCGATGTGGCGCACCTCGGCGACTGGCTGACCGGGGCCGATGTGGTGCTCGGCCGCGCGATTCTGCACCACGTCCCGATGGCCGAATTCGCGCTCGGCCGGTTGAAGGCGCGGCTGGAACCGGGCACGCGCGTCGGGTTCCTCGAACCGGACTTCCGCC
>JALHNS010000537.1 GCA_022843445.1 Gemmata sp.
CCGGCTGGCGCGACGCGCTTCTGCGCGCGTGTGTCGATGACGATTGGTGGCACGCGCTGCGCGCAGGCGCGGTAGGCGCGGCGGCCCCGTTCACGTGGGACCGCTGCGCCGAGGACACGCTGAAGGGCTATCGCGCCGCGCTGGGGCAACGCGCAGAAGTGAAGCGCGCGGCGTGACGCCGAACGAGCCGCGAACGCAAGTGAGCGGCAGCGCAGACACAGAAAGGGAACCACTCGTGCGCGTCCTCGTGAACGCGACCTGCGCGCTGACCGCGCGCTCCGGCATCGGGCACCACACGGCCGAGCTACTCGCCGCGCTGGAGCGCCGTACGGACGTTTCCGTGGACACGTTCCCAAGCGGCGTGTTCCTGCCGTGTACAAAGTGGCTCGCGAACCAAGCCGACCGCTACCTGAAGGCGCGCGAGCGCGGCGGGTTCGCGGCCCGCGTCGAAGCGACGGCGCGGCGCGGGATCATGGCGGTCGCGCGGCGCGCCGGGAAGTTGCTCGTGCCCAACCCGCTCGACCGGTGCGCGCGGCGCGGCGGGTTCGCGCTGTACCACGAACCGAACACGCTCGCGGGGCCGTGCTCGCTTCCGCTCGTCACCACCGTTCACGATCTCTCGGTGTTGCTGCACCCGGAGTGGCACCCGGCGCGCCGCGTGACCGAATACGAGCGCCAGTTCCGCGACACGCTGAACCGCGCCGCGCACGCCTTCGCGGTGTCCGAGTTCACGAAGCGCGAACTGGTGCGGCACACCGGGTTCCCGGCGGAGCGCGTCACGGTCACGTACAACGGTCGCCGGCCGTTCCTGCGGCCGTTGTCGCTGGCGGAGTGCGCTCCGGCTCTGCTGCGGTTGGGCTTGCGCCCGGGCTATCTGCTGCACGTCGGCACCGTGGAACCGCGCAAGAACCTCGCGCTCTTGCTTCGCGCGCACGCCGGGCTTCCACACGCGGTGCGCGTGAAGCACCCGCTGGTGCTGGTCGGCGGAAGCGGGTGGCGCGCGAACGAACTCGAAGCCGAGATCGCGGCGCGACGAGCGGACGGCACCGTGAAGCGATTGGGGTACTGCGCGGACACCGACCTCGCGGCGCTGTACAGCGGGGCGCGCGCGTTGGCGTTCCCGACGCTGTACGAGGGGTTCGGGATGCCAACGGTGGAGATGCTGGCGTGCGGGGGTGCGGTGCTGGCATCGACGGCGGGTGCGGTGGCGGAAACGGTGGGCGGCGCGGCGCACCTGATCGACCCGCACGACGAGGCCGGCTGGCGCGACGCGCTTCTGCGCGCGTGTGTCGATGACGATTGGTGGCACGCGCTGCGCGCAGGCGCGGTAGGCGCGGCGGCCCCGTTCACGTGGGACCGCTGCGCCGAGGACACGGTGCGCGGCTATCGCGCGGCATTGGGGCAAGGGGAAATGAAGCGCGCGGCGTAGGACAGGCTTCCAGCCTGTCCCATATCGCTTGGACAGGCTGGAAGCCTGTCCTACGTCTGCCCGGCGTCGGTGACGGCGCACATCAGCGGTTCGGTAGGGCTTTCGTAGGTGCGGCCGTTCGTGTCGCCGGTCGCGTGCTTGCGCAGCGACAGTTGGTACAGCTGCTCGCCCACCGCCGTCGGGTACTCGTTCGTGAGGCAGGCGCGGCACAGCTTCTCCGCGGGCAGGTCGATGCAGCGCGCGACCGCGTCTACCGGGAGGTAGAACAGCGAGTCCGCGCCGAGGGCCTCGGCCATTGCGTCTTGTTCGGCAACCGTCGGCACCTTCCCGGCCATGAACTTCGGCGCGAACAGTTCCTTCACGGTGCTCATGTCGATGCCGTAGAAGCACGGCCCGATGATCGGCGGGCACGCGACGCGCACGTGAATCTCCGCCGCGCCGCCCTGTTCGCGCAAGTGCTTCAGCAGGATTTGGAGCGTGGTACTGCGCACGATGGAGTCTTCGACGAGCAGCACGCGCTTGCCCTGCAAGATTTCGCGCAGCGGGGTGAACTTCAGGCGCACCTTGTCGGCGCGGTTGCCGCCCTCGATGAACGTGCGGCCGATGTACCGGTTGCGGATCAGCCCTTCCACGCTCGGAATGCCGAGCGCGAAGGCCATTGCGTCGGCCGCGGCCTTCCCGGTGTCCGGTACCGGGACCACCACGGTTTCGGACGGGTCGAGCGGCACGCGCCCGAGGGCGCGCTCCTGTTTCGCCAACTCTTGGCCCAAGCGCGAGCGACTCAGGTACACGCTGCGGTCGTCCAGCGTGCTCGCCACGTTCGCGAAGTAGATCCACTCGAAGAAACAGTGCGCCGTGCGCGTGCTCTCCGCGAACCGATGGGTGGTGAGTTCGCCGTTCTGAATGAGGATCATCTCGCCGGGCGCGAGCGACTTGATGCTGTTCTGGCGGAAGCCGAGGTTCTGGAGCGCGACGCTTTCGGACGCCGCGCCAAAAACCGGGCCGTCGAGCGCGTACACCAGCGGCCGGATGCCCACCGGGTCGCGCAGCACCACCATGTCGCCCATCGCGTTCAGGAACACGATATTGTACGCGCCGTCGAACTTCTGCGCGAGACTGCGGAACACCTCCACGAGGTTCGCGCGCTCGTCGCGCCGGATCTCGTGGGCGATGTAGTGCAGGATGACTTCGGTGTCGTTGTCGCGGGTGAGGTGGTAGTCGTGGTTCTGGAGGAGCTGCTGCCGCAGGTCGGCGAAGTTGGTGAGCTGGCCGTTGAACGCGAACGCGAACCACTTCCACTTGCAGCCGTGCCGGCGCTCGAACGGCTGCGCGTAACTGCGGGTGGTGGCCCCGCACGTGGCGTAGCGGGTGTGGCCGATGGCGGCGCGCCCCGCGAAGTCTTCCATGATGCTCGCGTACTTCGACGGCTCGTTCATGCGGAACGCTTCGATCACCGTGCCCACGTCCTTGTGGGTGTCCACCAGCTTCTCGCGCTCCGGGTTGTAGCTCGCCATGCCCGCGGCGAGTTGCCCGCGGTTCTGGAGGTCGAGGAGCATGCGCGGCATGAGCCGCGAGAGTTGGTCCGGCGCGCCGGACCACACGTTGGACTTCTCGGCCCGGTTGGGCAAGTAGTAAAGAGCCGCCACGCCGCACTCGTGGTGCAACTCGTCCATGTCTTGCCGCCGTGGGTAGAGAGCGCGAGTCTCGGAGTCACATTATAGATCGGTGTGGGGCGCGTGAACAATCGCCGCGGGCGCGCGGTTCGTCGGAATGGGGGGCCGGGTGCCGTGCCCGGCTTTCACACTTGGGAGGAACGCAATGGTTCGCGCGATTCTGACGGTTGCGCTGTGCGCCTGCGGCGCGGGGGCCGACGACAAGGCGGGGCCACTTGCACTGAGCATTTCCGGCACCGCCAAGTACAAACTCGATCTCGGCGGCAAGACGGAAGACGAGTACAAGAAGGCGGTCCGAGCGGCTGCCGCGGACGGGACCCCGCTGCCGGCGCCCGCGGTCGATCTGAAGATCGAAGTGACGAACACCACCGACAAGCCGCTGAAGCTGTGGGCCGGCGGCGACCCGGTGGTGCTGACGGTGCGGCTGAAGGGGAAGGGCGCGCTGGACCTCGACCCGCCGCTGGCGTTCACCGAAGAGTTCCGCTTGCCGGTGGCGGTGGAGATCGCCGCGGGCAAGGCGCACACGTTCGCGCTGAAGGCGCTCACGAGCGGGTTCCGCGGGCGGGCGCACTTCGCCTACTGGACGGCAACGGGCGAGTACGAACTGGTGGCCGAACTGAAGACCGGTGCGAACCCGGCCCCGAGAGGCGCAGAGAACGCCGGCGACGGATTCGGCAAATTCACGCTGACGAGCAAACCGTTCAAGGTGACGGTGGAGTAGCCCGCGCGTCAGTCCCCGCCCAACTTGGGCGGCTTGCGCATGCTCGCGGGCGCGAGCGGTGGGAACAGCACGCCGCCGAGCCAACCGCCCAAGACGCCGAGGAACAGCACGCCGCCGAACGTGGCCGCGAGTGCGGCCGGGTCGTTCGCGGCGCGCCCGTCCAACCCGATCGTGCCGAGCCAGAACGACACCGGGCTGAGGGACTCGCCGCGGGCCGCGAGCAGCCCGATCACGCCGGCCCCCGCGAGCGCGCCGGAAATGAACCCGTGCCGAGCGCCCGCGCCGGTGCCGGCCGCGGC
>JALHNS010000538.1 GCA_022843445.1 Gemmata sp.
GCGGCATCGGCGCGACCGGCTTCGCCGGCACCACCGGCGCGGCCACCGGCACCGGCGCGCCGGCCCGCGCCGCCTTCCACGCTTTCACGTCGCTGCCCACCACCTCCACCGCTTTCAGCAGTTGCGCGTCGGTGCCGCGGAACCAGTCCGCCGGTGTTACTTCAACTGGCACGTCCACCGGCACGCCCCGCTTCTCCATGTTCACGCCCGCGTTCGTGTACACGCCGATCCGCGGCAGGCGGAACGAGGAGCCGTCGATCAGCCGCGTGCTCCCGGTGCCGATCACGAACCCGCCGGTGTCTTGGCCCACCAGTTTGCCGAGGCCCATCGCGCGGAACGCGTGCGGGAAGATTTCCGCGTCCGAGTAGCTGCGGTTGTTCGTCAGCACCGCGAGCGGCTTCGTCCACTTGCGGTCGCTGGCGCGCAACACTTGGCCCTCGCCGCCGTCGCGCTGCTTGAAGAACGTGTGCTCCTTGCCCGCGAGGTAGTTCAGCACTTGGTCGTGCGTGAACCCGCCACCGTTGAACCGCACGTCCAGCACCAAGCCGTCTTTGTCGAAGTGGTCGGAGTAGAGCGCCCGCACGAACGCGTCCAAGCCGGCTTCGTCCATGCTCGGGATGTGGATGTAACCCAACTTGCCGTTGCTCGACGCGCTCACCGCGTCTGCGTTGCGGCGCACCCAGCGGTCGTACATCAGCGCTGAAACCGAAGCGCGGGTCGCGGCGACGATCTCCACCTTGCGCTTCGTCTTCGCGTCCTTCGGGTCGCTCGCCACGATCAGTTGCACGCCCTCACCGGCTTTGTTGTTCAGCAACTTTGACACGTTCACACTCGGCGCGAGTTCGACGCGGTCGATGCTCAGCACCACGTCGCCGGGCTTGATGTCCAAGCCGCGCTTGTCGGCCGGGCCGCGGCTCAGCACTTCGATGACGCGCAGCCCCGGCCCGCGGTAGGTGTCGTCGAAGATGAGGCCGAGTTCTGCGGTCCACTCGTCGGGCGTCGGCGTGCGCCCGCTGATGCCGAGGTGCGAGGCGTTCAGCTCGCCGAGCATCATGCTCACCAGCGCGTACAGGTCTTCGCGGGTCGCGGTGTGCGCGACGAGCGGGAGGAACTTCTCGCGCACCGCGGTCCAGTTCGTGTCGTGGTGCTTGGGGTCGTAGAAGTTCGCGTTCAGCGCGCGCCAGCACTGCGCGAACATCTCCGCGAACTCCTCGTCGCGCTTGATGGTCATTTTCGCGCTGAAAGGCACCTTGCTCGGCTCGCCCGGCCCGTTGAACGCGAACCCGGTGCGCGCGAAGCACAACTGCCCCTGCCCGTTGACGAAGTACACTTGGCCGGTCGTCTTCTTCGTCCACCGGATCCAACTCGGCGTCTGGTTCCCGGTGGTAACGCGCGACACCGAGAACCCGTTCGCGCTCGCCACCCACAGTTCGTCGCCGTTGGACGTGGACCGGAACGCGACTTGGGTGCCGTCCGGCGAAATGGTGCCGTACTCGGCGCTCACGCCGGTGGGCCGCTCGACGCGCAGGTGCAGGTCGTCCCAGTCGATCTGCTCAGCGGGCGGCTTCGTCGCGCCGTCCTGAAGCGGCTTCTGAAGCGAGGCGACGTGCATGGCGTAGCCGCCACGGCGCTGGCCCACGAACGCGATCTTCCCGTTCGTCTGGCTCCAACTCACGTCGCTGTTCCACGTGGCGTGCCGCGACAGGTTCACCGGCGGGCCGCTGCCGTCGGTCGCGGCGATGTAGATTTCCGCGGCGAACGAGCCGTCCATCCGGCAGTACGCGACGTGCCTGCCGTCCGGCGACCAGTCGTAATCGAGCACCTTTTGCGCGCCCACCAGCACGCGCTGGTCGCTGCCGTCCGGCTTCATCAGCCACAGTTTGCCCTCGCGCACGAACGCGATCTTGTCGCCCTTCGGACTAAACGACGCACCGGTCTCTTCGCCGGCGGCGGTGGTGAGCCGCGTCGTCTTGAACTTGTGCGCCTTCGTGAACTCCGGGTGCTCGGTGTCGTCCGCTTCGAGCACGTACAGGTCGGTGGTGCCGCTGCGGTCGGAGGCGAACAGCACCTTCTTGCCGTCCGGCGACCACGTCGGGTTCGAGTCGGCGTAGGCGTGTTCGGTGAGTCGCGTGGCCTTCCCGCCCTGCGGCACCTTCGTGAGGAACAGTTGGCCGTGAACGACGATCACCGCGTGGGTTTCGTCCGGCGAGAGCGCGTACTCGGTGGCGTCGCGGGTGAACGTGACCGTGCGCTCGGTGTTCGATTTGTCGTCGGCGTTCACTTCGATGGCGAGCTTGCGGGGCGGCGCGCCGCTCTTGGTGCCGGCCACCCACAGGTCCGCACCGCACTCGTACACCACCCACTCGCCGTTGCCGCTCACGCGCGCGCGGCGGACGGTGTCGTCGTCGTGCGTGGTCACGCGCGTGGGCGAACCGGCCGGTGCGCCGTTACTCCCGATCGGCACGCACACCACGTTCGCGCAACCGGGCTTGCTGCCCTGTTCGCTCACGAAGTACAGTTTGCGCGCGTCCGGGCTGAAGCTGGGGTAGCTGTCTTGGCCGTCGAACGTGGTCACGCGCTGAGGGTTCGTGCCGTCGGCTTGCGAGATCCAAATGTCGTCGTTGCTGCTGCCGCGATAGCCGCGCCGGTACCATGTGCCCGGGCCGCGCACGAACGCGACCCAGCCCCCGCTCGGCGCGAACTGCGCCTCCTTCGCCTCGAACAGCGTCAGCTTGCGCTCCGCGCCGCCTTCGACCGGCACCGTGAAGCACTCCGCGTTCGACGGGAACGAGGGCGAGCGCGCCGAGTTGAACACCACACTCCGGCCGTCGGGCGTCCAGCCACTCACCATGTCCGGGGCGTGGTCGAAGGTGAGCCGCTTCGGTTTGCCGCCGACCGCGGGCACCACGAACACGTCGTACTGCCCGAAGCGGTTCGAGCTGAACGCGATGTGCTTGCCGTCCGGGCTGAACACCGGGTTCACGTCGTGGGCTTCGTGCATCGTCACCGGCCGCGCGACGCCGCCGATGGCTTCGACGGTCCAGATGTCGCCGAGGTAACTGAACGCGACCGTTTTGCCGTCGGGCGAGATGTCCGGTGTGCGGGCGAACCGGATCGGCTCTTGGGCGCTCGCGGCGGGGGCGACGAACGAACTCGCGACGAGCGCGAGGAGGTGGCAGCGCATGGTGTGTTCCTTCCCGCCGCGCGCGTATTGGCCTTCGCGCGGCCTTCACCCACTTTACCCCCGCGGCGCGGCGGGTTCCAAAAGGAATGACGGACGAGCTTGCCCATTGTGACAGGGCGTTCCGGTGTTCCGCGTTGTGTCTCGCGGGCGCGCGGCTTCGCGTTTGTGGATTGTGCCGGTTCGCGCGCGCGCGGCACTTGTGTGCCGCGCCCGCACATCTGAAAGCGGCGTGAGACTTTACGAAATCGCACGTGACGGCTACAGGCGCGGTTAGGTAGTATCGTAGTTGTAAAGGTCCGCACCTCGGGTAACGGTGTCGCCATGCTGAAGAAGTCCCTCACGTTCTGCGGCGGGTTGGCCCTGCTGCTCGTGCTCGATCCGGCACTCGCCCCGGCGCAACCCGGCGGCGGGAAGGGCGGTTTCGGGAAAGGCGGCTTCGGGCGCGGCGGCGACACCGGCGGCGCGCAGCCGCCGGGGGGCGCGAGCGGCTTCCCCGGTGGCGGGTTCCAACCCCCCGGGGGCGGTGCGCAACAGCCCGCCGGCGGGAGCGGTTTCCCCGGCTTCGGTCGGCCGAGCGGTGGCCCCGGCGGCGGGATGCAACCGGGCGGGATGCAACCGGGCGGCGGCGGGCCGGGCGGCGGCCGCGGGTTCAAAATGGACCCGGAACAGAGCTGGCAGTTTATGGTCCGGCTCACCGGCGGGACCAACGACTCGATCGACCTCAGCAAAGTGCCCGCGCAGTCGCGCGGCTTCCTGAACAGCATGGCCGAGCGCGCCGGCACCCAGCCGCTGCCGGAAGGCGGCGTGTGGACAAAGGCGATGTTCATGGAGTTCAACGCGAAGAACGAAGAGCTGCGCGCGGCCCGCGCCGCGAGCGGCGGCAGCGGTACGGGCGGCTTCGGCCCCGG
>JALHNS010000539.1 GCA_022843445.1 Gemmata sp.
GCCGAGGGCCAGCACCACCGGCACCGGGTTCGCTTCGACGCCGGCCCACAGCTTCTGAGCCGCGCACTCGGCGGCGTCCGCGAGGTGCCGCGCGTCTTCGGGGTACGAGGCCGCGCCCGCGCCCGCCGCGCCCGCGGCCAGCGCCGCGGCGAACAGCAACTTCTTCATTGGTCGTCCTTCCCGATGTGCGTCCGGCCGACGTGCGGGCACCGGGAAGGACGAGCGCGCGCGCCCGCGGGTTCGCGCGAAAGCCGAGCGCCACCCAGCTCGAGCCGCGACGGGTGCGAGCGAGCGGCGCTACGCAACCGGCGGCGCGTACTCTTCGGGCTTGTCGATCACCGGTTCGGTGGTCGCGCCCTTCGGCGGGTGGAAGAATAGCACGAGCAACAGAGCGCCCGCCAACCCGGCGATCATCGAGTACGAGAACACCGCGGGGTATTCGAGCTTTCCGCCCGGCGAGTGCAGGTTCTTCAGTTCGCCGCACAGGATGTTCGCCGCGAATGGCCCGACGCCGAGGATCAGCAGGTTGAACAGCCCTTGCGCGCTGCTGCGGATGTCCTTCGGGAAGAACTCGTCGATGAAGATGTACACGGTGGCAAAGAAGAACGCGTAGCACACGCCGTGTACCGCGTTCACCGCGACCGCGGCCCACGGCTCCGGGTAGAACGCGAACACCGCGAACCGGGCCGCGTGGCCCAACACGCCCAGCGTCATCGTCACACGCCAGCCGAGGTTCTTCAGCACGTAACCGAGCACGAGCATGGTGAGGATTTCCGCGATCTGCCCGATCTTCATCACCGGCAGCACCCAGTTCTCCGGGATGCGCACCGCCTCGCTCTTGAGGAACGACGCGGTCCAGTAGAAGAAGCTCTGGTGAACGGCCGCGTCGATGAACGTGACGACGAACAGCACCAGAATGAACGGGTGCTTGAGCAACTTCGCGGCCTTGAGTGCGGCGAACGAGTCGCCGTCGGCCGCGGGCTTGGGCGGGGTGTGCGGTAGCGCGGGGCTGAGCGCCGCGAGCACGAACGAGGCCGCGCCCGCGACGAGGAAGATGTACCGCTGCGCGGCCTGCGCGTCGGCCCCGGTCTTCGAGGTGCCGAGCATCGCGCCGAACCAGTTCACGAAGCCCACGTCGCCCATGGCGGGCACTTTGGCCCAGTCCACCAAGATGAAGATGAACGGCCAACTCGCGGCGATCCAGCCGATGGTGCCCCACACGCGCACCGGGCCGAACTCGCGGGCCGGGTCTTTCAGGTTGGCGAACGCGATCGAGTTCGTGATGGACACGGTCGGCACGTAGAACACGCAGTGGAGCAGCATGAGGCCGAAGAACGGCCAGAACTGCGCTTGCTCGCCCGGTGCCGGGTGCAGGAAGAACAGCCCCATGATGGCCGCGCCGCCGATCAGGTGGCTGAGCGCGAGGAACTTTTCGGCCGCGAACTTGCGGTCCGCGAACTGCGTGCTGAACAGCAGCGCGACCACCGCGCCGACGTTGAACGCGCCGAAGATGAGCGCGTTCTGCCAGCTCTCGAACTTGAGACTCGGGATGTAGTCGAAGCCCAGTTCGAACCACGCGCCCCAGATGAAAATCTGGAGGAACATCATCAGACACAGCATGAACTTCGGCGACTTGGCGGGCGCGAGCGGTTCGGCAGACATTGCGGCTCCGAGCGGCAGAGGGTGCGGGAGGGAATGCCGCTGAATGTAAGCGCCCGCGCGCGCCGCGGCAATCACGAAACCGCCGCACCCGGCAACCCGGCATTACTTCTTCGGTTCCGCCTTCGGCGCGGGCTTCATCTCCTCGCGCAGCAACTCTTCCAGCAGCTTCACGCGCTCCGCGTCCTCTTTGCGGCACGCGGCCACGTACGCCGCGGCCTCGGCGTTCTTCGGGTCGGCCCAACTCGCCGCGAGCGCGAACTTCAGCATCGCGCGCCGGTTGATCGGTAGCGAATTGTGCGACTCCGCCTTCGCGTACTTCAGCACCTCCGAAGTCAGCTCCCACGCGCCCCACTTGCGCAGGTCGTCCATCGGCATGTCGGAGATTTCCTTGTCGCCCATCAGCGCCGCCATGCCGTCGAGCAGTTGCTTGCGGGTCAGCACTTCCGGGCGGTACTCCCAGAAGAACCGCAGCGCCTTCAGCCCGGCGTGCTTCACGAGGAACTCGTTCTCGCGGTTCGCGATCAGCTTCATCAGGTAGTCGTAGCCGTTCTTCTTGTCGAGCAGCACGTAGCCCATCAGCATGCCGTCCAGCCCGCTGCTGAACTTGCGCTCGGGGTCGTCGAGCAGCGCGCGCACCTCCTTCGCGTCGCTCTCCTTCCCGCAGTGGCCCAGCAGCAGCCCGTACAGCCCGTACCGCGAGGCCCGCGTGTTCGGGTCCTTGAGCCACTTCAGCAGCGTCGCGGGCGACAGCTTCGGCGCGAGGTCCGCGACCTCCTTGTAGTCGGCCACGGCGAACTCGTTGTACGCGTCGCCGCTGATCTCCAAGTCCGGCGATTCGAGGTGCTCGAAGAAGAACTTCATGCGCGTGGCGTTGTCTTTGCCCTTCACCTCCAGCGCGCCGCGCACGTACTCCGGCAGTTTGCTGTCGGTGCCCACCGCGACGCCGCGGTACGGGTCCACGTCGCCGTTCACGACGTTGAAGAACACCATGTACTTGTACGGCTTGGGGTCCGGCGGCACGTACCGCGGGATGGTGAACACGGTCTTGTCTTTCACCAGCGCGTGCGACTTGATGACCGTGTCGATCTTCAGGTCGGTGGTGCCCTTCAGCGAGGTGGGGTCTTTGGGGTCGGCCTTCTGGTTGGTGAGCGTGCCGTAGAGGATGAAGTCGGCCTGCGCGACTTCGCTCGTGAGCGTCTGACCGGTGGGCGGCCCGCACCCGGGGCACCCGTGTGCGGGCGGCGCGAAGCGAGTGAACACGGCCGCGATCAGCGCGACCGGGAGCAGTGCGCGGAACGTCATCGGTGGCTCCAACGTGGGGACACCGACATTATTCCGATTCGCGGGCGCGGGCCAAAGGCTCAACCGGCCCCGTGGCGCGGATTAGAACGACGTTTAACTGAATCGCGCAGCTCGGTGTGTCGCGGCCGGCGGCGTTGGCGAGTACCGGGTGCTCGACGTGACCGGGCGGCAGTTGCTGGTGTTCCGCGCCCCGCAACCGCACGCCCACAGGTGCGCCACGCGCCTCACCTTCGGCCCAACCGGTTCCGTATCGCCGCTGGCCGCGCCGACCGCGAGCGTGGAGGAGTTGCTTACTTAGCACCGCGCGCTCAGGGGTGCTCCCAGACGAGTGTGAGGCGCGGGATGGGGCCGGGCGCTTTCAGGCGGATCATGTGGATCGGGTCGCGGCCGTGCTTGTCGCGCAGGCCCTCCATCTTCACGTAGCTCGGGTACACGCGCAGCTCCTCGAACCAGTGCAGGCTCAGTTCCACGAACCCGTCGGCGTCCGGTTGCACGTCGGTGAGCACGATACGGCGCGCATCCGCCGATTCCCACTTCGCCGAACCGCTGAGCACGAACGAGTGCCGCCGGTCGATGGCGATGAGTTCCACCGGTTGCCCGGCCTCGGTGAGTTTTGCCACCGGGCGCGCCCCGGGGCACCGCGC
Source organism: Gemmata sp. (assembly GCA_022843445.1). GTDB lineage: Bacteria > Planctomycetota > Planctomycetia > Gemmatales > Gemmataceae > Gemmata. The sequence goes on from JALHNS010000539.1 coordinate 3,609, forward strand.
CCACCGCTCCGCCGTGCGCCCGCCGCGGCACACCACCCAGCCCACGTTGTACCAGCGGCAGAAGTCGATCAGTTCGTCGTCGGTCCAGTCCGCGAGCGGGCGGCCGTTCAACCGCTGGTCCGAGAGCGAACAGTGCCCGTGGTCGATTTCGGACTCGCAGTCCAACCCGCCGATGTACGCGCGGTTCGCGTACAGCGGCAGCAGCGCCGACCAGTTCGCCACCGCTCCGTGCGCGTCGGTGTCGTCCCACAAAATGCGCGCGTCGGTTGTGGTGTGCTGCTGGAGCGCCGCGATCAACCGCTTCTGTTCGTCGCTGAAGCCGATCACGAGCGGTTCGGCGGAAATGCCCGCGGCGCGCGCGAGCGGCTTCTCCGGGCCGTCGGCCCAACCGAGTACGAACAGCGCGAGGCACGCGAGCGCGGTACCGGCCGCGGCGCACCGGAGGCGTTCCAGCGCG
>JALHNS010000540.1 GCA_022843445.1 Gemmata sp.
TTGGTCGCCGAGAGCGACCGGTTGCGCGCGTGCGGCACCGACGACCACGCCGCCGCGGACTTCTTCTGCGCCGCGTTCGATCCGGACCCGGTGCTCAACGCGGCGTGTGCCGATCCCGTGCGGCACTCGTTCGTGGCGCGGCTGCTGGAGGCGCCGGAGTACCGAGCGCTGCACGCCGACACGCGACTCGACGACACCGCCGCCGCCATCGCCGCCGTCCACTTCGCCGAACAGTTCGCCCGTCTCAAAGAGACCGCGCCGGAATCCGACGTGCGCGCGCACGTGGTCGGTGGGGGTGCGGAGTTCGCGGCCGAAGTCGCGGCGCTGCGGGCTGCCGGTGCGGCGGTCGCGGCGGCCCGTGCCGAAGTGGACGAACTGCGCGACGCCGCACTGGCGCTGGGGATGGGGCCGGGCGGTTCGGGTAGCACCGATCCGCGTGCGGTGGCCGAGTTGTTCAAACGGGTGCGCACCGACCCTAAGCTGCGGCGCGTGTGCGAACTGGCCGGTCGGTTCCGGCGGGTCGCGCGCTCGAAGCAGCGGCTCAAGGTGGCCCACGGCCTCGACGACGTCGTGGGCGTGGAACCCGGCGGCGAGGTCGCGCGCCTGCTGCCGTTCGAGTTGGCGCGGCTCGTGGTGCCCGAACTGGAACTGGACGCCCTGCGCCGGATCGCCGAGCACCACGCGCTGTGCCGCGCGCACAGTGCCGTGGAGCCGGTGGGCAAAGGCCCGGTGCTGATCGTGGTCGATGAGAGCGGGTCGATGGAGGGGGCGAAGGCGCACACCGCGAAGGCGCTCGCGCTGGCGCTGGCGTGGGTGGCGCGGCACCAGCGCCGCTGGTGCGGGCTGATCGCCTACTCCGGCAACACCGGCGAGCGCCTGTTGGCGCTGCCGCCGGCGCGGTGGGACGAGCGGGCGCTGTGCGACTGGCTGTGTGGGTTCATCGGCGGCGGCTCGAACCTCGACGTGCCCATCGACGAGTTGCCGCGCATGTACCGCGAGATCGGCGCGCCGGTCGGGGTCACGGACCTCGTGATCGTGACCGACGCCCAGTGCGTCGTGCCGCCCCGTTCGGCCGAGCGGTTCAAGGCGTGGAAACTTGCGGCGCGGGTGCGGGCGACGGCGCTGGTGATCGGCAGCGATCCCGGCGCGCTCGCGGAGCTGTGCGAGGAGGTGCACCGGGTGCCCGCGCTCGATCCCGCGGCCGAGGCCGTCGGCCGCGTCCTGGCGCTCTGACCGTACCGGATCGTTCTGTGACTGTTCGACCCGGCGCTAGTGTGCGCCGGGTCGTTGCGTTTCTGGTCCCGATTCTCGAACCGGAGGTAATTCCGATGACGACGGCGACGATTCCGATTCCGGTGCCCGTGCCCGTGGGCGCGACGACGCGCCTGTTGGGCGAGGTGATCGCGTGGGCGTGCCCCGGCGCGTCCGTCACCCACTCCGACCTCGTTCGCGCGCTCGAAGACGCCGGCCTCGACCCGGGCGTGGCCCGCGAACTGGCCCCGCGGCACGCCTTCAGCCGAGCCTGCAAGCGGCTGTCCGACCGCCGCATCATCCGGCCCGTGAGCGAGGACGTGAACTCGGTGAAGTTCCAGTTCACGCAGGAGTCGCGCGACGGCGACACGTTCGCGTACACGCTCGAAACGATGCTCACGCTGGACAAGCGCACGGGCGCGGTCACGTGCGAACTCGCGGGCTTGGCGACGCTGGCGCAGGAGGAACTGGACCGGTGCATCGCGGCCCGCACCGGCGGCGACGTGACCCGCGTGGTGCAGAAACTCTTTGAGCGGCAGGCGGATTTGTTCCCGATTCGGCCGCAGGGCGGGTGCTATTTCGTCGCGCAGCGGCACGCCGGGTTCGTGGACAAGATCCAAGAGTTCCTGAACCGCGTGGGCGGGCGGTTGCTGCGGTTCCCGGTGCCCGCGGGCACCGAAGAGGGCGACCGCTCGGTGACGCGCGCCGTGGCCGACGGGCTGGCGGCGCTGGTGGCCGAGCACCGGGCGGCCGTAGCGCAGTTCGGCACCGACACCCGCGACGACACGCTGGCGCGGGCCGCCGAGAAGATCCGGGCCACCAAGTTCAAGTTGGGCGCGTACGCCGAGTACCTCGCGGGCGAGCGCGAGCGGTTGGAGCGCGCGGTCGCCGAAGCCGAGGCCGAGTTGCGCGAGACCGTCGAACGCCTCGGCGCCGTGCCCGCCGAACCCGCGCTCGCGTAACCGCACTTCACCCGAACCGCGGCACACTTTGCGCGGTTCGTTTCGTTCTCTGCTCTCCTCGTCCCGAATCCCAACCCGGAGGCGGTGATGACTTCGTCCGCGCGGCGGGCGCTGAGCCTGCGGGTGCTGTGCGCGCCCGCGGCGTGGCCGCACTGGCCGTTCCTGCCGGTGGTCCGCCGGCGGTGCGGGCGGGTGCAGTTGGGCGTGGTGTTCGACGCCCGCACCGCCCGGCTCACCGGCTACAGCGCCACCGTGTTCCTGACCTGCCTGTTCGTACTCCCGGCCCGGTTCGAGCAGTTCCTCGCGCTGCCCAAGGAGGTGTTCGACTGCGCCGAAGAACTGCTCGACGCCGGCTGGGAAATCGACTGACTGACCCACAACGCGAAAGGAGACTCCCGGTGATCCCGTTCACCCGCGCCCGAGCGCGGGACTTCGGCGCACTGCTCGCCAAGTGCGCGCTCGGCAGGCCCCGCGGTCCCGGCCCGCCGATGCAAGTCCGTGTGTGTGACGGCGTGCGCACCCTTGACGCGGTCGTGCCGTCGGGCGTGCGCCTCACGCACACGACCCCCGCACCCGGCGCGCCCGACGCGCGGCTCCTGTTCCCCCTTGAACTGCTGACCGCGTGCGCCGGTGCCAGCGACGAACCGGTCGTACTGGAAGCGCAGTCGAAGACGCGGGCCACGGCGCACTGGTCCGACACCACCGGAACGCGCGTGGTGCCGGTCGAACTACTCCTGCCCGGTAAGCAGCACGATCTACCGGAACTTCCGGTACCCGCGCCGGTAAAGGCCGAACTGTTGGTGGCGCTGCACGAGTGCGGGCGCACGACCGCCCGCGACGACGGCCGGTTCGCACTGTCGCACGTGCAGGTGCGGGGCTCCACCGGCACCGTCATCGGCACCGACGGGCGCACGGCGCTGCTGTGGTCCGGGTTCGAGTTGCCCTTCGCCGACGCCGTGCTCGTACCCGCACTCACCGTCTTCGGCGCGAAGCCGCTCGCGAGTTCCACCGACGTGCGCGTCGGGCGCGGGGCCGGGCACCTCGTGGTGTCCGCCGGTCCGTGGGCCGTGTGGCTCCCGACCGACACGAAGGCGAAGTACCCGGACGTGCCGGCGGTCGTCCCGCGCCGCACGCCCACCGCCCTCGAACTCGACCCGCGCGACGCCGCCGAACTGACCGCGGCGCTGCCGCACCTGCCCTGTGCCGAGCACGAGTCGCGGCCAGTCACGCTCGCCGTCAGTTCCGATGCGCGAGCGCGCGTTCGCGCCGCGTCCGACGGGACCGTGAAGTCCGTGGCACTGGGCCGGTCCGTCGCGCGCGGCTCAGCGGTTCAGATCGCTCTCGACCGCCGGGCCGTTCTGCGCGCGCTCGCGCTGGGGTGTCGCACCGTCCGGCTCGTGGCGCACGACAAGCCCGTGACCTTTAGCGCCCCGAACCAAACGTTCGTAGTCGCGGCCCTGAGCGCCGAGCTCGTCGTGCCCGACACTGCCGAACTCGACATCGCCCCCAAACCCCAACCCGAACGGAGCACCGTCGTGAAGCCCGATCCGGCCGCACCAGCGCGCGGCGACCCGCCGAACGCCCCCGACCCGCTGGACCTCGCCGAGAGCTTGCGCGTGGCGCTGACCGAGGCCGCCGCGAGCGCCGCCAAACTGGTGGCCGCGCTGCGGCACTCGAAGCGCGAGAAGAAGGCGCTCGCGACCGTGCTGACCGGCCTGAAGCAACTGAACCTGACCGCGCCCTGATCTCATTCCCAGAGGAGCCCTTCGACATGAACCCGAACGTGATTCGCACCGCGGTGGCGGTGGGGCGGCGGCTGG
>JALHNS010000541.1 GCA_022843445.1 Gemmata sp.
GCGCGCGTGGCACAGCGAGCGCCCGGCCACGGCGGTCGCGTTCGCGCCGAACGGGGAGCTATTGGCGAGCGCCGACGCGGACCGCACGATCCGGTTGCGCGACGCGGCCACCGGGCGCGAGCTGCGGGCGCTGGTCGGTTCGACGCTGGTCGTCAACGCGCTGTGTTTCAGCCCGGACGGAACCCGCTTGCTGACCGGCGGGAGCGACCACGCGGTTCGGGTGTGGGACGTCGAAACCGGGCGCGAACTGCTCGCGCTACCCGGCGCCACCGGCGCGCTTCGCGGGGTCGCGTGGGACGCGCGAACCGACCGCGTGTACGCCCTCGATTCGGCCGTTCGAGTGTGGGGGCCGTCCCTTCCGGCCGGTACCCCCGTTCCCGCGCGATAGAACGAGCGCACCGCTTGTCACCATCGGCGCCGGTCTTGCGCTCGGCCGAACCGGGAGCACACCGGACCGTGACTCGGAACGAGGCGCGCTCGTGCGCGCGGTGTCAGGGCGCTGGGGGCCAATTTCAGCGCGCGACATTCACCCCTCCCAACTTCGGCAAAAACTGGCGCGTTCGAGTTCGCGCCGGTGAACGAACGCTCCGTGAAGCGCGGTTCGCGCTAACTGGATGGATTGTATACGCAAGTTCACATCGCGGTCAAGTCCCGACCTCGACCCTCGCGTGGTACACCCGGGTCGTTCCGTGTGTCGCGCTGGGTCGGTGGTCCACCCGGCCGGCTCGCGCGCACCGGACGCAGGGGGAAACACCGAACGGCCTGCGTGGTGCCCCCGGACGGGTCATCCGGTGTTGCGGCCGGGCGCGGTTCACGCTATCGCGGCAACATGTTGGCGCGGTTGTTTGTCTTCGTCGCGTGTGTCGGGTGCGGAGCGCCGTTGCGCGCACAGGAGCGCGCCGAGCCAGAACTGCCGGCCGAACCCGCGGGTGCGGTGCCCGAACCGGACCCGGTCGCGCGCGTGCCGCGCGGCGGGCCGGACGAAATGGGTGGCGGAGCGGGCGGGCGCGGCGGAATGGGCGGGGGCGGCCCGCCGGGCTACAGCGCGGCGTGGTACCCGTCGCAGGGCGTCCGCGGGCAGAACGCGGATCTGGGCTTCGTGCGCCAGAGCCTGAACCTCGGCGTGCCCGTCTGGCGCGACGGCCCGGACGCGCTCATCGCAACGGTCGGCTTGCGCAACACCCTCTTCGACACCAACGCGGTGCTGCCGGACACCGGGCGCGCGTTCCCGGATCGGCTGTGGAGCGTGAACGTCGGTGCGAACTACGTGCACCGGTTCGAGAACGGGTGGACCGGCGGGTTGCTCGTCGGCGTCGGCTCCGCGAGCGACAAGCCGTTCGACTCCGTCAGGGAAATGACCGCGACGCTCGCCGGGTTCCTACGCGTGCCCACGAAGCACGGCCGCGACGCGTGGCAGCTCTCGCTCTTCTACATGGCCGGTGGTGCGGTGAACTTTCCACTGCCGGGGGTCGCGCGTACGCGTGGAACCCGTCGGAGCGGTTGCGCGTGAGCATTGGGCTGCCGCTGTCTCTCTTCTGGCAGCCGACCGACGACCTGACCGTGAACTTGTCCTACGTGCCGCTGCTGAACATCACCGCGCGGGTGACGTACCGCGTCGCGCCGCACCTGCGGGCGTTTGCGGGCTACGAGTTCGCGAACGAATCGTACTTCTTGGCCGGGCGCGCCGACCGGCAGGACCGGTTCTTCGCGTTCGAGCAGCGGCTCGTTTCGGGAGTTCAGTGGGAGCCGTTCGACCGCGTTCGGTTCGTGGCGAACGGCGGGTACGCGTTCGGCCGGCGGTACGGGGAAGGGCAGGCGCAGTTCGATTCGCTGCGCGACCGTGTGGACGTGCGCCCCGGGCCGTTTCTGGGGCTGCACGCGGGCGTTCGGTTCTGAGGCTCGCGCCGGGGCGTCGGACGCGGCGACCGCGGGCGGGGCGCCCGGTTCACCCGTCTGCTGGGGCCAGTTGGCGCATCACCATGCCGTAATACGCGCCGCGGGCGGCCATCAGTTGCTCGTGCGTGCCGCGCTCCACGATGCGCCCGTGGTCCAGCAGCAGGATCAGGTCGGCGCGCTGCACGGTCGAGAGCCGGTGCGCGATCACGAACGTGGTGCGCCCGGCGAGCAGCGTCGCCATCGCGGCCTGAATCAGTTGCTCGCTCTCGGTGTCCAAGTTGCTCGTGGCCTCGTCCAGAATCAGAATCTGCGGGGCCGCGAGGATCGCCCGCGCGATGGCGAGCCGTTGCTGTTGGCCGCCGGAGAGCCGGACCCCGCGCTCGCCGACTACGGTCGCGTAGCCGTCGGGCAACCGGGCGACGAACTCGTGCGCGTTCGCCTGCCGCGCCGCGGCTTCGATCTCCTCGTCGGTCGCCTCGTGCCGCCCGTAGGCGATGTTGTCGCGGATGGTACCGTCGAAGAGGAACACGTCTTGCTGCACCAGCGCCAACAGGTCGCGGTAGGTGCGCAGCCGAAAGTCGCGGATGTCGGTGCCGTTCACGAGCACGCGCCCGCGGGTCGGGTCATGGAACCGCGCCACGAGGTCGGTCACCGTGGTCTTCCCCGCACCGCTGCGCCCCACGAGCGCGACCACCGAACCGCCGGGTACGGTCACGTCGAAGTCGCTCACAACCGGCCGGCCCTCTTCGTACTCGAACGCGACGCCCTCGAAGCGAATTTCGCTTACTACAGCGGGCGCGTTCACCGCGCTCGGTCGGTCCGGTTTGTCCGGTTCGGTCGCGAGCACGTCGAACACGCGCTCCAGCGCCGCCAGCGCGCGCTGCAGTTCGGAGAACGAGTTCACGATGTTCCACACCGGGCTCATCAGCAGCACGGTGTACCACTGGAACGCCATGATGTCGCCGACCGAGGCGCGCCCGCTCACCACCAAGAAGCCGCCGTACCAGATGATGACGACGTTCACGGCCGCGACGAGCAGCCCCCAGAACGCCCACAGGAACACCTCGCGGCGGTGCGCGAAGAGCTCCTTCCGCATCACCGTGTGCCGGCCGATGAGGTACGCGAGCAGCTCGCGCAGCTCGCGTCCGAACGCGCGCACCACGCGGATGCCGGAGAACGTCTCCCCGGCGCGCCCGTCGATGTGTTCCACGTCGGTGCGCACGGAGCGGTAAATCGGCCGCACGCGGCGCGCGAACACGAAGCTCACCAGCACCGCGCCCGGGATCACCGCGACCGCCAGCAGCGCGAGCCGCCAGTTCAGCACCAGCAGCACGCACAGCGCGATCACGAGGCGCAGGCTCGACAGAGCCGGCGACACGACAGCCATTTGCAACAGCCCCGCGGTGGTGTCCACGTCGCCGGAGAGCCGCGACAGGATGCCACCGGTCTTCATGCCCCACAGCTTCGGCAGCGGGAGGTGCAACAGCCGGTCGTAGAGCGCCCGCCGCAGCGAGAGCATCACCGCGGCGTTTAGCAGTTTCTGCCGGTAGTCCTTGAGCGCCGCGGCCAACTTCGCGCACACGACCACGGTGAGGAACGCGGAGCCGGCCAAGTGCAGCGTGACGACGCGCGCGCTGAGTTCGAGGCCGGTGTCGAGGAGCACGCGGTCCACGATGAACCGGAGGAACAGCGGTTCGGCCATGTCCAGCACGGCCGCGACCAGCGCGAACAGCAGGATCGCGCGGACGGCGCGCCCGTGGGGCCGCAAGTAGCGCAGGTACGCGCGCAGGTGCGTGCGCCGACTCGCGCGCTCGTCGGCGGCGGGTGGCGCACCGTCCTTCGCGGGCGCGGAGTAGGCGCGGACGTAATCTTGGAAGCGCTGGCGCGAGGAGCCGGAGCGGTCGCTCATGTCGAATCGTTTCGTGAGTGCGCGGCGTGGTGATAAGACATGGTACGCGCGCGCGTGCCGGGCGCAAAAGCGCAGTTGTCACGGGTTCACAGCGCGTCGAGCGCGGCCCGCAGCGCGCGCACGGCGGCACCGTCAAGCGCGGTTTCGTCGCCCATGCCCGCCGG
>JALHNS010000542.1 GCA_022843445.1 Gemmata sp.
CTTGCAGATCGCCACCAGTTCCGGGTCGGCGCCGCAGGCGTCGAGGCGGGCCGAGGTGGCCCCCAAGTCGCCGCGAATGGCCTGCACCTGGACGGCACCCGCGCTCGAACCCGTGTATGGCGGCTTGCCGGTGAGGATGACGCAGAGGATCGCGCCGAGGCCGAACACGTCGGCCCGCTCGTCCACCAGTTCGACCTCACCCCCGGCCTGCTCCGGCGACATGTACGCCGGCGTCCCCATGACGCTCCCCGCTTGCGTCGCCGAGTCCTCGCCGCGCAGCGAGCGGATCGCGGTGCGCTCGCCTCCGCCGTCGGCCTCCGGCTTCTCGTCTGCCGCGCCGAGCACCTTGGCGAGCCCCCAGTCCATGACTTGGACCTCGCCGAACGCGCCGACCATCACGTTGGCCGGCTTCAGGTCCCGGTGGATCACCTTGCGCGCGTGGGCGTACGCGACCGCCTGGCACACTTGCGCGAACACCGCCACGAACCGCCCGCGGTCGCCGGGCGCGGCGGCGAGCAGGTCGGCGAGGGTGTCCCCCTTGATGAGCTTCATCACCAGGAACGGGCGGCCGTCGGGCAGCGTGCCGAGTTGGTGGACCGGCGGGATCGCGGGGTGCTGCAGCTGGCCGGTGATGCGCGCCTCGTCGAGGAAGCGGCGGGCGACGGGCGAGCCGGAGGGGTAGCGGTCTTGGAGGAGCTTGACGGCCACGTCACGGTCGAACGCGCGGTCGCGGGCGCGATAGACGACGCCCATTCCGCCGCTGCCGATGACCGGCCCGAGTTCGTAGCCCGGAATCGAGACGGCTTGCGGCCCGTCACCCTTCTCGTGGCCCGGGCCGGAGAGCCTCGCGGCCCGCACCGCGACCGAACCGTTTTGTGGGACCGTGCCGGACGACGGTACCTGAGAATCACCGCCCTCGGGCGGGTTACGTCGAGAAGGCTGAGTCGATTCGTCGCCGTCCCCGCGTGCGGCACCGGTGTCAAGGGCCGGCCGGAGCGGGACTTCTCTTGGTGACGGGGCGGGATCGTCTTTGCGAGCCGGCTCTTCGGCGGGCATGAGCAGTTCCCATGAGTCAGCCTCAACTCTACTCGAAGGCGGGAGCGGCCGTTAGTAGATTGCCGACACAAGCGGGTGTTCGGCCAACGGCAGCAGGCCGCGCGCCTTCAGCCGGCACGAGCGGCGCCTCGGCAGTACGGTGGCCGGGCGCTCCGATGACAGCCGCAAACGCGCGCGCTTCCTTCGCGTCCTAACCCACAGCATCTTGCTCAGGGCACGGGAATCAGGCTGCGGCCGGGGTGCCCCCGCCGCAGCCTCGTAGATGAATACCCTCCTCCGGGGCGCCCCATTCGCGGCTCGTAAATCAACACACGGCGTGGAAGGCATGGGACGGCACACTTGCCGATCCCTTGCGGGTTGGCCGCCGCAAGCGGTGCGTCGTTGTGACCAGAGGCGCGGTTGGGAGTGAAGTTCGAGACGCGGAACCTGATCAACGCGTTCAAGAGGCGGTTCGCGGCCCGCGACCGGATCGACACGATCGCCGACGGGATCGGGGTGCGGGTGCCGATCCCGCAGGCCGTCGAGGGTGGCTATGTGAAGAGTGGCCGGATGGGCGTTCCGTCCGTGAGTCGCAACGGCCGACCCACCGGGTCGTGGAGCTCCGTCGCGGGGTCAATTCCCAGAGCGTCATACATCGTCGCAGTGAGATCGGCCGGGGACACCGGATTGGTTGCCGGGTGAGCACCGATCTTGTCGCTCGAGCCGTAGACGGCTCCGCCTCGGACGCCGCCACCGGCCAGCACGGCGGAGTAGCACTGCGGCCAGTGCTGCCGCCCGCCACCGTCCGCTCGCGGGGTGCGGCCGAACTCGCCCACCCAGACGACGAGCGTCTCGTCGAGCAGCCCGCGCGCGGTCAGGTCGTCCAGAAGGGCGGCGAACGCCACATCGGCCGGGGGCATCAGTCGGGTCTTGAGCGCCGGGAAGTTGTTCCCGTGCGTGTCCCAGAACGCCTGCCCGTCGTCGGGCCAGTTGACCGTCACCAACCGGGTCCCGGCCTCGACCAACCTCCGGGCGAGCAGGCAACTCTGCCCGTGCGCGTGGCGCCCGTACTTGTCGCGGATCGCGATCGGCTCCTTCGACAGATCGAACGCGGTCGAGACGGCGGGCGAAAGGAGGAGGCCCAGCGCCTTGTTCTGGACTCCCGTGTAACCGTCGAGCCCGCCGGTCCGGTCGAGGAGCCGGGAGAGTTCGGCCCGGCTCTTCAGTCGGTCGGTCGACACGTCGCCCGACGGACGCAATCCCGCCACGGTGAACGAGGGCAAATTCGGGTTGCCCGTCACGAGGAACGGGTCGAAGGCGGTACCCAACCAACCGGCGCTCTGTCCGGGCGCGGTGCCGCCGGGCGCAGCGGGGTGCGAAACCGCCCACGGGAGCGTGACCGCGCCGGGGATCGCGTCGGCGGACGGTAGCACCTTCTGGACGACGGCCCCGAGGCACGGGGCGTCGCGCCGGCTCGCCCCGTCGGCGTCGGAATTCGGTTTGGGGGCGATCCGACCCGTCAGCAGGTGGTGCACGGGAGACAGGTGAGCCGGGTCCGTGTGGCTCATCGACCGCACCACGGCGTACCGCTTCGCGCGGGTCGCCAACTGGGGAAAATGCTCGCCGATCCGCAACCCCGGCACGGCGGTCGCGATCGACCGGAACTCGCCGCGAACTTCGGGCGGCGCGTTCGGTTTGGGGTCCCACGTGTCGAGGTGACTGGGGCCGCCCCACATGAACAGCAGGATGACGGACTTCGCCCGGGCCTTCGGAGCCGTGCCGGCACGCGCCGCGAGTACGTTGGTGAGTCCGAGCGTCAGCGGAGCAAGGCCCCCCGCGCGCAGGATCTCGCGCCGCGTGGGCCCGCCGCACGCTCGGTGCCGCTGTTCTGGAAGGGGCATCAAGTTCTCCGTCGCCTGCGGACTCGTCGGTGTTCGGACGGTTGTGAAACCCGACCTTGGTGGCATCAGCGGGGCCAGAGAGCCCGCGCCGGGTGTGATTCGAGCGGTTAGGGTTCGGGTGGCACAGTCGCGGCCAAGTGCGCCGGATTTCGGGTGGGACGAAGCGTCCTGACTGTAAGAAAGTGCCAACGTGTTGTCAATCAACTTCCGCGCTGAGCTGCCCCCAGTTTTGTCTCGCGGGCGCCTCCAGCGCGGGAGGGCGCGCCGCCCGTTTCGAATTGCTTACCCGGTTGTAACCTCTCACGACACCGTTCGACCCCTTCCGTTTCCCTCGGTCGCGGCTGCCCCGCTCGAGTCCGCCGATCCGTCCGACTCCGACAGCGAGTAGTCACCTTTCCCGCGGATGACGTTGCGCACCCCGCCGCGCGGGTTCGCAACATCGCCGGCGCGGCGCGGGATCAAATGGACGTGTGCGTGCATGACCATCCTCCCGGCGTCCCGGCCGACGTTGACGCCGACGTTGTACCCGTCCGGGCGGGACAGACCGTCGAGCCGCGCTTTTGCCCGCGCGAGCAGTTCCATCACCGCCGCGACCTCGTCCGGCGTCAGGTCGAAGACCGACGCGACGTGGCGCCGGGGAACGACGAGCGTGTGGCCGGGGGTGACCGGAAACGCGTCCTCGATCGCCACGGCGAGTGCGTTGGCGTCGACGACGCGCGCCGCCGGCAGCGCGCAGAACGGGCAGGTGTCAGGTGAGTCGCTCATAGTACTCGGCGATCTTGGCCTCACACGCACTCGCGCACCCGTCAGCAGCACCCGCGCACCATCCAGACGGCCACCATCTCTGCCACAGCGACGCGCGACTCGCCCCGTCCACATCTTCTCCGAAATAGCTCCCTGTCTAACAGCCCGTTGAAAAAGGCGCAACTCTTTGGTGCCGGTGCGCGTCGAAGGGGTATCACCGTGTGAGGTCGTCGTCATGGCACTGGGTCGCCGTCGGTCGTCTCATCAGGGCGAACT
>JALHNS010000543.1 GCA_022843445.1 Gemmata sp.
TGCGCGAACGCGCACCGCGAAGCCCGCCGCGGGTTGCGCTGCGCTCCACCCACGGCTACACTCTGTCGCCCCCTTCGGGGGCTTCGTTCTTCTTTCGTGTGTGTACCCGGGGTTTGTTCGCTGCGCCTTCGGCTCCGCTCACTGCACCCCGGGCTACCAGCTTCCGTTGTGAGAACGGCCGTGTGGGACACGGCCGTTCTCACAACAGGTGCGCCGCCGCTCCGCGGCTAAAACCCAAACGCGCCGTCTGTGCCATCGGTGCGCCGTTCGCGCCCTTCGCCTACAATGCCCTTCGCGGTTGTCGTTACTCACTCGTTACACCCTTCCCATGATCTCCTACAGCTTTCCCGGTAAAGTGGTGCTCGTCACCGGTAGCTCGCGCGGCATCGGGGCCGGCGTGCTGTCCGCGTTCGCCCGCGCCGGCGCGACGTGCGTGCTCCACTACTGGAACGATCCCGACGGCGCGAACAAAAAGGACGCCGAAGCGCTCGCCGCCGAACTCCGCGCGCTGCCCAACGCGCCCACCGTTCACACCCTCGACGCCGACGTGCGCGACGCGAAGCAGGTGGAAGCGCTGATGGCGCAAGTGAAGGAGCTGTGCGGCGGGTTGGACGTGCTGGTGAACAACGCGGGCATCATCCGCGACCGCACGCTGAAGAAGATGACGCTCGACGAGTGGCACGCGGTCATTCAGACGAACCTCGACGGCGTGTTCCACTGCTGCAAGTACGGCACCGAGATTCTGCGCGACGGCGGGCGCGTCGTGAACGTGGCGTCGGTCGCGGGGATGGTCGGCTTCCACGGGCAAACGAACTACGCCGCGGCGAAGGCCGGCGTCATCGGCCTGACGCGGGTGCTGGCGAAGGAACTGGCCCGGCGGCAGATCACCGCGAACGCGGTCGCGCCGGGCGTGGTGCAAACGCCGATGCTCGGCGAGATCAAGCCCGAGGTGATGGCGGAATACCTGAAGCAGATTCCGATCGGGCGGCTCGGCAAACCCGACGACATCGCGAACGCGGTGCTGTTCTTGGCGAGCGAAGAGAGCGGCTACATCACCGGGCAGGTGCTGCCCGTCACCGGCGGCTGGGTGTGACACCACGGCGCGCCACAGCGGAGGGTTCCACCGTGCGCGCGCTTCTGTTCCTTACCGCATTCAGTTTCACACCAGTGGCCCGCGCCGACGAAAAGCCCAAAACGGTCACGGTCGCGGCCGTGCAGTGCTCGTCCGACTTGGGCGCAGTGGCCGCGAACACCAAGAAGCTCACCGCGCTCGTGAAGGACGCGGCCAAGGGCGGCGCGAAGTTCGTCGTGCTGCCCGAGACCGCGATCACCGGCTACCTGTCGCAAGACCTGAAGACCAACTGGCACGTCGGCGACATGCCCATCGAACCGGGCTTCAAGGGCAAAGACCCGAAGGGCTTCGCGGAGCCGGTGCCCGGCCCTTCGACCAAGCACTTCTGCGCGCTCGCGAAAGAGCTGAACGTCTACCTCACGATTCCGCTGCTCGAAGTGGACGCGCCGAAGGGTAAGGACCCGCGGTACTTCAACACGGTGTGCCTCGCGAACCCGAAGGGCGAGTTGGTGTGTCACTATCGGAAGTTGACGCCGTGGCCGCACCCGGAGAAATCGTGGGCGACGGCGGGCGACCGCGGCGTGCAGTTCCACGACACCGAATACGGGCGCGTCGGCCTCGGCATCTGCTTCGACATCCACACCATTCTGGAGAAGTACGAGCCGCACAAGATTTGGTGCCTGCTGTACCCGATCGCGTGGGTGGACGGCGAGCACCCCGCGGAGTGGATGCTGCACAAACTGCCGGAGCGCGTGAAGCCGTTCAAGCACCACTTGGTGGGCGCGAACTGGAGCGTGGACAAGAAGCAAACGTGGCGCGGATACGGCTTCAGCGTGATCGTGTCGAACGAGGGCAAAGTGCTCGCGAGCGCGAAGAGCCTGTACGGGAGCGAGATCGTGTACGCGGAGCTGCCGGTGGCGAAATAAATGGTAGTAGGCACGCTCCGCGTGCCGTTCTGCGGAGCGCGGAGGGCTGTGCGAAGAGCGTCGAACCTGACGCGGCCCGAACACACGGCACGCGGAGCGTGCCTACTACTCAGAAATCACTTCTTCGCGGTTTCGGCGAAGTACTTCTTCGCTTCCTTCACGTTCATCGCCTTGTCGCCGGGCTTCCAGTTCGCCGGGCACACTTCGCCGTGCTTCTCGAAGTGTTGCAGCGCGTCCAGCACGCGGAGCGCTTCGTCCACGCTACGGCCCAGCGGCAGGTCGTTGATGGTGATGTGCCGCACCGTGCCGCCCTTGTCGATGATGAACAGGCCGCGGAGCGCGATGCCCGCGTCCAGCAGCACGCCGTAATCGGCGCTGATCTTCTTGCTCAGGTCCGCGACCAGCGGGTACTTCAGTTCGCCCAACCCGCCCTCGGCGCGCGGCGTGTTGATCCACGCGAGGTGGCAGAACTGGCTGTCCACCGACACGCCGACCACTTCGCAGTTCCGCTTCTTGAAGTCCTCGATGCGGTCGCTGAACGCGACGATTTCCGTGGGGCACACGAAGGTGAAGTCGAGCGGGTAGAAGAACAGCACCACGTACTTGCCGCGGTTGCTGCTGAGCGAGTAGCTGTTGACGATGTTGCCGTTCACAACGGCCGCGGCGGTGAAGTCCGGGGCTTCCTTCTGAACCTGAGCCGGCATTTGGGGTGCGCTCCGTTTGGTGCGATGTGCGGGGCCGACCGCGCGCCGGCCCACACGCACATGATTAGGAACGCCCGGTCGCGTTTCCAGCGGCCCGCCGAAACGCGACCCATCGGCCCGGCCGATTCGTGGTTGGTGGGCAGAAAAGACAAAGCACGGGCTGTGTTGCCCGTGCTCTGCTGGTGTTCTTGTTCGGTCCGCCCACTGCCCACCAACCACTACACGTGGCGGCGCTTCAGGGCGCGGCGACCGAGGGCCGCGAGACCGCCGATGCCCGCGAGCAGCAGCGTGGCCGGTTCGGGGGTCGCTACCGGGCCGGGGCTGCCGGTGCTCGGCACGGTCGGGTCGCCGCCGTCGGACGGCGGGCCGCTCGACGGCGGCGGGTTCTGCGGGAGCGGTTCGCCCGGGTCGGTCGGGGTCGGCGTGGGAACGGGAACCGGCGTCGGCTCCGGTTCCGGCTCCGGTTCGGGCGTCGGCTCCGGTGTGGGTTCGGGCGTGGGTTCGGGGTTCGGCACCGGGTCCGGAATCGTGTTCGGGTTCGCGCCGAGACCCAGCACCCACCAGCCGCCGTTTTCGAGCGTGATCGAACCCATCCCCACGGACTTCATCGCGGTATCGAACAGTTCCGCGGTGAGCACCCGCGCGCCGGTGGCGTCGGGTTCGGTCGCGTCGATCGTGAGTTGGTAGGCGTCGGCGGGCGGAACGGTCGCGGACGCGTCCGGCGTGGCGCTCGCCAGCCCTTTGCCGCCGGCCATTTGGCGGCGCAGCGCGGCGCTCAGGTCGGCCGGTTTGTTGCCCGCGAGGTACGCGTAGCCGTCGGTGGGCTTCACCACCACCGGCACCGCGCCGCTGAGGAAGAAACTGCTGCCGCCGCCGGTCGTCGCCTCCGCGGAGACGCCGTTGAGCCGCGTCACCGCCACCGGCGGCGCGTGCGGCGTTTCGAACCACCACTCTTGGTACTGCGTCGGTGTGGACGAGCCCGCCACACCGGACGCCAGAGTGAACCAGAAGCCGTCGGCCTCCGCCGCCCGAACCGGGCGCGCGGTACTCACCAACAGCACGCCGACCACGACGCCCCACGCCGCTGCCCGACGCATACGCCCACCGCCCCTTCCAAAGGGAACGCGAATTCGCCCGACCGAATGAGGCGCGGTGTTTAGCGAAAGGTGCGAGAAAAAAAAATCCGAAGTGCGCGCGCGCGGGCAGAAATGAGAACCGCCCCGGCGGAACC